>JBKPQM010000042.1:0-8500 GCA_046734095.1 Actinomycetota bacterium | reverse complement strand
GTAGTTACGCAGGATCTCCGACGAGCCGCCGGCGACCTTCAACACCTTGATGTCGCCCCGGATGTCGGCGTACGGGGTGTCGACGTAGAGGCCGTGGCCGCCGACCAGGCTGTACGCCGTGTCGGATGCTTGCTCGGCCGCGTCGATCGCGAGCCGCTTCGCCGTCGTGGTACGCAGCGCGATGTCCTCCCCGCGCTCGTGTGCGACCGCGGCGTCGTCGCGGGCCAGTGAGGCGGCCTGCAACGCGGTCCAGGCGTCGGCCACCATCCAGCGGATGCCCTGGAAGTCGGTCACGACTCCGTCGCCGACCTCACGTCCGCCCGCGTAGCGCAGCCCGAGTTCGAGCGCCCGGCGACCAAGCCCGATCAACTCGGACGCGTTGCCGAGCCGGCTGATGTTGAAGGTGGACAGAAACGTCTGCAAGCCGCCGCCGACCGCGCCCAGGCGGGCCGCGTCCGGAACCCGCACGTTGTCGAACTCGACGTCCGCGGTGCGGATGAGCCGCAGCCCGATCGCTCGCGTCACGTGGGTGCGGATGCCGGGGAGCGTCATGTCGACGAGGAAGCTGGTCAGCCCTTCGGGGGCCACGGCGTAAAAGAGCGTGACATCGCAGTCGGCGCCGAGATTGATGTGGGTTTTGCTGCCGGTCAGCAGCCAGTCGCCCCCGTGGCGTACCGCCGACGACTTCATCGCCTTGAACGACGAGCCGGCGTTGCTTTCGCTGATGCATTCGGAGAAGACGATCTGGCCGGTCGCGATGCCGCGCAGCCACCGATCCTTCTGGTCCTCCGTGCCCCAGTCGAGCAGCCACCGCTGCCCCTGCGCCGCGATCTGCCCGGACACGAGCCCGTGCCGCCCGACCTCCTCGCTGATGACGGCGTACTCGGGCACGCCGCCACCGAGACCGCCGTATGTGGCTGGAACCAGCGGGCCCAGATACCCACGGCGGCCAACCTCCTGGTACAGCTCGCGGGGGAACTTGTTGGCCCGGTTGGCCGTGTCGAGTGTCTCGCGGTGTTCCTCGCCGAAGGCGGCGAGCTCGGCGACGGTGCTCTTGATCCATGCCGCCTTCGCCGGGTCGGCCTGCAACGTTGGATACATCAGACCTCCTTGCGCGGACGGGACAACGACCACATCTGCCGGGCGCGTTCGATCTCGACCGCTCGATCCCACGCCGTCGGGTCGGCGACCGTGAGCCTGAACGTGGCCGCGAGGGCGCGGGCCAACGGCGGGTCGGCCGCCAGGTGGGCAACGCTGTGCTCAGCGGCCGGCAGCAGATCGCCGGCCGGGACCGCCGTCCAGGCCAGGCCGAGAGCGACGGCCTGCTCGGCGCTGATCGAACGGGCGAACACGCCGGCGGCTGCGGCCAGACCGGCGCCTCCGGCTCGGGCGAGCAGGTGCAGGTGCCCTCCGCCCGGATGCAGCCCGACCCGCGCGAAGCCAGAGATCAGCACTGCGTCGGCGGCCACGATGCGCAGGTCCGCCGCGAGGGCGAGGTTCAGCCCGGCTCCGACCGCCGCGCCGTTGATCGCGGCGACCGTCGGAACACCGAGCTGCCCGAACCGGCGAAACGCGCCGTAGAGGTCGTCAAGACCCTCATGCGCCTCGTCCGGACGGGCACTCCGCAACCGGTGCAGCAGCCGGGTGTCCGCGCCCGAGCAGAACGCGGCTGCGGCGCCGGTGACGATCGCGACCCCGACGCGGGCATCCGCGTCGATCTCCGCACAGGCGGCGACGAGGTCGGCGGCGGCGCGCGAGTCCAGCGCGTTGCGCGTCTGCGGCCCGTCGAGCGTGATTCGCGCTACGCCCTCGGCGACACTCAGGTCGACCCGCGTCGCGTCCATCAGAAGACCATCCCGACCCGGTGGCCCGCCGCCGTGGCCGCGAAGCGCTCCAGCCGCAGCGGCGCCGCGTCGACACTCGTGATCGCCCCGTCGACTATCTGCTCGGCCACCAGTCGGCCGACCTCCGGCGCCTGCATCAATCCGTGCCCGGAGAAGCCGCAGGCGTTGACCCAGGTGGGGGTGCTCGGGTCGGCGCCGAGGATGCCGTGGTGATCCGGCGTGACCTCGTAGGTGCCGGCCCAGCAGCCGCTGCGATCGAGGGGTAGGTCAGACAGCCACGGGAACCGGGGCACGGCCTGCTCGAGCACCGACTCCATCCACGGCCAGTCGACGCTCACGTCGTACCCGTCGGTCTGGTCGGGCCGGGCCCCCCCGAACAGCAGACGCGACCCCTCGCCCCGGACGAACACGCCCGAGCCGACGTCGATCGTCATCGGCACCCGATCTTCGAGCGCGCCGCGCGCGGTCGCGTAGATGTTGCGGCGCGAGTGGACCACGGGGACATGGATACCGGCCAGGGCGGCGAGTTCACCCGCCCAGCCGCCGGCCGCGTTGACGACATGGCGTGCACTGACGCGTCGATCCCCGGCGGTGACTGTCCACTCGTTGCCGAAGTCGACGGCGGTGACCCGGTGCCGGAACCGAACCTGCGCGCCCGCCGATCGCGCGAGCCGAAGGTAGCCGCTGGTGGCGAGGTGTGGGTCGACCACGCCGTCGGCCCGGCCCCACGTGGCGCCGGCCAAACCGGGCAGCGCGAACGGCGTGATTCGTTGCGCCGCCGCGAGGTCGAGGACGTCGACCGGAACCCCGTGCTGCCGCTGCAGGTCCACGGCGTCGAGGTGTGCATCCCAGGCCGCGGCCGGCACGAGGAAGAGGTAGCCACTCGGCCGATAGCCGACGTCCATGCCGTGCGCCTCGGGGAAAGAGCGGTAGGCCTGGATGCTCCGCCAAGACAGGTCGACGTTCAGCGGGTCGGCCCACTGCGCTCTGATCGAGGCGAAGGAGCGCCCGGTGCTGCCCTCGGCCGGCCCGTCGAAAGCGTCGACGACCATCACGTGCAGCCCGGCCCGAGCCAGGTGGAAGGCGCTGCTGGCACCGACGACCCCGGCGCCCACCACGATGACATCGACGTCTGTGCTCATGTGCTCGCCCACCTTCTTTTGGTGAGACGACGCTAGAAGTGAGCGGGGTCGCCTGGCTTCGGCGCCGGGCCGGAAGATGTGGCCCAGGATTTCGAATGCAGTCGAAGGCGGCTCAGCCGGCCGCCAGGCGGAACGCGGCCAGGCGCAGGGCCATGTGCAGGTCGTCGCGGCCCGGGCCGTCCTTGAGGTTGACGCCGGTGAGGGCCTCGATCCGCTCGATCCGGTAGTAGAGCGTCGTGCGGTGGATGTGCAGCGCCTCGGCCGTCCGGGCCACGTCGCCCCCATGGTCGAGAAGGGCCCGCGCGGTGATCATCAGATCCGGCCGATGCTGGCCGGCGAGCTTCTCGGCGGCGGGATGAATGTCGGCGACGGTTACGTCATCCGGGGCGGCGGCGATCAGGTGCCAGGATCCGAGCGAATCCCACGTCGGCGACTCGAGGATCGCGCCGGCGCGTACGGCCTGCGCGGTCACCCGGGCACGCTGAACTGCGATATGCAGCTGCGCGAGCGGAACCGGGGCTCCGCTCGTGCCCTTGGCGGCTCCGACGTGCACGCTCATCCCGTCGGCAGTCGGCCAGCCGCTCGCGTGTTGCGGTAGCTGCACGACCACGGTGACGCCGGGGTCGAGTTCCTCGAGCCGGATCAACTCGCGGGCGGCGACCAGGTCCGGCCCGTCGACCAAGCAGGCGATCAACGCGGCGCGTCGACGGTCCCGTTTCTCGCCGGTGATCCGCTCTTCGGCGAGGGTCAAGGCGGCCAGATCCGCGCAGGCCACGATGTCGGGCAGGTCGGCTTCGGTCACCGTCTGGTCGGGGTCGAGCACCCACAAGTAGCCGAACAAGTCGCGACCGGCCCGAAGCGGTACGCACCACCGGGGAAGCATCTCCGCGTCCGGTACCGCCGGAACCCGCACCGGGCCCTGCGCCCGGGCCAGGCCGAGGCGCACGACGACCGCGGCCGCGGGCGGGGCGGGCTCGCGTTGCAGGATCGTGCGCATCCGCGTGCCGTCGACCTGGCCCTGCGCGCTCCACCACAGCGGGTGGTGCTGCACGTCCTCGACGAGCACGGCCCGGCCCAACGCGGCGCCGAGCCGTTCGACCGCCGCCTGAACTTCCGCTGTCGCCGTTGCCATCGAACCCCCTGCCGATTCGACAATCTTAGGAAGCCGGGCCGCTAAGTTCCGGCCTCGCGCCGAAGGCTGATGCGATGCCGATTGCCTAGCTTCTACCGAAACCCTTTCTTCTCGGAGTACGCCATGACTGCTCCCGCCGGCCGGACCGCCCTGTTTCCCATCGGGCCCACCGCACCTCTCGCCTATGCCGCCGGCTCGCCGGAGCGGGCGACCATTGCCGCCGCTCTCACCGAAGCACGCACAGCCGACTACGACATCCCCAACCTGATCGACGGCGCCGAGGTCCGCACCGGCCGGCCGGTTCCCGTTCTCATCCCTCACGAGCACAAGCGGCGTCTCGGCCAGGTGCACTGGGCGGGCGCCGCCGAGACCCAACAGGCGATCGACGCCGCTTTCGCCGCGTCGCGCTGGTGGGCGCGCCTGCCTTGGGAGGAGCGCGTCGCACCGTTCCTCCAGGCTGCCGACATGCTCCAGTACGGGCCGTGGCGTGACCGGCTCAACGCCGCCACCATGCTGGAGTTGTCGAAGACGACGTACCAGGCCGATATCGACGCGGCCTGCGAGACCGTCGACTTCATCCGCGCCAACGTCAAGAACATGCTCGACATGTACGACGTCCAGCCCGGCTCCCGCCCCGGCGAGTGGAACTCGGCCGAGTACCGCCCGCTGGAAGGATTCGTCTTCGCCGTCACGCCATTCAACTTCACCTGCATGAACAACCTCGCGTTCGGCCCGGCCGTCCTCGGCAACACGGTCGTCTGGAAGCCGGCCGAGAGCGCATCCCTCGTCGCGCAGCTGTCGATGCAACTGCTGCGCGAGGCCGGACTTCCCGACGGCGTCATCAACGTCGTCTACGGCGTTGGTCCCGAGATCGGATCAGTGGCGCTCGGCCACCGCGATCTCGCCGGCGTCCATTTCACCGGCTCGACCACGACCTTCCAGCACATCTGGCGCACGGTCGGGGAGAACGTCGCCTCCTACCGCAACTACCCGCGCCTCGTCGGCGAGACCGGCGGCAAGGACTTCATCCTCGCCCACCCCTCGGCCGACCTGGACGCGCTGGCGGTCGCGTGCGTGCGCGGCGCCTACGAATACCAGGGCCAGAAGTGCTCGGCCGCGTCTCGGCTCTACGCGCCCCGCAGCATCTGGCCCGCGCTGAAGGAACGCTTGATCGCGCTCACCGAATCCGTCGTCGTCGGCGACCCAACCGAGCCGCAGACCTTCGTCGGCGCAGTCATCAACGCGCGCCAGTTCGCCAAGCACGCCGACGCGCTCGCCCGCGCCCGGGCCGAAGGACTCGTGGTCGTCGGCGGCAACACCGACGACTCCATCGGATGGTTCGTCGACCCCACAGTTCTCGAAGTCGACGACCCAACCTCGCCGTTCATCACCCAGGAGCTTTTCGCCCCGGTGCTCACGACGTATGTGTACGACGACGCCGACTGGGACGCGACCCTCCGGCTCGTCGACGAGTCGACCCCCTACGGACTCACCGGCGCCGTGTTCGCCTCCGACGAGGCCGCCGTACGTCAAGCCGATGATGCCCTGCGTTACACCGCCGGCAACTTCTACGTCAACGACAAGCCCACCGGGTCGGTCGTGGGCCAGCAACCATTCGGCGGCGCCAGGGCGTCCGGCACCAACGACAAGGCCGGCACCGTGTGGAACCTGATCCGCTTCACCAGCCCCCGCTCGACCAAGCGCAACCACCTCACCGTCCGCGACTACCGCTACCCGCATCTCGACATCTGATCGCTCAACGACACGGCCGGGTGCTCGGCGTCGAAGTGAAGCAGGCCAGGACATCGAGTCCGTGGGCCAGCCCTCGCTGATCAGCCGCGCGGGACGGGCTGGACGTAAACCGACGGACTTCGTCGTACTCGGCTGCCAGGATTACGTCGGTGCTTCAAGGGACCGTCGCGATAGGAGGTGACCGAGTGGACAAGGCAGCCGTCGACCGCTGGCTGGAGGGGTACGTCTCGGCGTGGAAGAGCTATGACCCCAGACAGATCGAGGCGCTGTTCGCGGCGGACGTCACATATCGATATCACCCCTACGACGAACCGGTCGAGGGCCGCGACGCGGTGGTGGCGAGCTGGCTGGGCGAGGACAGCTCGCCTGACGTGTCGACCCGCGACGAGCCGGGCACGTACGACGCGAACTATCACGCGGTCGCGGTCGACGGCCTGACCGCCGTTGCCACCGGCAGCTCGCAGTACCGCGACCCGCCCGGCGGCCCGATCACGCACACGTTCGACAACTGCTTCGTGATTCAGTTCGACGAAGGCGGTCGCTGCACGGACTTCGTCGAGTGGTTCATCGAACGTCCCGCGGCCGACCGAAACTCGTCCAAATAGCCAGCTTTCGGGGCGGCCACGACCGTCGACCCCAGCCCGGCGGCGTGGTCAACTCATCACAGCAGGGCGATCGCCTCGGCGACGAGTTCGGCCTGACGGTGCCAGTCCCCGGCGACAACGCTCACGACGACCCGTTCGGCGCCGATGGCGTGCAGGGCACCGATCTGGTCGGCCAACGCGGTCGGACCCCCGGTGACCACGATGTCGTCGATGGCCTCGGGCGGCATGCCGAACATCCCGTCGGGGTCGCTCAGCCGTCGGATGAGCCGGTCACGGTCGGGCCGCTTCGGGTCGCCTTCGAGTACTACCGGCACATTTCCTGTGATCGCCGGCGCGGAGCGGCCGTACTGCGCGGCGAGCGTGGCCACTTGCTCGGAAGCCGCGGCAATTTGAGCCGCGGGACCCGGCATCGCGAACCAGCCGTCGCCGCGGGCCGCAGCCCGGGCGAGCGCCGCCGGCGCCATCCCACCCACGATGATCGGTGGGACAGCGGCACCAGGAGCCAGTCGGACCGTCGCGCCGCCAATGTCCGTCGTGTGCCCGGCGATCAGGCCTGGGAGCACGGCAAGGGCGGCGTCGGTGCGGCGGCCCCGCTCGCGGCGGGGAACCCCGGTCGCTTCCCATGACAGATCGTGGCGATCACCGCCGACGCCGATGCCCAGCAGCACTCGGTTGCCCGAGACATGTTGCAGAGAGGCGACCTGCTTGGCCACCCAGACCACGGGCCGCAACGGCAGGATCAGCACCCCGTACGCCAGCCGGACGCGGCTGGTCGCCGCCGCAGCCACGCTGAGCGCGACTGTGCTCTCCACGAACGGCACGCCCGTCCCAGCCACGAGCTGGTCAACCGCCCACGCGGACTCGAACCCGAGATCCTCGACGTGTCGCGCCGCGCGGGACACGTCGGGCAATGCTTCGCCGCGTTCGGCCATCGTTGGCAGGAACACCCCGATTGCCGGCGCTGCCATGCTGCTCCCTCGATAGGTCGGGGCTCGTCTAATGCAACCGATCCAGCCCGTCACCCAGACAGGTACTGCCGGGCCAAGCGCTTCGGGGCCCGCGCCAGCCAGGCCTCGGTGATCAGCTCCTCGAGCTCGCTGACGTCGATGTCGTCGAGGCGGACCAGGACCGCGGGATAGCCGTCGAAGTGCGGCGTGGTGAAGAACGCGACCGGGTCGTCGGCGATCAGGGCCTCCTTCACGCCGATATCGGCCACGTGGGCACCGAGGATCGGGCCTTTGGGCGCGGCTTCGCCGAGCGCCTCGAGATCGCCGCGCCGCAGCGGCCGCTCCCAGACGAACGCTTTGTTCTTCACCGACCACTCGAGGTTGCCGCGCGCGGAGTGCTCAGCCGTCTGCGGCAATCCGCGTGCGATGCGCCGCACGTCGTCCCAGGTCGCCATGTCGGCCACCTTAAGCCGCCCCGAGTTGCGGAACGCGTTTACGCCTACCTACGTCTGTGGTGGCTCGGGTGCGAGTACGTCGAGATCCGCGAGACGGTCGAGGAACGGCTGCTGGCCGTTCACCAGTTTGCGGGCGGCGATCTCGAGTTCGAACCAGGCGACGCGGTCGACTTCCGGGAACGTCTGCCGCCGGCCGGACCTCGGCGGCCACTCGATCTCGAAGGTGCCCGGCACCACGATGTCCGGATCGAGGTCGCTTTCGATTGCCCAGACCGTGACGTGTTTGCCGCCGGGCTGCTTGACCTCGCCCAGGTTGATGAGCTCGCCGGGCGGCACGGGCAGCCCCAGTTCCTCGGTGAATTCCCGGCGCGCCGCCGACACGGCCTCCTCCGGCGGCTCGTACTCGCCCTTCGGGATGGACCACGCGCCGTCGTCGCGCCGCGCCCAGAACGGGCCGCCCATATGCCCGAGTAGCACCTCGATGCGGCTATTGGCCCTGCGGAACAGCAGAATTCCGGCACTCGTTTTGGTCGGCACGAAACCAGTGTGGCTCCGGCCGGGCGAGTCGGACATTTAGCATCCGATATTTGATGATCCGATGCTAAGATCGCCCGGTGGTATCC
>JBKPQM010000041.1:0-15693 GCA_046734095.1 Actinomycetota bacterium | reverse complement strand
TCCATCCTGACAGACAGCGGTGGACTGCCCGGCCCGTCGTGGGTCATGCAGTCCACCGCTGTTGATAGGGCGATCAGTGCCGGTTGCCGAGGGCGAGCGGGAAGGTGCCCTCGCCGACGCCGGTGAGCGTCTGGGTGAATTGCCGAAGGTACGTGTCGAGGAAGGGCGATCGGTCGCCCTGCGTCGGCACGTCGGCCTGCGGGTCCTGCAGCGCCAGGCTCAGCCGCGCGCCGGTGACGTGGATCGTGTTGCCGCTCGGCGTGTCGCGCCAGCTGCGGCTGCTGATCGTCCCGACCTGAACCCCGAGCTGGTGGCCCTCGTCGAAGGTCCAGTCGGTGGACTTCAGGTCGAACGCGACCCGGCCGGCCTGCTGAATCAGCGCGACGTTCTCGTCGAACATCACAGCGGTGCCGCCCGGAGCGACGTCCCACAGCCGGACCCAGACGTTGCCCGGCGCGGCGGCGTCGAACGTGATCCGGGGCGTGGCGGTGATCCGCAGCCGGGAGGTGGTCGGCGCGGACCAGCTGAAGTAGCTGTGCGTGTGCGGCCGCGGGCGCGGCGGCGCGGCTCCTCGTGACGAGTGGGGCGACGTCCGTTGCGTGCTCCATGTCCCACTTCTCGCCGGCGGTTGCGGCGGATAGGACAGTGCTCCCACTGCCCTATCCAGCCGCGCTCCACGCCGTGGTGGTTGTCGAGGAACTCCTCGACGTCCTCGGGCTTGGTGTTGTTCTCGATGAAGCCCTGCGTGATGAACAGCGGCGTGCTCGTGCCCCTTCGCCGCGAGGTTGCGGGCACTCCAGTAGGCCGAGTCGAGGTCAGGGTTGTTGTTGTTCGAGAGGTTGTCGGAGAGACACTCGGGGTGACTGTGCTCGTAGTTCGCGTTGGCCTTGTACTGGGCCGTGTCGTCGGACAGGGGTGCCATTGTGGCGATGCCGTTGTACGCATTCGGCGTACCGGTCACATCGGGTCGCGGGACACTGTTGCTGAAGAGGTAGTTGTACATGTTCCATACCGGCTCCTGGGCGATGACGGCCTTCAGCGCCCCGAGGCGCAGGTCGTTGCCGACCAGGCCGGTCACGGCGTCGTACGACTTGCCGTACATGCCCACCTTGCCTGGGGACCACGGCTGCTTCGCCGACCACTGGATCGCCGCCTTCACATTGGCGTGCTCGCCGGGTCCCACCCAGTCGAGGCAGCCGGTGCTCCCGCCGAAGCCGCGCAGATCGACCATCACATAGGTGTAGCCGCGGGCGAAGAGATCGGTGCCGCTGGTGAAGTCCTCGAACCGGTTGGACGGGCCGGTCTGCGTCCATCCCTCCGGCCCCGTCTGGCCGGCGTGGCTGAAGTAGGGTCCGACGGCGAGGATCACTGGCGTCTTGGCGGCTGCCGGCAGGTTCGCCGGGCGGAGCACGTCGGCGTGAAGCTCGACGCCGCTGTGGTCGGCGGACGGGAAGTAGGCCTCCGTCCACAGCGGCCCTGCGGGACGCGGGCATTCTCCTCGTGGGTGATGCCCGGTTGGGCCGGTGCCGGGGATGCTGGGTCGGCGGTCGCCGTGCCGCTTACCGCGAGTGTCGCGATCGTGATCAGCGCTGCGCTCGCGGCAGCCACTGTCCGTTGACAGGCAAGCGCGTCACGTCAACCCGCGTCGCCGACCGCTGATCGGGCAGGCGATCGGCCCACACGGACGCTGCGCGGGTCGGCGCTTGGTGCTACGAATGTCAGGCCAGTTACTGCCCGACGAACACGGAGCGGCGGCCGGGTTAATGAGCCCGACAAGTCGAGATCGCAACTCGCCGACAGACCAGTCACCAGTGCCGGCGAGTGAAACCGACTCGCCCGTGGCCGCCGGATTGGAGACCAAGGCGCCGGCGCTCGCCTGGCACACCGTCACCGTTGAGCAAGCTCTGCAGGCCGAACAGGTAGACCCGCAGCACGGTCTGAGCTCAGCGGAAGCGGCGTCGCGCGCGCAACGCTACGGGCCGAACGAGCTCGCCGAAGGCTCAGCCGAGCCACGCTGGCACGCCTTCGTCCGCCAGTACCGGGATCCCTTTCAAATCGCGCTGCTCGCGGCTGGCATCGGCAGCCTCTACCCGCTCAAGCAGCTCGGGACAGGGCTCTTGCTGATCCTGCTGACGCTGGCCAACGCGGTCTTGGGTCTGCAGCAGGAGGGTAAGGCGGCCGCGGCGGTCGCTGCGCTCCGGAAGATGATGATCATCAAGGCCAAGGTGACTCGAGATAGCGAGCTGGTGGAGATCCCGACTGAGCAGCTGGTGCCCGGTGATGTCGTCTCGATCGAGGCGGGTGACGTCGTCCCGGCTGACGGCAGACTGGTCACGGCGGTCACCCTGGAGCTGGGCGAGTCCGCGCTCACTGGAGAGAGCCTTCCGGTCAGCAAGTCCACCGATGCAGTCGGGGGCACCGACACACCGCTCGGCGACCGCACCGACATGGTGTACATGCACACCAACGTCACTCGCGGCGCGGGCACGTTCGTTGTCACGGCGACGGGGATGGCAACCGAGGTCGGGCGGATCTCGGGCATGCTGCAGGCCGAAGAGGCTGCCAAGACCCCGCTCACCCGCCAACTGGATCGGCTTTCCCGGCAGATCTTGCTCATCGCCGCTTTCGCCATACTCGCCTCGGCGGGGCTGAACCTCGCTCACGGCGGCACGTTCACCGCGGTCTTCCAGGCAGCGGTCGCATTCGCCGTCGCTGCAATCCCGGTTCAGCTACCTGCGGTGGTCACGGCGATCCTCGCCCACGGCACACAGCAGCTCGCCAAGGCCGGAGCGATCATGAAGCAGCTGCGATCGACGGAAACCCTGGGCTTGACTTCCGCGATCAACACCGACAAGACCGGCACGCTCACGCTCAACCAGATGACGGCCGTGCAGATGTCGATTCTGGGGCGACGCTACGCCGTGGACGGAACTGGTTACTCGAGCCAAGGGCGCATCACCCGGGTGGCTGGAGAGTCGGCGATTTCGCTGGATCCCATCCTCATGCCGATGGTCCTCGCCTCCGACGCGGTCATCAGAGACGGCACGCTGATCGGTGACCCCACTGAGGGGGCCTTGGTCGCGCTGGCCGCCAAGGGAGGCGTCGACGCCGTATCAACCCGGGAGCGATACCCCCGCATCGCCGAGCTCCCTTTCGACGCGGCCTACAAGCTGATGGCCACCTTCCACCGGATGAAAGACGAGTCGGGCAAAGAGGTGATCCGCTGCTTCGTCAAGGGCGCGCCGGACCAGCTGCTCGCCCGCGCCGCCACCGTCTGGGACGCCGACACCGGGCCGGTGGCCCTCGACGACCAAGTCCGCGACCGGTACCTGGCCGAGAACAGCCGGCTCGGGGAACAGGGTCTGCGAGTCATGGCCACCGCCCGCAAGGACTTCGACGACAAATCCTCCGACTCCAACGCCGACTTGCTCCCACTCGTGACCGGGCTGGAACTGCTCGCCCTGGTCGGAATCGTCGACCCGCCCCGCCCCACCGCCAAGGCATCCATCGCCAGCGCCAAGCGCGCCGGCATCGAGGTCCGGATGATCACCGGGGACCACGCGATCACCGCCGCCGCGATCGCCCACCAGCTCGACATCAAGGGGAAGGTCATCACCGGCGCCGAGTTCAGTGCCATGAGCGACGACGTGGCACTCAAGCAGATCCACGACATCGGCGTGATCGCCCGGGTGACGCCCGAGCACAAGGTCCGGCTCGTTGACCTGCTCAGGAAGCAGGGACACGTCGTGGCGATGACCGGCGACGGCGTCAACGACGCGCCGGCGCTGAAGAAAGCCGACATCGGCATCGCGATGGGCATCACGGGAACCGAAGTGGCCAAGGAAGCCGCCGTGATGATCCTGACGGACGACGACTTCGCCACGATCGTCACGGCCGTGAAGCTCGGCCGCGGACTCTACGACAGCCTCACCAGCTACGTCCGCTTCCAGATGGGGTGCCTGTTCGGCTACATGATCACATTCCTCGGCGCCAGCGTCTTCAACATCCTCGGCGGCGTGCCGCTACTCCCGTTGCAGACGCTGTGGGTCAGCTTCGCCAGCGAGGCCACCCAGTCCATCGGACTCACCTACACCAAGCCGGCCGCCGACGTGATGGAACGCAAACCCCGGTCGCCCAAAACACCGATCCTGAGCCGCGGGGAACTCACGTGGCTCGTCTTCCTCGGGCTGATCATGGCAATCGGCACCCTCGGCGTGGTCGCATGGGCGGAACAGGCTCACGGCCGCGCCGTCGCCCAGACGATGGCGATGGTCACCCTCGCGCACTTCAACCTGTTCTTCTCGATCGAGACCAAGGACCTACGGCAATCAGCGTTCTCACTCGACACTTTCGCCGACAGGACGTTTCTCGTCACGACCGTGGTCTCCTACGTCCTGCTCATCATGTCGACCGTCCTCGGGCTGTTCCAGACCGTCCTCAAAACGACCATGCTCGACGTCACGCAGTGGCTGATCTGCGCGGCCGTGGCGCTCTCGCTGATCGCGGTCGCTGAGATCCAGAAACTGGTGCTGCGGCGAGTCGCTCCCAAGGTCATCCCCGCCGCCCAATCAGTGCGCCCGACGGCAAGTGTTACCTGAATTTCTCCTCAGCAAACGCGGCCAATCATCTGATCTTCGGCAGCACGGCGCCCGCTTGACTCGCAGGGTTCAACGACGTCGCCGCCCCGCGGTTCGTCGGCCGCTCGCCGCAACATGACGGTCGTCAGCACGGCACCGGCCAGGACGATGGCCACGCATACGCCGGCCGTCACGTGCAATCCGTGGGTGAATGCCTGACGGGCCGCATCGAGCAGCGGTGCTCCCACGCCCCCGGGCATCGCGGTTGCGCTGTGCACCGCGCCGGCGAGTGTGTCGCGGGCGGCTTCGGGTAGGGCGTCGGGCACTTGGCTGCGGTACGCCGCGGTGCCGATGCTGCCGAGGACGGCGATACCGAGCGCGCCGCCCAGCTCGGCACCCGTCTCGGAAATCGCGGACGCGGCGCCGGCTCGCTGCGGCGGCGCCGCGCCGACTACGACGTCCGTCGCGAGGGTGAACACCGGCGCCAGCCCGATCGCAAAGACGGTGGACGCGATCACGACCAGCGCCGGTCCGGACTGACTGCCAACCAGAGTCAGCAGCCCGAATCCGATCGCGCCCAACAGCATCCCGCCCACCATGACCAGCGCGGGCCGGAACTGGCGAACCAGCCGTGGGCTGATCAACGAACCGGCCACGAACCCCAGCGCCGAGGGCACCACCCACAGGCCCGCGCGCAGTGGTGAGAGCCCGAGGACGAGCTGCAGGTACTGGCCGATGAACAAGTCGATACCGAAGACGACGAGAATGCCGAGCGTGTAGCTGGCCAGTGCCGCGCTGAATGCCGGCGCCCGGAACAGCCGCAGATCCAGCAGCGGGTTGACTAGGCGGCTTTGCCGCCGGACAAACACGACCCCGACTGCGAGGCCCGCAACGACGGACGTAATGGCAATCCCGTCGAGCCCCTGCTGCGCGATCTGCTTGAACCCGTACACCACGGCAAGCACTGCGACGAGCGACAGTACCGCGCTGTACAGATCGATGCGTCCCGCAGCGGGATCGCGGAACTCTGGAAGCAGGCGCCGCCCGACGGCCAGGAGCAGACCCATCACCGGCACGGCGAGTAGGAACACCGAACCCCACCAGAACTGCTCTAACAGCAGGCCGCCGAGCACCGGGCCGACCGCTGCGCCGGCCGAGAAGCTCGTGATCCACACGCCGATCGCCACGGTGCGCTGGTGCGCGTCCTCAAACATCGTGCGAATGAGTGACAGCGTCGACGGGGCGATGGTCGCGCCGGCCACGCCCAGCAAAGCCCGCGTGACGATCAGCATCGACGCACTTGTCGAGTACGCCGCGACCATCGACATCAGCCCGAACACGGCGGCGCCGATCAGCAACAGACGCCGCCGTCCAATTCGATCGCCCAGCGTGCCCATCGTGATCAGCGAGCCGGCCAGCGTGAAGCCGTACACGTCGACGATCCACAGCAGCTGGGTGCTGCTCGGATGCAGGTCCGCGCTCAGGGACGGGACGGCCAGGTTCAGCACGGTCAGGTCCATGGCGTACACCAGGCACGGCAGCGCGAGCACCGTCAGTCCGATCCATTCCCGGCGTCCGGCCCGGGTCGCGACGTGAGCGCTCATCTGGTTCCCTCCACCCATCGATTCGAGGTCCAGGCATCCAGTGGCGCTGGGCGTCGCTGCTGTTACACCCGTTGGAAATAATCTTCGAGCGCCTGCCGGACCTTCGCCCGGGCGCGGTGAAGCAACACGCGGTGGTTGGGCTCGCTGATCTCCAACGCCGCGCAGACGTCCTGCGGCGGCCAGCCCTGTAAGTCCCGCAACGTGATCACCATCCGTTGGGCCGGAGGAAGCTGCGCGATAGCCGCGCGGGCGACGCCGCGCACCTCCTGTGAAAGCAGCACGTGCTCTGGCCGGCCGGACCAGTCGTGCGGAAATGACGCCCAGTGTCCGGCATACGGCCCGTCGGTCATGAACCGGGACGGGTCAACCGCGGGCTGGACGTCATCAGCCTCGGCTCGGGCGAGCGAGGACAGTGGTATCGATCGCGCCTCCCGGCCGCTGCGCCTTCGCGCGATGTTGACCAGGATCCGAGCCATCCACGTGCGCAGCGCCGCTCTCCCGGCGAACCCGTCGAGTCCGCGCAGGACCGCCAGCCACGTCTCCTGCACGATCTCTTCGGCGACGGCCTGGCTGGGCGCGTACACGCGCGCCAGGCGCAGCAGCGTCGGCTGGTGATGACGCACAAGCTCGCGAAACGCCCGCTCGTCACCGCGCCGCAGCGCGGCCAGCAGCTCGGTCTCGCCGGCTTCGGTCACCTCTCACGGGCCCATCCGCGAAACAGGTCGGCGACCGCTGCCGCCAACTGCGGCGATATCTGCTCATCGGGCTCGCTGCGCAGGACGCGCACGGTGGTCCGCATCTGCTCCACATGGGCCTGGCAGCCGTCGCAGGACGTGAGATGATCGCGCACCCGCGCGAGCTCGCGCTGAGACAGCGTGCCGTCGAGGTAGTCGGTAACGATCTCGACCAGCTCGTTGCACGCCATCTCTTCGACCATCTCGCCATCCTCTCCCGAGGTCACGCCCTATATAGAGGCGTGCCACGCCGAGCCCGTTACACCGGCGCGCTCGAGAGCGCCGCCCAGGTCTTTCCGTGGCGCCCGAGCGCGAGCGGTGAGCGAGTGTGTCGGTCAGGACGTGGCTCCGCTCAGGAAGCCGGCCGGCTTTATGCCAGTGGAGCGGCCTCACTGCTGCGGACTAGCGGGGTGTCGACCAGGTGCTCGGCGAGGAACCACGCCTGCAATTCCCCGGTGCGGATGACATCCGAGACGAGCAGGTCGTTGGTGCCGTCGTCACCGTTCTCTGCGACCCGGGAGGCGGCGTCGTGCGCATCGATCAGGATCATCTCGTGCGCTTCCAGCAGCCGCGACAGCATGGCCGGAACCTCCTCCACTCCGTCCGGAGGTCGAGGTAACCGGGTGATCTCAGCCACCTGTCGCGGGTCGCCCACCGCGACGCCGCCCAGCGTCTGCACCCGCTCGGCGAGTTTGTCGATCAGGGCGAGCTGCTCCCCAGCGTGCTTGTCCAGTAACAAGTGCAGCTGATAGAACGTCGCACCCCGCATCAGCCAGTGATGCTTCTTGTAGAGCGAATAGAGGATCTGGGAGTCGGCGAGGGTGTGGTTGAGCCGTTGGCTGGAATACATCCGGGCGTCGTAGGACAGCCCGAGCGGAAACTGACGCACGGTCCCGAACTTTTGAATCTCCTTGCCGTGCTGGTGCAGCCAAGGCTGCGAGGAGTCGCTGCTCATTGCCTTCTGTTCTCCCGTCTACTCGGCGCCGGTCAGTGGTGGGCGGGGATGAACCCTGCTACAGCCGGCGCAGCCAGCTTTCGCTGATCGTAGGGAAAGCCAAGCACGGCGGTTGAGGGCGGCTGATCACACCCCTACTGGTTGGCCGTAGCTCGGAGGGCGCGGTCAGGTTGCGGAGCGGTGCCGATACGCCGCCAGCTCCACGGCGGGCGGGCGCTCGGCGACCGGGACGGCGCGCTCGTCCCACGAACCGGAGCCGTTGTCGCGTCGGTACTGGGCGAGGGTTCTCTCGGCGGGCTCGACGCCGTCGGCGCGTCGGCGAGCAACCGCCAGGATCTCCGCGGCCATGACGCCGAGGTCATGGACGCTCTGATGTTGATGTTGTCGGGCGCCGAGATCCACCTGCGAGATCACGTCCAAACCCAGGCGGAGGTAGGTGTCCACGAGCACGGCGAACTCGATGCCGTAACCGACCGGGACGGTCAACGTCTCGAGCAGGCCACGGCGCACCGCCCACTCGCCGGCCAGCGGCTGCACGACCGCGGCGAGGTCGGGCCAGATCTGCGCCAGGAGCGGACGGGCCATCAGCTCGGTGACCCGCCCGCCCTGCGGACGATGTCCCGCCTCGGCCGGCCCACCGTCGACGGTCCGGTCGTAGAAGCCTTTTACGAGCAGGGTGTCGCTGCTGGTCAGAACGGGTCCGAGCAGCCCGGTGACGAAATGCGTGCCCCAGTACGTCAGGTCGGCGTCGATGAACACCAGCACCTCGCCATGCGTGACGAATAGCGACCGCCACAATGCTTCGCCTTTCCCTGCAGCTGCCGGCAGCTGCGGGGCGACCTCACCGACGTGGACGACGCGTGCCCCGGCATCCCGGGCGACCTCAGCCGTCGCGTCCTCGGACAAGGAATCGACGACGAGCAGCTCGTCAACCAGACCGCAGCCCTCGACCAGTTCGTCGCGGACCGCTCGGATGATCGCAGCGATGGTCGTTGCCTCGTTGCGCGCCGGGATCACGACGCTGACGCTCGTGCTGGTTCGGTGCTTCGCGGCCAGCAAATCCGGGATCGAGTACTCGCGGTGGCTGTGCGTGTTGGCCTCGAACCACGCTCGAGCGGACGAGCGCACGTCGATCACGCCAATCCGCGCACGGCCCTTGCGACCGGTCGCTTGCCGCGGATCGAGGCGACCATGTCGACCGTCTGACGGGTCTCCGACACGTTGTGGGCGCGGAAAACGATCGCGCCCAGCCAAGCGCACACGCTGGTCGTCGCGAGCGTGCCGATGAGGCGGGTCTCCAGCGACACGCCCAGCGTCTCCCCGACGAAGTCCTTGTTCGACAACGACACGAGCACCGGCCAGCCGGTGTCGACCATTTCGCCGAGCCGTCGGGTGATCTCAAGCGAGTGCCGGGTGTTCTTGCCGAAGTCGTGACCCGGGTCGATCATGATCCGGTCTCTCGCGACGCCAACCTGGACCGCCCGCTGCGCCAGGCTCGTCGTGCGTTCCAGCACGTCCGCCATGACGTCGTCATAGCCGATGCGGTGCGGACGAGTGCGAGGCGGAAGCCCGCCGGCATGAGTGCACACGAGTGCCGCGTCATGTCGCGCGGCCACCTCAGCCAGCTCGGGGTCGACCCCGCCCCACGCGTCATTGAGCAGGTTCGCACCTGCGGCGCAGACCGCGTCGGCCACCTCGTGCCGCCACGTGTCGACGCTGATAAGCAGCTCGGGGTACAGCTGACGCACGGCAGCGACGAACGAGGCGGTGCGGTCGATCTCCTCGGCGACGTCCACAGGTGTCCCGGGGGCCGCTTTCACTCCCCCGATATCGAGAATGTCAGCTCCCTCGTCCACGACCTGGTGCACGCGGTCCAGGGCCGCGTCCCAGGCGAACGTGGCACCTCGGTCGTAGAACGAGTCCGGCGTCCGGTTCACGATCGCCATCACCGCCGGACAGCTCGGGTCGAACCATCGCTGGCCAATACGCAGCACGCCCACACGTTGGTGATACACGCTGACTGAAGCCGGATGCCCAGTTGTGCGTCACCTCACGCGGCACACGCCGCGATTCACGACCAGCGGCCACCCGCGCCGGCCATGCCGTTTCGCTGCGGGAGTCTTGTCGATTTACCGGATTGGGGCGATCCTGTGTGGGTATATCTGGGTGGCGACGGAGTCACCGGTCCGGTCCGAGCAGGGGGCTGCCGATATGAGATCGACCCGAGCGTTTGTCCGTCGCGCGGTCGTGGCGGCTTTCGCGATAGCCGCACTATCGGCGGCCGCCGTGGCGGCGTCGCCGGCCGGAGCGAGTTCGGATGGCGCCCGCACGTCGGCGGGGTTGGCCGCGGCGATGCGAAGCCTCGACGGGTCCATTCCCTTCGCGGGGACCGCCTGGGGCGTCGACGAGGCCTCCCATCAGGTTGTCGTCTCAGTCGACCGCACCCTGACGGGCAGCCGACTGGCGGCGGTACGCGCGGCCGTTCGGCGCCTCGGCGCGACGGCCCGGCTGCAGAGCGTGGCCGGAGCGTTTCACCTCGACATCTCGGGTGGCGACGCGATCTATGGCTCTCGGTATCGGTGTTCGCTCGGATTCAACGTCGTCGCCGGCGCGACGCATTACTTCCTGACCGCCGGCCACTGCGGTAACGCTGAGCCGAGGTGGTGGACCTCTGCCAACCATTCGACGTTCCTCGGCACCACCGCCGGTTCAACCTTCCCCGGCAAGGACTATGCAATCGTCAGATACGACCCGTCTTACCGGAACTACCCCGGCACCGTGGGCAGTCAGGACATCACGCACGCGGCCAACGCCTTCGTCGGTGAGACGGTCACTCGGCGGGGCAGCACGACTGGCGTCCACTCCGGCCGGGTCACTGCGCTGAACGTGACAGTGCACTACCAAGGGGCCGGCACCGTGCGCGGGCTCATCCAGACGAACGTCTGCGCCGAGCCCGGCGACAGCGGCGGGCCGCTCTACGCCGGCACCGCGGCGCTCGGCCTCACGTCTGGGGGCAGCGGTAACTGCACGTCCGGCGGGACCACGTTCTTCCAGCCGGTGACCGCCGCCCTGTCGGCCTACGGCGTTCAGGTCTACTGAGCTACCGAGGCGACCGACCGTAGATCAGCGCGGCACGGTCGGCCACCTGTGTGGATTCTTAGCGCGGCCAGGTAATTGGCTGGTGTGACCAGCGCCACTGGCCGTCTAATGAGGCGTCCGCGCTTCGAGGGATCCACTATGAGGCTTTCAACCGTATCCATTGCCCGCGCTTGCAGCCGCAATCCCGGGCGCACGCTGGCCGTGTGGGCCTTGGTGCTCGTGGCCTCCGTCGCCGCGCTCGCCTTTGCCCTGACCGGCTTCACGACCGACGCGACCGCCACGAACAACCCGCAGTCCGAGCGTGCCGACGACCGACTCAACGCGGCTTTTCCCCAAGATCCGCAACGTGAGGTCACCGACCTGGTAGTCGTGCGTTCCGCTCAGCTGCGCGTCGACGACGTCAGCTTCCGCCGCTATGTCGACAACCTGGTCCACGCGGTCCGCGACACCGGCGGGGTGCGAAATGCGGTCACCTACTACGACACGGCCGACCCCTCGCTTGTGTCCGCCGACCGGCGGGCAACCCTCGTGGGACTCACGATTCCCGACAACGACGACGCGGGTGATGTCATCAAGGCCGTCCGAACCGCGGACGCCGATCCCGGCTTCGCGGCCACGATCACCGGCACCGCCACCCGCGAACATGACTTCAACGTGCTGTCGGAGCGCGATCTGCGCAACGGGGAGCTCCAGTTCGGAATCCCGGCAGCGCTGATCATCCTCTTGCTGGTCTTCGGCACCGTCGTCGCGGGTTTGGTACCGCTGTTCATGGCGATCGTCGCGATCACGACGGCCCTCGGGCTGGTCGCGCTGCTCACCCAGCTCGTCGAGCTGTCGATCTTCACGACGAACATGCTGACCGGTATGGGCCTCGCGCTCGGGATCGACTATGCGTTGTTCGTCATTTCGCGCTACCGGGAGGAGCGAGGCCGCGGGCGGGAGCCGGACGACGCAATCGTCACCACGGGCGCGACCGCGAGCCGTGCGGTCCTGTTCAGCGGAACGGCGTTCGTCATCGCCATGTTCGGGCTGTTACTCGTGCCGTCGACGATTTTCCGCAGCCTGGCTGCGGGTGCGATCCTGGTCGGCGTCACATCGCTCGCCGTCGCGCTCACCCTTCTCCCGGCGCTGCTCGGCCTGCTCCACGACCGGGTTGACGCCATCCGCCTGCCGATCGTGGGGCGTCGGTCGGCGGAGCGGAGCAATCCAGAAGGCCGGATGTGGGGAGCGATCATCGACCGCGTCCTGCGCCGACCGGCCCTGAGCCTCGGGATCTCAACCGTGGCCCTGCTTGCGCTCGCGGTGCCCGCCCTCGGACTCAAGATCGGTACGTCTGGGGTCACCACGCTGCCCGACGACCTGGCGTCCAAGCAGGGGTACGTCGCAGTTCAGCGCGATTTCCCGGCGCAGACGGCGGAACCCGTCCATATCGTCGTGCGGAACTGGTCAGGCGCCGTTTCCCAAGACCTCCAGCAACTGCGCGACCAACTCGGCACCGACGCGCGATTCGGGCCCGGCGAGATCCGGGTCGGCCGTAACGGGGTTGCCGACCTCGTCGTGCCGGTGCGCGGTGACCCGGCCGGAGACAACGCCATCGCCTCAGTGCGCGACCTCCGCGGCCAGATCGTGCCAGCGGAGTTCGAGGGCACCGACGCCGACCCGCTCGTCGGCGGCTCGACGTCAGAGACCGTCGACTACCTCGACAATGTCACGAATCCGGCACCGCTGGTGTTCGCGTTCGTGCTCGGACTGTCCTTCGTCTTGCTCACCATCGCCTTCCGCTCTATCGCGGTTGCGATCACGGCGATCGTCTTGAACCTGCTGTCCGTGGGCGCGGCCTACGGCCTGCTCGTGCTGGTCTTCCAGCACGGCTTCGCGGCGGGTGTTCTGGGTTTCCAGACCGTCGACGCGATCGAGGCCTGGGTTCCGCTGTTCCTGTTCGCCGTTCTGTTCGGTCTCTCGATGGACTATCAGGTCTTCCTGCTCAGCCGCATCCGTGAGCGCTTCGACCAAGTGGGCGACACCGCCGCGGCTGTTCGCTGGGGCGTCGCTTCGACGGCTCGCATCATCACCGGCGCGGCGCTGATCATCGTCGCCGTCTTCGCCGGCTTCGCAGCGGGCGACCTGGTGATGTTCCAGCAGATGGGGTTCGGTATTGCGGTGGCGCTGCTGTTGGATGCCACCGTGATCCGCTCGGTCGTGTTGCCGAGCGCCATGGTGCTCCTCGGCGATCGCAACTGGTACCTGCCACATTGGCTCGACTGGATTCCGCACCTCGAAATCGAGGGTCACCGCGAGGCGCCCCGTGCGCCAGTTCCGGCCAGGTCTACCGGCTAGCACCCAGGGGAAGACTCCTGCGGTCTGGAAGGCCAGTTGGGCGTCCGCTGTGATGACCCGAGCCGACCAGCGAGCGAGAGTGGTGTGCGACACATCCTCGACCGGCAGGGACGTTGCGCAGCACCACGATGACGCGCACCCACAGGGCGGTGGCACCTGACGGCGAGGCGACCGCTCGACGCGGGAGGCCGAGGTGACCGCAAGACACGACCCGGCGTCCGTTACTTCGCGCGCCACGCCCGCTGCCGCGTTCGCCGCGCTGTTCGAGCTCGGGCGCCCGATGTGGCTCGCGCACGCCGCGTGCCAGGACCACGATCCCGACCTGTTCTTCCCGATCAGCGCCATCGGACCGGGCCTCGCCCAGACCGAGCGGGCCAAGCAGATCTGCCAGACCTGCCCGGTCCGCACCCCCTGCCGCGACTGGGCGATGACCCGCGCCATCCCCTACGGCGTGTGGGGCGGCCTCTCAGAGCGCGACCGGGCAACGCTGATTCGCCGCTCCTCCCCCGCACGACGCCAAGGCCTGCCATGAAGATCCCCGCCACCCAGCTCGCCGCCGGTGACATCCTGCACGTCAACGACTGGCACCTGCACGTCATCGCCGTCGAACGCGATCTCGGCACCGCAGTCCTCACCGCGGAATTCGACTTCCTCCTGCACTTCACCCGCGACGACGCAGTCGATGTGATCACCACCGTCGGCCTGCCAGCCGCGGCGGCCTGAACGCGGGCTGCGCTCGGCCTATTCGGCTTCGGTGCTGCCGGACAACCGGTCGATCTCCGCGGGGGTCAGTGTCAGGGTCGCGGCCGGCAGTATCTGCTCCAGCTGAACGGTGGTGCGCGCGCTGGCGATCGGGGCCACCACCCGGCGACGGGCGCGCAGCCAGGCAAGCGCGACGGCGGCCACGGTTGTCTCGTGGGCGGCCGCCACCTCGTCGAGCGCCGCAAGCACGGGCACGCCGCCTTTGCTGAGGTAGGCGCGGGCCGCCTCGGCGCGCGGCGAATCGACGGCGTCCACACCCGGACGGTACTTGCCCGTCAAGAAGCCCCTGGCCAGCGCGAAGTACGGCAACACAGCAAGATCCCACGCGTCAGCGACCGGCAGCAGCGTCCGCTCGAAGTCGCGTTCCACGAGGTTGTAGTGCGACTGTAGGACGGCGAACTCGGCGAGCCCGTGTCGGCGCTGCAGCTCGAGCGCGGCGGTCAGCCGCGCCGGCGTGTAGTTGGAGGCCGCGACATGGCGAACGGTGCCCGCCTGGACGAGTGCGTCGAACGCGCGCAGTGATTCCTCCAACGGCGTGTCCCGGTCATCGAAGTGCGCGTAGTAGAGGTCGATCCGGTCGGTCTGCAGCCGCTCGAGTGAGGCATGGGCTTCACGCTTGATCGTCTCCGCCCGCAGGTTACGTGTCGGCCCGCGGCCACCGCCGACCTTCGTCGCCACCACCAGCCGGTCGCGGTTACCCCGGTCGGCCATCCAACGCCCGATGATCGCCTCGGAGTGGCCGTGCGCGCCCCCGTAGGAGTTAGCAGTGTCGATGAAGGTGCCGCCGGCGTTCGCGTAGGCGTCGAGAACCGCACGGGACTGCGGCTCGTCGGCCGTCCAGCCGAACACGTTGCCGCCGAGGCAGATCGGAAAGACGTCAAGATCTGTTCGTCCGAGAAGCACCATGTCACTGACGCTAGCCGTTGCCGGCGGCCACCACGTCCCGGCCAACCGGCGAGCGAGATTCCGGGAAACCGGAACGACTGCGCTCAGCCCGCGTGCACCCGGACATGCATGTCGAAGCGATGTTCGTCCCACATGAGCATCTGGCAGGGTTCGCAGAACCAAGCACCAGACGGCACACGCATCCCAAGACGGCGAAGCTGATAGCGGGCGCGCAGCACGTCCCAGGAGAGCAGCAGCCGGCGCCGTCGGGCGCGCAACCACCTAGTCCCCGCCATGAAGGATCCTCTCAGCGGGAGTGGCTCAACGCTTCAGGTATCAGATCGAGGAAGCGATCGGCGACGCCGGCGGCGTACTCGAGTGCCTCGCCCCAGGTGTAGCCGCGATCCTGGCCCCGCTGGGCGGCATCGAGGACCGCCAGTGCGCCCAGAGTGAGCTGTGCGGGCAGGAGGCCTTCGCGGTATAAATCGCGCACGCCACGGTGGCCCAACGGTTCGAGCTCGTCGTCGTCTATGCCGGCCAGCAACAGCGCGCGGCCGACGAGGCACTGCGGCCCGCCCCCGGCTGTATACAGGCACCTCTGATCCTGCGCCGCGACGTACACAAAGTAGGCCCCGCGATGCTTGACCGCCATCGCGAGCAGATCAAGGGCGCGACCGATGTCGATTAATGGCAGCGCCGTGCGACGATCGCTCTGGTTAGCTCGCAGCGCCGCAGGAAAC
>JBKPQM010000040.1:0-7483 GCA_046734095.1 Actinomycetota bacterium | reverse complement strand
TCGGCGGCTGGAGTCGCAGCCTGTCGGATCTATAGCTCTGGGCGGCCCACCGATCGCCGACTAGTCATGCATGCCGTAGCCGTGTCGCAGGTTGGCGACCCTCCGAGGGTTCATCTGACCCATCTAGCTGCAGGCCGCAAGCGTGACATGCGAAGGCGTCGATGCAACCCGGACCCGCCTGCATCCGAACTCGCTGGGCATCCCGACCGAGGAGGAGGCGATCCCATGATCGAACCCGAGCCATCCGCGGCGCCAGAGTAGCTGGTTCACCGTCGCGGTCATACGAGGATTCCGCCGCTCATCGACCTGGTTCAAGGGCTTGGTCAGGACCTTGTCGGCCTCGCGCTCGGTCTCCCGCCTGGTCCGTTTGGCCTTGACGAGGTCGCGGATGTACATCTCGCGATGGATCGACGCCGGCACACAGCTTCACTCGCACGGACCCACTCGGGAGCCACTCGATGTTGCCGCGCCTGCGCCTCAGGGGCGTATTCGCGAGTCCGTCACAAACGGATCGTAAGCCGAGTTCAGTCCACGCGGTCGGTGTTCTCGAGCGCAAGGGCCGTTTACAGAACGGCCTGAGGCTCGTCTAGCCCCGGAATTCTGGACCTTCCGCATGGAGCCGCCTCGGGAATCGAACCCCGGACCTACGCATTACGAGACCCCTCATCCGCGGCTGCAGGAGCATCTACGGCCGACTCCCCTTGCATTTTCGGGGTTCTGAGCCCTCACGAACCACTGCGCTCGAAGCGGTTTCGCGTCACATTTGATGTCACGCCGGGCCTCGCGCTGCCCGTGCGTACCAGGCTGGTTGAGGGTTGCGACTACCCCGCTGTCGCCCGCCACGAGGGGACTCAGACCTCTGTTCAGGTGTCCGATTTGCCTGGCCCTGGCGTGAGTCACCGCCGCGCCAGACACAGCAGGCGACGTAGAGCGTCCGGCTGTTAACCGAATACTCGGTCGTTCCGCGTCGGCCAGGTCCGACCGATTGCACGGGCAGGACGAGAACTGCAGCGTCGCAACTGGAGAGAGTCGCGCGAGCGGCGGCGCAGGCCCCTGCCTGATTGACCTCGATCATGGTCGGCCTTACGGTGCGCCGATGCCTGGTCGTGTCGAGTCGCTCTCACGGCGCGCGGCCGCGCCGCCGCGGGACGGCGACGGCAGGTTCGTCAACTGGGCCCGGACGGCCGCGTCGTCGCCGGTGAGGTGGTATCTCCCGACGAGTGAAACCGACCTGCGTCGTGTCGTCGAGGATGCAGCGAATCGTGGGCGTCGGCTGCGGATTGTCGGTGCGGGTCATTCCTTCTCGCGCATCGCGGTCCCGGACACCGAGGCGGTCTCGTTGGATGCGTGGGCCGGCGCTGCGCTGATCGATCGCGAGCGAGGCGTGGTCACGGTGCCGGCCGGCATGCGGTTGCGCGAGCTGAGCGCCGTGTTGCAACGCGACGGGTTTGCGCTGCCGATCGTGGGGTCGATCCAGGCCCAGTCGGTCGCGGGGGCGATCGCGACCGGCACTCACGGCTCGAGCTTGCAGCACGGCAATATCGCCAGCCTGGTGACCGGCCTGCGGATGGTTACCGGCACGGGTGACGTCCTGGTGATCGGCGACGGCGACGCTCGCCTCGACGGCGCCCGCGTCCACCTGGGAGCGCTCGGCGCCGTGACCGAGGTGATGCTTCGGATCATCCCCGCCGGGCGGCTGCACCAGACGATCGAGCACATCCCGATCGAGGAGGTCCCCGGCACGCTGGCCTCCTTGGCCTCGAGCGCCGAGTACGTCAAGGTCTGGTGGCTTCCACACGCCCCGCTCGCGCAAGTCGTGCGCTACGCGCGCACCACCGCTCCGCTGACTCGTCGGCCGTCCGCGGCGACCCGGCGCTGGATCGATGAACGGATCATGCATCGCTGGGTGTTCCCGGCCGCCGTCGCGCTGCAACATCGGCGACCCGCCCTGACCGCGGGTATCAACGCCCGCCTGTCACGCGTCTACCTCGGCGCCGCCTCGCAGGTGGGACAAGACATGCTCATGCTGAACACCCCGATGCCCATGCGCCATCGCGAGACCGAGGCCGCCCTGGCGATGACCAAGGCCGGCGAGGCGCTCCAGGGTGTCCTCGATTTGTTCCACGACGGACGCCCGGCAGCGAACTTCCCCCTCGAGATCCGCTTCGTCCGCGGTGACGACATGTGGATGAGCCCAGCGCAGGGCGCGGACACGTTCCATATCGGCGCCTACATCACCGACGGCCCGGACCGGCGTGATTACTTCGAGCGCTTCTGGCAGGTGATGCGGCCACTGGCTGCCCGGCCGCACTGGGGCAAGGAATTCGACCACGACGCCGCCGAACTGCGACCGCTCTACCCCAACTTCGACCGCTTCCTCGACTTGCGCGACGCCGTCGACCCGCAGCACGTATTCGGCAGCGACACTCACACGCGGATGCTCGGCGACTGAACCAGGCGACACCGGCGAACTCCATTCGGCGCGTCTCGACGTGAGGCACCCGGGACGCACTGGTGCTGCCGAGCAAATGTGCAGCCGCCTGTGGAGCCGAGGAGGATCTGAGGGGACTCTAACTCGAACCCCCTGACCCCACACTGCCAGTGAGAGGGCTTGGCAGGTAACGGGAGGAATCGGGCGTCAAGAGTGGGCACCACTGGCGCGGATTTGAGCGTTACAGGCGCCGGTGCGCATGAGTTCGGGGCCCACTTTGGGGCCCACGCACCGTCGCCATTCGAGTGAGGTCCTCATAACAGCTGTGCGGCCCGGCGCTGTTCGCCGGGCCGCGTCCGCGTTGTCATGCAGCGGTCGGCTCTCCGGTCACGTCGTCGTCCTGGTCATCGTGGGAGTCGAGGCCGAGGCCGGCGGCGATGGTGTTGACCGCGCGCAGGACGTTGGTGGCGGCGGTGGCGAGGACGGCGGGGTCGGTCTGGGACCAGCCGGCGACGTAGCTGATGGAAGAGGCGTCGGTGTCGAGGCCGAGCAGGTTGGCCAGCACGTAGGCGACCGATTCGGCTTCGGTCTCGCACAGGCCGCGGTGGGCCTGGTACTCACCCGGGGCCAGCTCACTGTGCAGGATGGCATGGGCGGCTTCGTGCAGCAACACGGCCAGGCGGGCGGCCGGCTCGAGTCCCGTGTTGGTGACGATCACTCGGTCTTGGTGGTCGGTGTAGCCCTCGCACCTACCCGCCAGGCTCTTCTCCCGCACCGTCCATCCCTCGTCGGTGAGCCAGGTCGTGAGCTTGTCGAGCGCGCCGGCGGGTCCGTCCCCGGTGGGCAGCTGGTAGGAGTCGGTAGGGATGGGGTCGCCGTCGGTCTGGGAGATGTCGAACACTGACAGCACCGGGTAGCGCACCACCCGGTCTTCGACCTCTTCGCCTGTGGTCGGGTCGGTGGTGGTGATCTTCTTGGTGGAGTAGCCCAGGATCTTGATTGCCCGCTCGCCCTTGCGGACCTGCCGGCCGAGCTCCTGCCATTTGCGGTAGCCAGCGACGGGGGTGGCGTGTGGGCACTGCGCCGCGATCGACAACAGGTTGTTGAAGCTGTAGTGCCGAAACGCCGACACGAACCGCAGATACGCCAACCACTCCGCCGAGATGGCCAGCGCGCTCACCTTGTCCCCCAGCTGCGCCAACAGAGCTTCGCGTTCGGCCTGCCGCTGCTCCCGCGACTTGCCGTTCTTCGTCGTCTTGGTCGTCTTGCTGGCCATGGTCGGGCCCCTCTCGTGATCACCGGGTTCGGGTGCCAGATCGGGAATCCTCCGCGTTCTTCCTCCCCCACCTGGCGCGCTCTACCCAGGGCCGCAAGGGCGACCGGAGGGCAAGGGCCGGCAAAGCCGGTCACGGAGTGACGCGAAGCGCAGCGGAGCGCCCTTGCCCACAGGTCGACCCGGCCTGATCCGCGGTGTAGCCGTAGCCCAGCGGTCCGTGCGCCCGCCAGCAGCCGAGCCCCGACATGCGACACGACACCAGCACCATCAGCACTCACCTCGACCGGCGGGCGCGTACGAGTAGCGTGCGCTGCAGTCAGGTATCGAGGACTTCGGCTACGCAAGCCGGATCGCCAGGTTGCGCGGCTATTACTTTCAGTACGCGCCCGAACTGGTCGACTACCTGACCAGCGTCCCGCCGACGCAGCGACTTGGCCTGCAGGGGCTCGGGGGTGGGCGCTGGCAGCGGTTCTTCACGGTCTCGGGGATGGTCGCGCTGGTGACCGGCGTTCTGGCCGGCTCGGCGGCCGGGCTGCTGGCCGAGGTCGTTTCCGACCATGTTCTCGTCGCGGCGGTCATCGCCGGCATCGTCGTTGGAATCGCCGTGTTCGCTGCGCTGATCCAGGTTCAGGTGTCGACCTGGCGTCCGGCGGCGCTCCTGCTCGACGAGGTATGAGCCGAGATGTGTAGACGCCCAGGCCCCGCGGGCGTGCGGGACCTGGGCGGGCCGGCGAAACCGGTCAGGCGGCGGCGAGCGCCAGTTCGGCGACCTGAGCCGTGTCGCTCTTCCTGACGTTGATCAGGACCACTGCCGCGACTACCGCGACGACGCCGAAGATCGCCGATACCAGGAAGCCTTGGCTGGCACCGTGTGCCTGCACGGTGTGGAAGGCGTGCAGCGCGGTGTAGTCGGTGTAGGCGGCGGGCGATGCCGGCTTGCCGCTCTGGGCGCTGCCGAGCAACTCGGCCAGGTGGTGCTGCGACGCGCCGGCCAGCTTGCCAACCTGCGACCTGCCTTCACTCTTCGCCGCGCTGGTGAAGGCCGTGGCCAGCACGGCGAGGCCGATCGAACCGCCGATCTGCTGGCCGACGTTGAGCAGTGCTGACGCGAGACCGGTGTCGGTGTCGGTGACCTTGGTGACCGCCACGACGGTGAGCGTGACGAACACCAGCGCCACCCCGGTAGCCGTCACGATCATCGCCGGCAGGATCCCAGAGGCGTACTTGGCGTCCGCGTCCACCTGGGCGTACCAGAACATGCCGGCTCCCATGAACGCCGAGCCGGCGATGAGCAGCGGCTTGGGCCCCACCCGGGGCAGTAGCTGGCTGACGATCCCGGAACCGACGATGATGATCGCGCTGAACGGCAGGTAGGCCAGGCCCGACTTCAGCGAACTGAAGCCCATCACGCCCTGGATGAAGAAGGTCAGGTAGTAGAACATGCCGAACAGGGCCGCTCCGAGGATCAGCATGATCACGTAGGAACCGGCACGGGACCGGTTGGCGAAGATCCGCATCGGCATGATGGCGATCCGCGAACGCGACTCGTACAGCCCGAATGCGCCGAGCAGCACGACACCGCCCGTGAGCGACGCGACCGTCGTGCCCTGGCTCCACGAGTGGTTGGCGGCGTTGATGAAGCCGTAGACCAGGGCGACCATGCCGGTCACCGACAGCAGCGAACCCAGGACGTCGAACTTCCCGGACAGCCGCTCGGAGGCGTGGATATAGAGGAAGCCGCCGGCCATCAACGCGATGCCGATTGGCACGTTCACGAACAGCACCCACCGCCAGTCGAAGTACTCGGTCAGTACACCGCCGAGCAGCAGCCCGATGGCCGCGCCGCCGCCGGACACGCCGGCGTAGACGGCGAACGCTCGGTTACGTTCGCGGCCCTCGGCGAACAGTGTGGTGATCAGCGACAGCGCGGTCGGCGCCGCGATCGCTCCGCCGATGCCTTGCACGACCCGGCCGGCCAGCAGCACCTCGAAGCTGGTCGCGAGACCGCCGAGCAGGCTGCCCACCGAGAACAGCCCCAGCCCGAGGATGAACATCTGCCGCCGGCCCAAGATGTCCGCGGCGCGGCCGCCGAGCAGCAGCAGACCGCCAAAGGCGAGGGTGTAGGCGTTGATCGCCCACGTCATATCGGTCTGACTCTTGCCGAAGTAGCGGCCCATCGAGGGCAGGGCGATGTTCACGATCGTCGAGTCCAGCACCACCATCAGCTGGGCGCCGGCGATCAGGAACAGCAATAGCGTCTTGTTCGTGCTTCGGCGCGCGGTCGTAGACGTGTCGGCGTCGGCGACAGCGACTAGTTGGTTGTCGGTCATCGGAAACTCCAAGTCTCGTCGGGACGTGCGGGCGGGCTAGGCGTCGACCGGCGCGAGCCGAGCGAACTGCGCCTGGATCGGCTCATGGAGGTGGGCGCGCACCACGCGGCTGGTCTCGTCCGCGAGAACCTCGACATCGCCGGCTTCGACACCGTCGAGCACCTGCCAGACCACGTCTGCGGGGTCGCTCTTAGGTGCCTGCACCCGGGCGGTCATGTCCGTATCGACGTAACCCACGTAGACCCCGACGACCTGCACGCCGCGCGGCGCTAGCTCGGTGCGCATCGAGTCGGTCGCGCTCCACAGCGCCGCCTTGGACACCCCGTAGCTGCCGCCGAGCGCGATCCACGAGAGCACCGAGGCGACGTTCACCACGGCACCGGAACGATCGACAAGGCGGTCGGCGAAGGCGGACGTGAAAGCGAGCGGCCCGAACAGGTTGGTCTCCAGCTCGGCGCGCAACGTGGACGCGTCCGGGTCGAGGACCGAGGCGCCTCGTGCGATGCCCGCGTTGTTGATCAGGACGCTCACGTCCTGCGCGACCTCGGCAGCCCGTGCTATCGAGGCCGCATCCGTCACGTCGAGCTCCAGCGGCACCACGCGCGGGTCGGACGTGTCGATCGTCCGCGGGTCACGAGCAGCGGCATAGACCTTCGCCACGTCGCGATCGAGCAGCTGCCGTACGAACTCACGACCCAGGCCGCGGTTGGCGCCGGTGACGAGCACCGTCTGATGGGCGAGCTGGGTCATCCGAGTCTCCTTTGATTGGGTACACCGATCTGTGTACTTGCCTCGGAGGAACGTACACCGATCGGTTTACTTTTGGCAACCGGCGACCTAAGCTCGATCGCATGACCACCGCGACCCGTCCCCGCAAGGCCGGCGCCCGCGATCGGCTGATCGCCGCGGCCGAGCGGCTCTTCTACACCGAGGGCATCCGCGCCGTCGGTGTCGACCGACTATGCGCAGAGGCGGAGGTCTCCAAGCGCTCGCTCTATCAGCACTTCACCGGCAAGGACGAGGTCGTCACCGCGATGCTGCAGGCCAAGGCCGCCGAGCTGACCAGCCAGCTGGTCACCGACGGCCTCTCGCCTCGGCAGCGCATCCTGACCGTCTTCGAGCAGGCCGACCAGGCCGCCGACGCACCCGGCGCCTGCGGCTGCCCGTTCGTCAGCGCCGCCACCGAACTCAAGGACCGCGATCACCCAGCGGCCCAGGTGGCACGCTCGCAAAAGATCGCCCTCACCGAATACTTCGCCGCAGCCCTACGCGACGGCGGCGCCCACGACGCCGAGCTGCTCGCCCTCCAGCTCACCCTCCTCTTCGACGGTGCAAGCGCCTACGCCGTCGTGCGCGGCGGATCAACCCCGGCGACCCGGCAAGCCGTCGAAACGCTGCTGAGCGCACACGGGATGTGACCCGACCGCGGCACGCAGAACAGCACCC
>JBKPQM010000039.1:0-49568 GCA_046734095.1 Actinomycetota bacterium | reverse complement strand
CGCCGGGAGAGCGAGCGGCACCAGCCGGCGGACGAGCGGTTGCGCCGGACGGGCGGCCCGTCGGAGTCTGTGGGCGGGCGGTCGGGGCATATGGGCGCCCCGTTGCTCCCGACGGGCGCCGGGGCTGGCGGTGATCGGGTGGCGGGGTCACCGGCGCCTGCCGGTCGGCGTAGGTGTCGCGGTCGGCTTGCGTGGCCCGGTCGTCGGCCTCGGCGCCGCGTTCCGGTTCGGCGTCGGCGCCCTGGCCGGGGTGGAGGCGGGTGTCCGCGTCGGCCTCGGGGTGGGGGCGGCGGGCGCTGCCGACCCAACCACAGTGACGCCACCGTTTGGCTGGATGCGCAGGAAGGCTGGATGGTCGGCGGGCACCATTCCGAGCGCGGCCGCCGCTGTGCTCAGCGCCGCCGGAGCCTCCCGCGCGGCGAGCTCTGCTTTGAGTTGCTGCACGCTGTCCGCTGCGTTGCCGTTGGCCTGGATCAGCGACTGCCGGCGCAGCTCGGCGGCCGCGGCGGCGGTGTTGAGGGCGAGCAGCGCGCACAGGCCGCCGACGAGCAGGGCCGCGAACAGCAAGATGAACGGCATCCGGCGCGGTGCGCTCACCGGGCACCCCCGGCCAGCCAGTTGAGTGGTGCGTTCCGCGTCGAGTGGTGGGCGATAACGCACCACTCGAGCGATAACGCGCCACTCAACGGAATGAGTGCGCTGGTCATGCCGGCTCCCGGATCCGCTCGGCGGCCCGCAGCCGTGCCGACGCGGCTCGTGCGTTGGCCGCGACTTCGGCGGACGTGGGTACCTCGCCGCGGGCCAGTAGCCGCAGCTGGGGTCCGTACGCGGCGATCGGCACCGGCAGCTCCGGCGGCGTCGCGTCGGTGGCCAGTGCCGCGAATGCCTGCTTGACGAGGCGATCTTCGAGCGATTGGTAGGAGAGCACAACGATGCGGCCCGCCACGCGCAGAGCAGCGATCGCCTCGGGTAGCGCCGCCCGGAGCGCGTCCAACTCGGCGTTGACTTCGATGCGCAGCGCCTGGAAGGTGCGCTTCGCCGGATGCCCACCGGTACGCCGCGCCGGCGCGGGAATGGACGTCCGCACGAGCTCGGCGAGTCGCGCGGTCGACGTCAGTGGCCGCTCGCGCGCGATCGCCGCGGCGATCCGTGCCGCGAACCGCTCCTCGCCGTACTCGCGAAGCACGCGAGCCAACGCCGCGACCGGGTAGGTGTTGACGACGTCGGCCGCGGTACGCCCGGAGGTCTGGTCCATCCTCATGTCCAGCGGCGCGTCGTGGGCGTAGGCGAATCCACGCTCGGGCCGGTCAAGCTGCATCGACGAGACGCCCAGGTCGAACAACACACCGTCGACCCGGGGAAACCCGAGCGAAGCGAGCACCGCCGGCATCCGGTCGTAGACGGCGTGCACAAGGTGCAGCCGCTCGCGGTACGGCGCCAGACGCTGCTGACTGCGGTCGAGGGCCGCCTGATCGCGGTCGAGGCCGACCAGGGTGAGCTGCGGATGAGCCGCGAGCAGCGCCTCGGCGTGGCCGCCGAGCCCGACAGTCGCGTCGACGACAACCGCGGGCCGTCCGGACAGCGCCGGCGCGAGCAACGCCAGCACGCGGTCGAGCATGACCGGCACGTGTTCGTCCATCAGCGCCACCTCCTCCCCTGTCGGCGTCGGTGACGTCCGATCGGGTCCCCGCCCGTCGGCGCGAACTCCCGCTTGGCGCCGGGGAAGGTACGCCAAGTGAGGGCCGGCGACGGGAGGAGGCCGGATCGGACGTCACGCTCGAGCGTCGGGCCGCACGCTCAGAGCAGCCCCGGCAGCACCTCCTCTTCGGCGTCGGCAAAGGCCTGCTCGCTGCTGTCCAGGTACTCCTGCCAGGCCCGGGCGTCCCAAACTTCGACCCTCGTGTTGGCACCGATGACGACGCTGTCCTTGGTCAGCCCGGCGTACTGGCGCAGTTGCTGCGGCACCGTGATGCGGCCCTGGGCGTCGGGCACCTCCTGCGAGGCGCTCGCGAAGAAGATGCGGCTGTAGTCGCGCACTCGGCGATCGGTGACCGGCGCGGTGCGCAGCAGCTCGGTAAGCCGGTTGAACTCGATGATCGGGAACACGAACAGGCACCTCTCCTGGCCCTTCGTGATCACCAGGCCGCTGTCGAGCTCGGGGCGGAACTTCGCCGGCAGCGCGAGCCGTCCCTTGTCGTCGAGGCGTGGTGTGTGCGTCCCGAGAAACACTCGCACCACCCCTCACGCCACCGCCCGCTGCCCCCACGATCCCCCACCGTACCCCACTTCCATCCACCGTCAACGAAGAGCCCACTCTTCCCGGTGCGTCGTGATCGCTTCGGCCCAGCAAATCCAGGCCTTAGCCGGGTGGGGGAGCCGGGCTTACGGCGGCCGGCGTTACCGTTGTGTTTCCGGACTCGGGGATACTCCACGTGAACGCGGCGCACCCGACGCCGCAGCCGAACGGCGCCGTGGGAGCAGCAGGTGGTGGATCAGGTGGGGGCAGGGTTGCAGGCTGTGGAGGACCTTGACGACATCAGCGCGGTCCGCTCCGCGGGCGAGCGGATCGTCGCCAACATCGAGCAGGTCATCGAGGGTAAGGTGAGCACGATTCGCCTCGGCTTTGCCGTGCTGCTCGCCGAGGGGCACCTACTGATCGAAGACGTTCCCGGCGTCGGCAAAACCAAGTTCGCCAAGGCACTGGCCAGATCGATCGACAGTTCCGTGCGACGGGTGCAGTTCACCCCGGATCTGCTGCCCAGCGACGTCACCGGCGTCAGCGTCTACAACTCCGAATCGCGCGACTTCGAGTTCAAGCCCGGCCCCGTCTTCGCCAACATCGTCGTCGGCGACGAGATCAACCGAGCGTCTCCGAAGACCCAGGCGGCCCTGCTCGAATGCATGGAGGAACGCCAGGTCACTGTCGACGGCGTCACCTACCCACTCGAAGCGCCGTTCCTCGTGCTGGCCACCCAGAATCCCATCGACATGGAGGGCACCTATCCACTGCCCGAGGCTCAGCGCGACCGGTTCACCGCCCGAATCTCGATGGGCTACCCCGACCGCGTAGCGGAGATCGCCATGCTGGCCGAGCATGCCGCGGGCGACCCGCTCGAAACGCTCCGGCCGGTGTCGGATGCCGCCGAGGTCCGGTCACTGATCGACCGCGTCCACGCGGTGCACGTGGCCGAAGGCATCAAGGGCTACGCCGTCGACCTCGCCGAGGCCACCCGACGGGCGGCTGACGTGCGCCTCGGTGCCTCTCCCCGCGCCACACTGCAGCTGCTGCGTGCGTCCAAGGCGTGGGCTGCCCTGGACGGACGCGACTACGTCATCCCGGACGACCTGCAGGCGCTGACCGGGCCAGTGCTGGCCCACCGGCTGCTGCTCACCGCCGATGCCAGCATCGGAGGGCGCACCGCCGAGGACGTGTTGTCGAAGGTCGTCGCGACGGTTCCGATCCCGACGCCGGACACCCACCGGTAGGCGCGAGCGATGCGACGGATCCGGCCGGGATTCACCACCCGTGCCCGCTGCCTGGTCGCCGGCGGGATCACCGCGGTGCTGTGCGGCCTGGGCTTCGGCGAGGTCGACCTCGTCCGGGCCGGTGCGCTGCTGGTCGCCGTCCCGGTGGTGGCCGCGATCATCGTGCATCGCTCGCAGGTGACGATCGCCAGCCGTCGTGGGGTCTCTCATGCCCGCGCCCAAGCTGGTTCGGAGGTCGTCATCTCGCTAACGGTGACCAACCGATCGCTCATACCCACCACGTCCCTCATGCTCGAGGACCGCCTGCCTGCCCGGCTGACCGGGCAAGCGCGGTTCGTGCTGGACGGCCTCAACGGCCGAGAGACCCGCACCGTCGCGTATCGCGTGCCGGCGCTGCCGCGCGGTCACTACGACGCCGGACCGTTACGGGTACGGCTGACGGACCCGTTCGGGCTCATCGACACGACCCGGTCGTTCACCGCCCGATCGCGGTTCGTCATCACGCCGATCGTCGAGCGGTTGCCGGACCTGCACGTACCCAACTCGTGGGACCTCGGCGAGAACGCCGGCAGCCACTCGATCGGGTCGCGAGGTGCCGACGACGCCTCCACGCGCGAGTGGCGGCAGGGCGACGATCTTCGCAAAATCCACTGGCGGTCCACCGCGCGCACCGGCGCGATCATGGTCCGGCACGAGGAACGTCCCTGGCAGGGACATACCACACTGTTGCTCGACCTGCGGGCATCGGCGCACGTGGAGGCTGACGAGGCCCGCAGCGGCGGTGACGACCGGCGCCGACGCAGCCTGGAATGGGCGATCAGCGCGATCGCGAGTATCGGCAGCCAGTTGTTCCTCACCGGCCGCGACGTAAGCCTTATCGCCGACTTGGCGGCGCGCGATCGGACGCGCTTCGGCTCGCAGGGGACGTTCGTCGACCACCTGGCCGACGTCACCGCCCGCAGCGAGACCAGCTTGGCGCCGATCGTGCCGCAGTTGCGGCTGGCCATGCGCGACTCCACGGTCGTCGCGGTGCTCGGACACCTCGACGACTCGAGCGCGCACGCGCTGGCCGAGGCCCACCCGCGCGGGTCGGCGACGCCGGCATTCGCCATCCTGCTCGATGTCGACTCGTGGCGCGCCACCTCGCCGACTGACGATTCTGCCGGTCCGGTATGGACGAACGAGAGCCGCCGGGTCGCCGAGATACTGCGCGCTGCCGGCTGGTGGGTCGTGCCCGCGCGGGCCGACGAGGCGATTCCCGCCGTCTGGAGCCGGCTGCTCGGCCAGCGGACGGCCTCCGCCGGCCCCGCCGTCCAGCCTGGCGCCCGATCGAGCACGCCGTGACCGGGATTCGGGCCTGGGCGGCCTCGGACCGGATCGCCGGACCGGAGAACGCGGCCCGGCGCACCGTCGCGGGCCTGGTTGCGTCCGCGCTTGCGGTACTGCCGCTTCGCGAGATCTTCACTGACTGGGCCTGGCTGCCGAACGTCTGGGTGGCGATGCTGCTCGCGATCGGGCCGGCGGCCTTGCTACGTACTCGGCAGCCGGCGCGGATCATCCATTTGCTGCCCGGCCTGGTGCTCACCGTCTTCTACCTGACGGCACGGTTCGTCCCTGACCACGCCTGGGGCGGTTTCGTGCCGTTGGCCGGCGCGTGGAGGGACGTCGCCGTGCTGAACGGCGAGTTCCACACGACGGTCCGTGACGGCGCGGCGCCGCTGCACTCCACCGAGGCCGTGCGCATGGTGCTCGCCGCGCTGCTCGTGCTCGTGGCGGTGGCCGTCGACCTGGTTGCCGTGGTAGCTCGTCGCCCGGCACTCGCCGGGGTTGCGTTCCTGGCGGTGTACACCGTCGCCGGGACGGTGCCCCGCCACGCCGTCGGGTGGCTGTGGTTCGTGCTGGCCGCCCTCGGCTATCTCCTGCTGCTCAGTTCCGACACCCGCGACGAGGTTTCGCGGTGGGGACGGCTGATGCCCCACCAAGCGGGCGCGTCGCGCGCGGCAGTCAAGGCGCTGACCGGACGACGGATCGCGCTGATCGCGATCGTGATCGCGCTGGCGGCACCGCTGTTGCTGCCCGTCCCGAAGACCAACCTGCTCGCCGACGCGTTTCACGGCGGTTCCGGTGGAGGCGGCGATGGCGGGGTCAGCCTGGATCCGTTCGTGCGGCTGAAGGGACAGCTCACCCGCAAGGATCCGGTCGACCTGGTGGACGTGAAGGTCAACGGTTCGGGCCAACCTCGTCCGCTGTACCTGAGCGAATATGTCCTCGACACCTACGACGCGTCGGGCTGGCATCCCGGACCTAGAGGTGCCACCGAGCCGTTGCAGGACACAGAGTTCGTCGCCGCGCCGGAGCTACCGGCGAATACATCGCCGCTCGACTACTCGGCCACGATCACCGTCAAGAGCCTCGACGACGTGGCCGTGCCCATCTTTCAGTCACCGACGCGCATCGTCGGACTGGAGGGCGACTGGACGTGGAGTGCGCACGACGCTGCCGTGCTCGGCGGGCGGATCAGCAAGGGCCAGACCTACGAAGAGAGTGTCGAGCAGCCGCAGCCGTTGATCCCCGCGCTGCGGCAGTCCGAGTCGCTCGCCAAGGACACCGCCCTGCAGCCTTGGCTGACGCATCCCACCATGCCGGACGTGGTCGGGCAAGACGTCCTGAAGGCCATCGGCGGCGCTAAGTCGCCCTACAACCGGACGCTGGCAATCCTCAATTACTTCCCGAAGAACAACTTCACCTACAGCCTTACGACGAAGACCGGTGACTCCGGCAGCGCCCTGGTCGACTTCCTGACCAACAAGGAGGGCTTCTGCCAGCAGTACGCGGGTGCGATGGCGATCATGCTGCGAATGGCGGGAGTTCCGTCACGGGTTGTCGTGGGCTACACCCATAAGGCTCCGGACAAGGACGGCAATTTCACGGTCACGACCAATGACGCGCACGCCTGGGTCGAGGCGTACTTCGGCGGCGTCGGGTGGCTGCCGTTCGACCCCACTCCGCTCAGTGGCCCTGATGCGCTCCGAGCCGCGCAGATGCCGTGGGCGCCGCAGTCACGCCCGGCCCCGGCTCCCGGCGACCCGGGAAGCGCAGGCAGCGGCACCCTAAGTGGCGCGTCCGGCCGGCGGACCTCGCTCGAGTCTGACGGCGGCGCGGCGCCGGCCGCGTCGGGCAGCAGCGACGTGCCCGCTTGGGTCGGCTGGCTACTCGTGGGGATCGCCGGGCTGGTCGTGGTCCTGCTCCTGCTCCCGGCCAGCGCCCGGCTCGCCCGGCGCCGGGCCCGATTGCACGCCGCGGAGCGTGAGCCCGACGCCCTGTGGCAGGAGCTCGCCGACACGGCCGTCGATCTCGGCTACGTCTGGTCGCCGGTTCGCAGCCCGCGGCAGGTGGTGATCTGGCTCCGCCGGGAGGGTGTCTCGGGAGAGGCGGACGAATCGTTGCGGACACTGGCCACTGCCGTCGAGTTGTCGCGCTATGCGCCGGATCGAGACGGCGTGGCGACGCGCGGGTTGGTCACCGACCTGCCGCGGGTCGAAGTGTCGATGCGGGAAACACGCAGTGGCTGGGAGCGTGCCCGAGCCCGGCTACTGCCCCAGTCGCTCGGCTGGCTACGCCGTCGGCGCCGTCACTGAGCCGCGCAACATGCGCCGCGTCGAAACAACGGACTCATAAGGCGCGCCGCACCAGTGCCGACAGCTGGGACGCGCGGCGCCTGCGCTACTCCTGCTCGAAGCGCTTGCGCAACCGGTCTTCCATGCGCGACCGCACCCCGGGTCGACGGGCCTTCGAACCGGCGTTGCCGACCTCTGAGTTCTTGCCGGATGACTTGGACGTGAGCATGGTGGCGACGTAGACGCAGGACGCCACGATCATCACGAAGCCGACGACGCCCAGCGCGATCAATTTTGCGGTCAGACCGACAAGGAGCACAGCGAGCCCGGCGATAACACCGACCGTGGCGATGATGATCCAGCGTCGCCGACGCAGCCTCGAGCGCCCCGCACGCACGGCGGAGGCGAACTTGGGGTCTTCCGCGTAGAGCGCCTGCTCGATCTGCTCGAGGAGCCTCTGCTCGTGCTCGGAGAGCGGCACCGTGCCCTCCTTCGTCCATCCACTGATGGCCCGTTCGGGACCGACCAGCCGGCGGTCTGCGATCCAACTCTTGCGTCGGCCCTCGGTTGAGAGTTGACACTCTTGAGCATACGAGCCCAGTGGCGTCGGCGAAAGTTTGCCGGCCCCCTGGGTGTGAGCTTTCCTGTCCCAAGCCGCAATTTTGGGTGCTAGCTGGTGGGTCGGCCAGCCGCGCGACGCGGGATCAGTGTCGCCGGACGAAGCGCGGCCGGGCCGAATCGCACCTGCGTGGCATCGGTGACCTCGTCGACGGCGCCGTCCGGCGGCGCGACATCGTCCAGGCTGAGCTGGCGCGGCGCGTCAGCTGCGTCACGGAACTGTTCCGCCTTCACGCCCACCAACCGGATGCGGGGCCGGTCCAGGCGCAGGCCGCGGTAGAGATCGAGCGCGATTTCGTGAAGCGCGGCCGAGGAGTCAACCCAGTCTGTAACGGTGCGCACTCGGGTTACCGTGCGGAAATCCGCGAACCGGATCTTGATACCGATCGTCCGGGCGACCCAGTGCCGTTCTCGCAGCCGCTGGCCGACCTCGCCGCTCAGTCGCAGCAGCTCGCGGGAGACCTCGGCCTCGTCGGTGAGATCGGCTGCCGTCGTATGGTCAGCGCTGATCGACTTCTCGACCTCGTGGGTGTCGACCTCGCGCGGATCGTGTCCCCTCGCGAGCGCGTGCAAATGCTCGGCCACCGCGGAGCCCACCGCGCGCTGCAACGCGTCGAGCGGAATCTCGGCCAAGTCCCCGACCGTTCGCACTCCCAAGCGGCGCAGCGGCTCCGCGGTGCGCTCACCGACTCCCCAGAGCACGGTGACCGGCAGCGGACGCAAGAACGCCAGCGTCTCGGCGGCCGGGACCAGGAGCAGGCCGTCCGGCTTGCAGCGCGCCGAGGCGAGCTTCGCGACGAACTTCGTCGAGGCCACGCCGACCGAACAGCTGAGCCCGAGCGACTCGGCCACCCGGGCGCGGATCGTCCGGCCAACCTCGAGCGGGCGTCCGAGCAGCCGCTGCGCGCCCGCGACGTCGAGGAACGCTTCGTCCAGCGACAGCGGCTCGACCAGCGGGGTCATGCTCTGCAAGATCTCCATCACTTGCGCGGACACCTCGCTGTAGGCGGAGCGATCCGGCGGCAGCACCACGGCGTGCCGGCACAGCCGGAGCGCCTGCCCCATAGGCATAGCGCTGCGGACGCCGAACCGCCGCGCTTCGTAGGATGCCGCCGCGACAACGCCTCGCGTCGATCCGCCAACGATCACCGGCTTGCCGCGCAGCTGCGGCCGACGCCGGACCTCCACGCTGGCGAAGAATGCGTCCATATCGACGTGCAGAATCGTGCAGCTGGAATCGTCGCCGTCGGTCGGGCCGGCGGCGCGCGGGACGTCAGCGCTGCGGCCCATCAACCCGGGCGGCGGGCCAGGACGTGGATGCGGCTGGCGATCTCGCGGAAGGGTGAGCGGTTTGCGGCGAGCTCCTCGAGTTCGGCTAGTGCCTCGGCGTTCGAGGCACCGCCACGCTGCGGGTCGAGGTCGGCGCCCGGGACGATCTCGGTGAACACCCCCACCCCCTGTACCTGCTCCACGACCAGACCGAGCTGATCACACAGAGCGCGCAGCCGTCCCAGGTCTAGCTCGCCGGGCGACACTTCTGACAGCGACCGCATCTCGGCCAGCGCCGTCGCCACCTCGCCGGCGAGTGCACGGGCGAGCACCGCAGCGACGGGATTGCCGACCACCACGCTCACCAGACCGCCAGGGCGCACCGCGGCGGCAATACTCGCAAGCGCGACATCGGGATGGTCGACCGCTTCGAGCACCTCGTGGGCCAGCGCCAGATCGAACGACCCGGGCCGAACCAGCTCGGCCAGCGTCTCGACGTCGCCCGGCACAGCCACGACGACATCGTCAACCCCGGCCTCCGCGGCCCGTCGGCGTAACGTCGCCAGCGCGTCCGGGCTGACGTCGACAACCGTGACCCGCGCGCCGGCGCGAGCCAGCGGAACGGCGGCGCTGCCACTGCCGCCGCCGCAGTCGAGCACGGTTGGTGCGGCGCCGGAGCCGGCCACCGACCACATTGCCTCGGCCAGGAGCCGCGTCACGAGACGCTGCCGTGACGGGGCGGCGCGTTCCCGGTGACTAGCGGTCTCCACGTCGCGAAGACTAGTGCCCACCACCGACACCAGCGTCGGCAAGGATCAGCTGGCGAGCGGCGCCGCCAGCAAACCGAGTGACTGCTCGACCAGCGCGAGGAACTGCTCGGCGGCATGCCGCTGATCGTCGGCGTCTCGATCGGACACCACGCTGCGGGCGCCGGCCTCGATGGCCGCCCGGGTATCGGCCGTGCGGGCGAAGTAGGCCGACCAGTCGGACAGCTCCGGCGCCACCGCGTCGACCAGCGTCCAGGCGCTGACGAGTCGGCGGCGGCCCGAGGGACGGGCCCGCTCGGCGAATACGGCGGCCGCGGCGCGCAGTGCGGCCAGGTGCGCCAAGCGGAACTGCTCCGCGGCATCCGTCTCCCGCTCGGCATCGCGCAGCATCGCTCGCGCCTGCTCGACCAGCGACGTGGCCGAGCGCGTAGCGGGCGGCCGCATCGTCGTCACAGACCGGGTCACAACTCGGCTCCTCCCCATGCTCGAACTCCTGTTCGAAGCCTACTGCGAACGCGTGTTCGAAGCAAGAGCATTGACGACATCGCCGACGACGACTACCGCGGGCGCGCGCACTCCCTCGGCGATCACCTCGGCGGGCAGCTGCTCGAGGGGCGCGCGCACGATCTGTTGCCCATCGAGCGTCGCGCGCTCGATCACCGCCGCCGGCGTCTGCGGATCACGCCCGTGCGACACGAGCTCCTTGACGATCAGGTCCAACCGCTCGATCGACATCAGCAAGACCAGTGTCGACGCGCGGGCCAGCGCCGCCCAGTCAAGACCGGCGTCGAGAGGACGTCCTGGATCGAGGTGCCCCGAAACGACGGTGAAGTCGGCGGCCAGCCCGCGGTGCGTCAACGGAATACCCGCCGCTACCGGGGCCGCCAGCGCGGAGCTGACACCGGGGACCACAGTCACCGCAACACCCGCGGCGAGGCAGGCCAGCCACTCCTCCCCACCGCGACCGAACACGAACGGGTCACCGCCCTTGAGCCGGACGACGCGTTTGCCGGCTCGGGCGCGATCAACGAGCACGGCGTTGATCTCGTCCTGGGTGAGATTGTGCCGGTGCGCGGACTTGCCGCAGTCGATCACCTCGACGTCCGGCGGCAACTCGTCGAGCAAAGCCCGCGGCGCGAGCCGGTCGACGACGATCACATCTGCGGACGCGATCAGGCGCCGTCCCCGCACGGTGATCAACTCGGGATCGCCTGGCCCGCCGCCCACGAGCGCCACCGAGCCGGATGCCGGCCGGTGCGAGCGCAGCGGCAACTCGCCGAGATCGAGCGCCGCGCTGATCGCGTCACGCAGGGCGACCGCGCGACGCGGGTCGTCACCCCCCGACACGGCTATCGTCACCCCGTCGCGCCGGGTCAGCGCGGGAGTACGGGCGGTGCCTCCACCCGCCGCATCCGCGCGAACGCAGAAGATCTGCTCCGCGGCCGCCGCCGCCGCCACCGATGCGTTCACGGCGGGCGAGTCCGTACAGGCCAGGACGAGCCACGCGCCGTGGACGTCTCCCGGCTCGAACGCACGCTCGGCAACGCAGGCAGCGAGTTCACGAAGCCGATTCGACACAGCTGGCGCGACGACCTCGATCACCGCGCCGGACTCGGCCAGCCGCTCGGCCCGGCGAGTGGCGACGGGCCCGCCGCCGACGACGAGCACGCGACGCCCGGTCAGGTCGAGCAGCAGCGGAAACCCGGTCACAAGATCACCGTGCGGAGGGCCCGACCATGCCGGCGGCAACCGTGGCCCCACCGTCCTCATCGACGAGCAGAAATGCTCCAGTCGACCGGTTCAGCGCGTACGGATCCACCGTTACCGGCTCGGCCGTACGCAGGCGTATGGTGCCGATGTCGTTCAGTCCCAACTCATCGGTCCGGCCTCGCTCGAGCGTGTTGATGTCCAGGCGGCTCTCGACGCCGTCGACAATCGCGGCGACCTCGCGCGTGCCGTGACGCAGCGCGAAACGATCACCGGCCCGTACTGGACGATCGGCCAACCAACATACGGTGGCGCCGAGGTGCCGGACGACGGCCGGACGCGGCTCCCGGTCGACGGCGAGCAGGTCGCCGCGCGAGATGTCGATGTCGTCGCCGAGGCGAACGATCACCGACCGGCCGGGCGCTGCCTCCTCGAGGGGTCCGTCGGGCGTGTCGATGCCGACGACCGAGGAGGTGCGCTGGGAGGGCAGCACGACGACCGGGTCGCCGACGTGCAAGGCGGCGGCCTCGACCCGCCCGGCATAACCGCGATAGTCGGGATGCTCGGCGGTTCGCGGCCGCACCACCAGTTGCACCGGGAACCGGGCCGGCACGGCCGGGCGATGATCGGGCTCGAAGCGCTCTAGATGTTCCAGCAGCGACGGACCGGCGTACCAGCTCATCCGCGTCGAGCGGTCGACCACGTTGTCGCCGCAGAGCGCGGCAACCGGGATGGGGGTGAACGAGTCCAGCCCGAGCAGGCTAGCTGCCGCGGCGAAGTCGCCCACGATCTCGTCGAAGACTGCCTCGGAGTAGTCGACGAGGTCCATCTTGTTGACCGCGAGCACTACATGCTCGACACGCAGCAACGCCGCGACGGCCGCGTGACGCTTCGTCTGGTCGACGACGCCGTTGCGGGCGTCGATGAGGATCACCGCTACGTCAGCGGTCGAGGCACCAGTCACTGTGTTGCGCGTGTACTGCACGTGCCCCGGAGTATCAGCGAGTACAAACGTCCGTTGCGCGGTCGCGAAGTAGCGATACGCGACATCGATCGTGATGCCCTGCTCGCGCTCGGCGCGCAGGCCGTCGACCAGGAGCGCGAGGTCGGCGCCGTCGTAGCCCCGGCGCTCGCTCGCCGCCTCGATGGCCGCCAGTTGGTCTGTCAAAACCGCCTTGGCGTCGTGCAGCAACCGGCCGACGAGCGTCGACTTGCCGTCGTCGACCGAACCAGCGGTGACCACTCTTAGCAACTGGCCCGGCATCAACTCACCCCGCCTGGGCGGCTCTTTGCGCGAGCGCTCATCGCGTTCGTGGTTACGTTGTTGGGCGGGTGGGCAGCAGGGCGCATTGCTAGAAGTAGCCTTTGCGTTTGCGGTCTTCCATCGCCGCCTCGCTGGTCCGGTCGTCGGCGCGGGTGGCGCCGCGCTCCGAGATCGTGGCGGCCGCCGTCTCGACAACGACGTCGGCCACGGTGGAGGCAATGGAGCGGATCGCACCGGTGCACGTCGCGTCTCCGACCGTGCGGTAGCGAACCGATTCGGTCGTGACGGCTTCGCCCGCGCTCGGCTGGGTCCACGGGGTGACGGCGAGCAGCATGCCGTCGCGCTGGAACACCGGCCGGTGGTGGGCGTAGTAGATGCTCGGTACCTCGATGCCCTCACGCTCGATGTAGGACCAGACATCGAGTTCGGTCCAGTTGGACAACGGGAAAACGCGCACGTGCTCACCGGTACGGTGGCGGCCGTTGTAGAGGTCCCACAGCTCGGGGCGTTGGTTACGGGGATCCCACTGCCCGAAGTCGTCACGGACGCTGAACACGCGCTCCTTGGCGCGCGCCTTCTCTTCGTCACGACGCGCTCCTCCGAGCACCGCGTCGAAGCGGTGTTCGGTGATGGCGTCGAGCAGAGTCACGGTCTGCAGCGGGTTGCGCGACTGGCCGGGCGTCTCGCGGACGCGTCCGCGATCGATGGAGTCCTGCACACGCGCCACCACGAGGCGAACGCCGAGTTGGGCCACATGGCGGTCGCGGAACTCGATCACCTCGTCGAAGTTGTGCCCGGTGTCGACGTGCATCACCGGGAAAGGCACCCGTCCCGGCCAGAACGCTTTGGTGGCCAGGTGAAGCATCACGATCGAGTCCTTGCCGCCGGAGAACAGCAAGACCGGGCGATCGAACTGGCCGGCGACTTCGCGCACGATGTGGATGGCCTCGTCCTCCAGATCGCTTAGCCAGGAGCGGCTCGCGACCGGTCGACTCGCGACGGCGGTCATGAGTGCACCCCTGCGTGAGCGGCACTCGGCCGGAGCGGATCGAGGCGGCCCGCGCGTAATACAGTCATGCCAGATTCTCCTTGCGCAGCAGGGCAATCAGCTCTTCGACGATGTCGTCGACCGAGTGGCCACTCGTGTCGAGTCGAAGTTCCGGGGTGGACGGCGGCTCGTACTCGCTGTCGATACCGGTGAGGCCGGCCAGAGCGCCCTTGCGCTGACGGGCATAGAGACCTTTCACATCGCGCGCGGCGCATACCTGCACCGGGGTCGCGACGTGGACTTCGAAGAACGGAAGGTCGCGCGACTCATGCTCGGCGCGGACTGCTTCGCGAGCGGCCGCGAACGGCGACACCACGGCAGCGATCGCAACGATGCCGTGCTTCGCCAGCCGCTGCGCGACCCAGCCGATACGGGCTACGTTCGTATCACGGTCGGCCCTCGAGTACCCGAGCTCGGGCGACAGCACGCTGCGGATGGCATCCCCATCGAGCACCTCGACCGGCCGTCCCTCGGCGTGCAGTCGTTCGGCCAGCGCCGTTGCGAGCGTGGTCTTGCCTGCACTCGGCAGGCCGGTCAGCCACACGGTGGCGCCGGTGGCCAGCTCGATGTCGGTTGCCATCAGGTCCTTCGCGAACTGGGTCAGGAGGTGCGCGAACGCACCAGTCGGCTCAGCCGGATACGGTTCTCACGGCTCGTCACCCGGCCCGGAATGGGCGGCGATGACTACTCAGGGAGCCGGTCGTTCACGAAAGACGACACGCCGCGCTGACGACGCGCTGCAGATCGACGTGCAAACGCGCGACGAGCAAGACGGCGGACACGTAGTCATGCTCGCACAGGAAGGCGGCCGTTAGCCAGCCGGTTGTGGCGTGGCTCGCGAAGCGTCCTCGTTTGTCAACTCGACCCGTAGTCATGGTGAGCGCCTACACAGTCGCGACTCGCCCGCACGTGTGCCACCCTTGACGGGTGCACCGAGCTCTCCCGTTGCGTCTGACGGCGCGGCGGCACGTCGATCTGCTGCGAGTGATCGCCGCGGCGTGTCGTCTGTCGCGTTGACCTGCGCCGGGACCTCCGCGCGGGTCGTCGCCTGAGACTCGCATCGAGAGGAGCTCGCACATGCCCGCGGGTAAAGGCCTGGGCCAATGGGCGCTCGGCTACCGGGAGCCGCTGAACCCGAACGAGCGCAGCAAGCGCGACAACGACGGGCTGAACGTTCGCCAGCGCATCATCGACGTCTACCAGCACACGGGCTTCGCCGGCATCGATCCGGCCGACCTGCGCGGACGGTTCCGCTGGTACGGGCTGTACACCCAGCGGCGGGCTGGCATCCCGGGCCGGCGCACCGGCATGCTCGAGCCTGAGGACCTCGAGGACGAGTTCTTCATGATGCGCATCCGCATCGACGGCGGGGCGCTGACGAGCGAGCAGCTGCGCGTCGTCGGCGAGATCGCGACCACGTACGGGCGCGACATCGCCGACATCACCGATCGGCAGAACGTCCAGCTGCACTGGATCCGGATCGAGGACGTGCCGAGGATCTGGGAGCAGCTCGAAGCCGTCGGCCTTTCCACCACCGAGGCGTGTGGCGACACCCCGCGCGTCATGCTCGGCTGCCCGCTCGAGGGGGTGGCCGCTGATTCGGTGCTCGATGCCGAGCCGGCGCTGAGGGAGACCGTTGCCGCCTATCTCGGTGATCCGGAGTTCTCGAACCTGCCGCGCAAGTACAAGACGTCGATCACCGGCTGCTCGCGGCACTGCACCAACCACGAAATCAACGACGTGTCGTTCGTCGGGGTGGTCGGACCGAACGGCACGCCGGGGTTCGACCTGTGGGTCGGCGGCGGACTATCGACCAACCCGATGTTCGCGCAGCGAGTGGGCGTCTTCGTCGAGCCGGACGAGGTGCGCGAGGTGTGGGCCGGCGTCACGTCGTTGTTCCGCGACTACGGCTACCGCCGCTCGCGCAATCACGCTCGGCTGAAGTTCCTGATGGCCGACTGGGGTCCGGAGAAATTCCGGGAAGTGCTCGAAAAGGAGTATCTGGGGCGGGCGCTGCCGGACGGCCCGGAGCCCGAGCCGTCGCCGCCCCACCGCGACCACGTTGGCATCGAGCGGCAGCGGGATGGGCGGTTCGCGGTCGGGGCCACGACCAAGGCCGGGCGCACGTCCGGCGCCGGGTTGAGTGCGGTGGCCGATCTCGCTGATCGGCTCGGCGACGGCCGGATTCGCACGACGCCCCAGCAGGGCCTGGTGATTCTGGGCGTTGCCGATCCCGACGCCGTGGTCGACGAGCTCGACCGGCTGGGCCTGTCTGCGCGTCCATCGGCGTTCCACCGCGGCACGATCGCGTGCACCGGCATCGAGTTCTGCAAGCTGGCGATCGTCGAGACGAAGGCACGCGCCGAGACCATCCGCGAAGAACTCGAACGCCGGCTGCCGGAGTTCGACACGCCGATCACGATCAACGTCAACGTCTGCCCAAACTCGTGCGCCCGGTTCCAAGTGGCCGACATCGGGTTCAAGGGCATCGTCACCCGCGGTGCGGGCGGCACCGACGAGGAGGCCTTCCAGGTGCACCTCGGCGGGCAGATGGGCGCGCAGGCGGCGTTCGGGCGCAAGTTCCGCGGCCTCAAGATCAGCGCCGCGGAGGTGCCCGACTACGTCGAGCGGATCCTGCTGGGTTACCTCGATCGGCGAGAGCCGGCCGAGTCGTTCGCGGCCTATGTGGCCCGCGCCGACGAGGCCTGGTTGACGTGAGCACCGGTCATGAGTGAGCGGGCCGCGCCGTTCTACTGCCCGTACTGCGGCGACGAGGACCTGCGCCCATTCGGCGAGAAGCACGGCGAGTGGCGGTGCGGAGCCTGCCAGCGCGTGTTTCGGTTGTCGTTCGTCGGCACATCCCCGACGTGGACCGCCGAGGCGAAGGAGCGGTCATGACGAATCTCGAAGCGCTCGCCGTCAAGGCCGGTGACGATCTGGATGGCGCCGAGCCGCTGGACATCCTGCGCTGGGCGGTCGAGCAGTTCGGCTCGTCATGGTGCGTCGCCTCGTCAATGGCCGACGCGGTGCTCCCCCATCTGGCCTCGCGCGCGTTGCCCGGCGTGGACGTGATCTTCCTCGACACGGGCTACCACTTTGCCGAGACGATCGGCACCCGCGACGCAGTAGCGGCCACCATGCCGGTGACGGTGCGCACGATCACGCCGGCGCAAACGGTGGCCGATCAGGATGCCCATTACGGCCCGCGGCTGTTCGAGCGGGACCCCGACAAGTGCTGCGCGCTGCGCAAGGTCGCGCCTCTCGAGTCGGCGCTCACGCCGTACCGGGCCTGGGCGTCCGGGCTACGACGCGACGAGGCGATCACCCGGCGCGCGGTGCGCGTTGTCGAGTGGGACGCCAAGCGCGGCATGGTCAAGCTCAACCCGATCGCCGCGTGGACTCAGGACGACGTCGACGCCTACGTGGCGGCGAACGCTGTCCTCGTCAACCCGCTGTTGTACGACGGCTACGGCTCGGTCGGGTGCGCGCCGTGCACCCGGCGCATCCTCGAGGGCGAGGACGCGCGGGCCGGCCGGTGGGCGGGCACCAGCAAGATCGAATGCGGCGTGCACACGTAGCGGTCGGCATCGCCGCGTAACTCGGACACAGCTGATGGACGCGAGCCGATAGCGTCTGTCCGGTGAGCGGGATGCACCCCAACTGCGTAGCGGTTGACGCCGTGCTCGCCGCAGCCGGCGCCGCCGGGCGAGTGCAGCTGTTGCCGCATGCCGCGCCGACGGCCGTGGCCGCTGCGGATCAGCTTGGCGTCGACGTCGGGGCGATCGCCAACTCGCTGATCTTCGCGACGGCCGACGATGAGGCAGTGCTCGTTCTGACGAGCGGTGCACATCGGGTCGACCCGGCAAAGGTCGCGGCGCTACTGAGCACGAGCCGAGTCCGCCGCGCGGACGCCGACTTGGTGCGCGTGGCCACCGGCCAGCCGATCGGAGGCGTCGCTCCGGTCGCGCATCCGGCCCCGTTGCGCACGGTTGTCGACCTGGCGTTGCGGGCCTATCCGCAGGTGTGGGCGGCCGGGGGCATCCCCCACGCGGTGTTTCGCACAAGCTTCGACGAACTGATGGCACTCACCCGTGGCCTCCCCGCCGACATCGCCTGAGCTCGCGCGCCGGCTAGGGACGTTCGACGCCGTCGTCATCGGGCTCGGCTCGATGATCGGCGCGGGCGTGTTCGCGGCGTTCGCGCCCGCCGCCCGCGCCGCCGGCACCGGGCTGCTGATCGGCCTCGGCATCGCCGCCGTCGTCGCCTACTGCAACGCGACTGCGTCCGCCCAGCTGGCCGCCGTGTATCCAACGTCCGGCGGCACGTACGTGTACGGGCGTGAGCGGCTCGGCCCGGGCTGGGGATTCGCGGCGGGCTGGGCGTTTGTCGTGGGCAAGACCGCATCCTGCGCGGCGATGGCGTTGACGTTCGCTGCCTACGCCGTGCCGGGGCCGACGTGGGCGCAGCGTCTGGTCGGCGTCGTCGCGGTGCTGGCGCTCGTAGCCATCAACTACCGGGGCGTGACTCGCACGGCCGTCACGACCCGGGTGCTCGTCGCCGGAACGCTAATCGCGATCACCGTCGTGGTCGTGGCGATCGCAATCGGTGGCCACGCGTCCGGATCTCATCTCGTCGCGCCGATCGGCGGAGCGCACGGCGTGCTGCAGTCCGCCGGCCTGCTGTTCTTCGCCTTCGCCGGCTACGCCCGCATCGCCACGATGGGCGAGGAGGTCGTCGATCCTGCGCGCACGATCCCGCGTGCGATCACCATCGCGCTCGGGGTGACCGTTGCGATCTACGCCGTGGTCGGCGTCGCGGCGCTGCTCGCCGCCGGGCCGTCCGCGCTCGCGCACGCAACGGCGCCGCTCGTGACCGCCGTGCGGGCAGCCGGCTCGGCCTATGCCGTCCCAGTGGTCCGAGTCGGTGCGGTGCTGGCCAGCCTGGGCGCGTTGCTCGCGTTGATCGCCGGGGTCGGACGCACCAGCCTGGCGATGGCCCGGCGTGGTGACCTACCACGCTGGCTGGCGGCCGTGCATCCGCGCTACCGGGTGCCGCACCACGCCGAGCTCGCGTTGGGCGTTCTGGTGAGCGTGCTCGTCGCGACGACCGATCTGCGCGGGGTCATCGGATTCTCATCGTTCGGCGTGCTCACGTATTACGGCATCGCCAACGCGTCCGCGTTCACCCAGCCGCGGGCCCAACGACGATGGCCGCGCGCGCTGAACGTTCTCGGTGTCGTCGGCTGCGTGACCTTGGCGTTCACGTTGCCACTCGTGTCGATCGTCGCGGCCCTGGCTGTGCTCGGCCTCGGCCTGGGCGGGCGTGCGCTACGCCATGTGCTTACGAGTAGGTCTTAGGGTGGGCAAATGCCGGGCGTGGTGACCATGCACGTGTGGCGCGTCGGCGCCCACCGCGTGCCATGGGCACTCGCAACGGTGGCGCTCGACCGGCGCCGCGTACATGCGCTGGCCGGGGTACGGTTTGCGAAGCTCCTCGGCACGAGCCGCGCCTTCCGGCTCGGTGACGCAGATCCGACGCGATGGGCGCTACTGGTGAGCTGGGCGTCACGGGAAGCGGCCGGCGCCTTCGAGAGCACACGAGTGTCGCGCCGCTGGGGCGCGGCCTCGCGCGAGTCGTGGCAGGCCGTCCTGCATCCGCTGGCCAGCCGGGGCACGTGGTCGGGACGCACGCCGTTTGCCGACTCACCAACCCGCTGGGACGGCCCGGTGGCTGCCCTGACCCGGGCTCGACTGGCACCGCGACAGACAGCCGCTTTCTGGCGAGCCGTGCCGCCCGTCGCGGCCGACCTCGTGGGTCGCCCGGGACTGTGCGCCGCGTTTGGCGTCGGCGAGTCGCCGCTCGCGGTGCAGGGCACGTTCAGCCTGTGGCGGGACGCCACCACGCTGCGTGGGTACGCCTACGACGGCACAGCGCACCGCGAGGCCATTCGTCAGACGGCGGCGAAGCGGTGGTATGCCGAGGAGTTGTTCGCGCGCTTCGCGGTGCTGAGCACGTCCGGCCGACTCGACGGACACGACCCCTTGGCGGCGGCATCATGAGCGCGCTGCCGGCCGCGGGCAGCGTGACGGTCGAGTCCTGGACCGGCCCGCAGCTCGCCCAGCGCATGAACGAAGCGATGGCGATCTACGTCGTCGCCATGAACTACCCGACCTACGCGGGGGCTCAGCGCTCGGTCACCGCCCAGGGTCACACCAGCTACGCCGGCTTTGCCTGCCGGGCCGCCCTGCGCAGCGACGGGCGCCTGGTCGGCTTCGCCTACGGCTACACGTCCAGCGGCGGGCAGTGGTGGCACGACCTCGTGCGTCGGGCCGTGAGCGCGCAGGTCGCGGTCGAGTGGATGCGCGACGCGTTCGAGCTCTCGGAGATGCACGTGCTGCCGCAGTACCAGGGCGGCGGCATCGGCCGCCGGCTGCTGACGTCGCTGGCCGGGGCGATTCCGCACCAAGCCATCCTGCTGTCCACGCCGGACAGCGACACCCGCGCCTTCCGCCTGTATCGCTCGCTGGGCTTCGTCGACCTGGTGCGCGATCACCGCTTTCCCGGTGACGCTCGGCCGTTCGCGGTGCTCGGCGCCCGACTCCCCCTCCATGCCGCCCCGCGTCGGTGAGGCGTCCATCGCGGTACTGGTCGTGGCTATTGCCGGGCTGCAGATCGGCTATCCACTCACGCACGGCGTGGCCCGCGATCGCCTGACTATCTCCACGGTGGTCGTCGCGGCGATAGCGTCGGTAGCTCACGCGGCCCTGACCCGGGGTTGGCGCGGGGTTGCATGTTGCGCGGCGGCGGCCGGAGTCGGCTTGAGCGCCGAGATCGCCGGCGTACACACCGGGATCCCGTTCGGCGAGTACCACTACTCGACGTCCCTCGGTGTGCGCGCCGCTGGGGTACCGGTTATCGCCGCCTTGGCCTGGACGATGCTGGCGTGGCCGGCCGCGCTCGTCGCTCGCCGGCTGGCGATCTCCGTTCCCGGCCGGGTCTTTGTCGGCGCATGGGCGCTGGCGTCATGGGATCTGTTCCTCGATCCGCAGATGGTCGCCGCCGGGCATTGGCAGTGGGCGAACGCCGACCCGCACCTGCCCGGCGTGCCTGGCGTTCCGCTGACGAATTTCGCCGGATGGCTGCTCGTGTCGATCGTGATCTCCCTTGCTGTACAAGGGATTCTGGGCCAGGCGCGGTCCGCGAGCACCAGCCGTGTGGTTGGGACGGCCGGCCCCGACGACCGCTGGATGGTCGTGCTGTTCCTGTGGACGTATGCGTCGTCGGTCGTCGGGCTGTTGGCCTTCCTGGATCTGGAGGCGGCCGGCCTCTGGGGCGCGCTCGGCATGGGGCTGGTCGCGGTGCCGCTCGTGATTTCCCGATGACCAGCCGGCTCGTAGTGCTGGGCAGTGTCGCGGCGATCATCGGCACCGCGCACGCCACGATCAATGCCCGCCTGCTTCGGCGCCCACCCGCGGGCCCCGTAGCGTCCACGCTGGACGTCTCGGTGTTGCTACCCGCCCGCGACGAAGCGCACAACATCGCTGAATGTGTGCGGTCCGTCGTGGGCCAGCGGCCGGCTCAGGGGCTCGAGATCCTCGTTCTGGACGACGAATCATCCGATGCGACAAGGGAAATCGCCGCGGCTGTGGATCCGCGAGTTCGCGTGATATCCGGCGGACGGCTGCCACCCGGCTGGCTCGGCAAGCCGCACGCCTGCCGCCAGCTCGCCGCCGCCGCCCGGCTCAGCAGCCATGTGCTGGTGTTCGTCGATGCCGACGTCCGCCTCGAACCGCACGCCGTGAGCGCGGCTGTCGAGCTCCTGCACCGCTACCAACTCGACTTCGTCTCCCCGTATCCACGGCAGGTCGCCCGCACCGCCGCCGAGCGGCTCGTCCAACCACTGCTGCAATGGTCGTGGCTCACCTTCCTTCCGCTGCGCCTGGCCGAGCGATCGGCGTGGCCGTCGCTTGCCGCCGCGAACGGCCAGTTCCTCGTGGTGCGCCGCGCCGCCTACGAACGCGCCGGGGGCCATCCGCCCGGCGCGGTGCTCGACGACCTGAGCCTCGCCCGCGCGCTGCGGCGGACCGGCGCCCACGGCGGCATCGTCGACGGGACACGACTGGCCAGCTGCCGGATGTACAACGGCTGGGCGCCGCTTCGCGACGGCTATGGCAAATCGCTATGGGCCGCCTTCGGCTCCCCGGCGGGCGCAGCCGCCGGGCTGGCGGCGCTGGGCGTCATCTACGTCGGGCCGGCGCTCGCGGCACTACGTGGCGACAAGATCGGCGCCCTCGGTTACGCGGCTGGGGTTGCCGGCCGGGTGATTGCCGCCCGCCGAACCGGCGGCCGGGTGTGGCCGGACGCGCTCGGCCACCCCGCCTCGGTCGTGGCCGTGGCCGGCCTGACCGCTTCGTCGTTCATCCGCCGCCGCCGCGGAACGCTCATCTGGAAAGGGCGGGTCATCTCACCTCGAGGGGCATAGCCGCGCGGCGCTCATCCGGGCTGCGGCAGTATCTGTACATGGCGCGTGCAGTTGTGGTCGGCGCGGGCGTCGGTGGTCTCGCCGCCGCCGCCCGACTCGCCGCGTTGCGCCACGACGTCACCGTGCTCGAGGCGACTGAGACGGTCGGCGGGAAGGTCGGGCGCTTCGAAGAGCGCACGCCGTCCGGTACGTTCCGGTTCGACACGGGCGCATCGCTGCTCACCATGCCCGAGGTGTTCGCCGAGCTCTTCGCGGATACCGGGGATCCCCTCGATTCTGTCGTGACGTTGCGGACCGTCGACCCGTTCGTCCGCTACCGCTTCCAGGACGGCACGGTGCTGAGTACGACCCGCAACCTCGACGAGCAGGCGGACCGCTTCGACCGCGCGTTCGGTGTCGGCGCCGGTCGCGCCTGGGGCCGCCTGATGGCTCGCGGGTCGCGGATCTGGGACGCGGTCGAGATCCCGCTGTTCGCGCAAAGTCTCACCGGTCGCGACCTGGTGCGCCGACTGGCTCGCGTCGGTGATCTCGGCGCGGTAGGACCCGGGCGGTCCCTGCGGCATATCGCCAACCGCGCGTTCGACGACCCCCGGCCCCGGGTGCTGCTCGAACGATATGCGACCTACGTTGGGTCCGATCCGCGGCGGGCCCCGGCCGCGCTCACCGTTATCCCGTACCTGGAACACGCCTTCGGCGCGTGGTACGTCGAGGGCGGCGTGCACCAGCTGGCCGAGGCGCTGGCCAATCGGGTGCGCGAGCGCGGCGGGGTCATCCGCACCGGCGCACAGGTCGCTCAGATCACGGCGACGGGCGGACGGGTCGCGGACGTCCGGCTGGTGGACGGCGCCCAGCTGCCCGCCGACATCGTTGTCGCGAATGCCGACGCGAGCACCGTGTACCGGAACCTGCTGAGGCCGGCTCGACGGCTGGGCTCGCCGGCCGATTCGCTGAGCGCGTTCGTGCTCCTCCTCGGCGTTCGCGGCCGCACGCCGGGTCTCGCCCACCACAACGTGCTCTTCGGGGGAGATGACTACGACGCCGAGTTCGACGCGGTGTTCGGACGCCCTGGGCGTCCCGTGACGGATCCCGCCGTCTACATCAGCGCCCCAGACGATTCGGCGATCTGCCCGCCCGAACATGAGGCCTGGTTCGTGCTGGTCAACGCCCCCCGGCACGGTATCGACGGCAGCCGCGGCGCGTTGGACTGGGACAGCCCGGGCCTCGCGTCCGGGTACGAGGGACGGGTGCTGTCACTGCTTGCCGCGCGGGGCGTGCCGGTACGCGAGCGGCTGCTGTTCAGCAAGGTGCTGACACCGGCGGACCTGCAGCGGCGTACCGGAGCGCCGGGCGGCGCGATCTACGGCCCGGCCCTGCACGGGTTGCGCAGCAGCGTGCGCCGCCCGGGGAACGCGTCGAAAGTGCGCGGCCTGTACCTGGTCGGCGGCTCGACGCAGCCCGGAGGCGGACTCCCGCTGGTCGCGCTGTCAGCAAAGATCGTCGCCAACCTGATAGGCCCCGCGCGATAAGACCGCGATGAGCGCTCGCGCGAACCGGGGTCCCCGCGAAATCGCGCAGCGATTTCGTGGGGTGGGAAGTGCCCCGCCGCCGCCACGCGGCCCGCGCCGCAGGCGCGGAGCGGAACCGGGGATGCACCCGAGTCGCGATGAGCGCTCGCGCGAAGAGCCCCGCCGCCGCCACGCGGCCCGCGCCGCAGGCGCGGAGCGGAACCGGGGATGCACCCGAGCGCAGCGAGTGGTGCAGACACGGATCCGCGCAGGCGGGATAAGGACAGCACGGCTTCTGACGGTGTCGTAAACTGTGCGGTGGAGGTTGGCGGCGATGACATCCACCGTGGCGAGCCTGCTGGCCGACTTCGGCGTGTCCGGCAGTGAGTCCGACTTCGTGTCGGCCTTGCGCGCAACGCTGACCCGCGAGCCCCGTCCGGGCACGAGCACCCTCACCGACGCCGAGGCGGCCGTACTCGCCGAGCACAGCGGCATCGATCCGGCGACCGCGGCCCGGCTGGGCAGCCCCGAGCAGGTCGCCGTCGATCGAGCCCGGGTCGAGTTCGACCTGCTGCGCCGCTCGTACCCAGTACACGACATCGCGGCGAAGTGGGGGGTGGACGACTCGCGGATCCGCCATCGGGTCCGCAACCGCGTCCTCTACGGCGTCCGGGTGGGACGTGCATTGCGGCTGCCGACCTGGCAGTTCGGCGACGATCTACGGCCGCTGCCTGGGCTGGCCGCGGTGCTCGCCGCGCTGCCTGAGGGCATGCATCCGCGCGAGGTGGAGGGGTTCATGACCACCCCGCAGGCCGACCTGCGGGTGCGCGGGCGCGACGTCAGCCCACGTGACTGGCTGCTGACCGGGGGCGACCCCGCCCAAGTCGCGGCGTACGCGGCCGACCTCGACCGGTGGTGAAGCTTCCTCTCCCGCCGGCCCCGGAAGCGCTGACGTGGGAGGAAGGCGATCTGTCCGCGCTACCCCGCCACACCGTCCTGTGGCGCCTGCACCGCTGCGCCGGCGAGAACGTCGTGCCGTGGAACGAGTTGAGGTTCTGGGGGCCCTCCCACGCCCGGTTCGACCCCCAGGAGCCACCGCCCGGTCCGTCCGACCGAGGCATCTCGTACGTCTCGGCGGACATCGCCACCTGCCTGGCCGAGGTCTTCCAGGACCGGCGCACCGTCAACACGTCGCGCGGCTCGCCGTACCTGACCGCGTGGCGGCCGACGCGCATCATGCATCTGCTGGACTTCACCAGCACCTGGCCGATCCGCAACGGCGCGTCGCACCTGCTCAACACCGGGCCGCACGACGTGTGCCGGGCCTGGGCGCGCGTCATCTACACCCGCTGGCCCGATCTGGACGGGTTGTGGCACGTATCGGCCATGACCGGCCGGCCCGAAGTGACGATGTTCACCGCTGCCCGCGACGCGTTCCCGGCGCGGCCGCTGTTCAGCCGCCCGCTGGACGACCCGGGCACGCTGGGTTGGATCGCTGCCGCCGCTGAGGAGATCGGCTACGAGGTGATCTGAGCGCGCATCATCCCGCGCTACGTCCGCCGGGTGCCGCGCCGAGCTGAACGAGAGCGATCGCCGTGGCCGCCACCCAGACGGCGGCGCAGACCGTCGGCGGCCAGATCGCGTCGCCAGCAGCCGCGCTCGCGCAGGCGAGCGCCGCGCAGATCACCCGCGTCGGCCGCTCCGCGATCGTGATCATCACCCGCCGGCGCGTCAACTCCTGCGCCAGCGAGAGCCCGGCCGCGAGGAGCGCGAGCCACAAAGGCGCCCCGCAGCGCCAGATCGTCAAGGCGAAGGCGGTGTCCGCCACCCGGTCGGCGACAGCGTCGGCGACCGCCCCAGAGCGCGAGGCCCGCCTCGCGACCACGGCCACGGCACCATCCAGCCCGTCGCACAGCGCGGCCAGGACGATGAGCGCGAAGGCGACAAGAGGCACTCGGGCGGCCGTCAACGGCGCGCCGACGGCCAGCCCCAGACCGGCCACGGTAATCGCCGTGGGCGAGACGCCCGCCGCCGCGATCGGACGGGCCAACCTCCACAGTGCACGCAGCCACCGCAGCACTAGCGGCGACGGTCGCAGCCCCTGATGCAGCAGCGACCACGCCTCGATCAGGTCGGCGTCGGCGCGGTGATCCGCAGGTTGGCCCATACCTCGCGGGTGGCCTTCGAGCGGTTGAACGTGATGAAGTGGATGCCGGGCGCGTCCTCCTCGAGCAATCGCTCCGCCAGGTGCGAGCACTCCTCGATGCCCAGCGCGCGCACCGCCTTCGGATCGTCAGCGAGGGCTCCGAACTTCGCCGCGAGCGCAGGCGGGAACGGCGCCCCGGACAACTGCTCCGAGCGCTCAATCGTCCGCATCGTCGTCACCGGCATGATGCCGGCGATGATCGGCACCTCGCCACCGGCCGCCGCAACCCGCTCACGCAGCCGCAGGTACTCGTCCACGTCGAAGAACATCTGCGTGATCGCGTAGTCGGCGCCGGCGCGGCACTTCTCGACGAACCGTGTGGTGTCCTCGTCAACGGTCGCCGACCTGGGGTGCTTGTACGGGAACGCGGCCACGCCGACGCTGAAATCACCGTGCGTCCGTAGCAGCTCGACCAGCTCACCGGCGTAGGTCAAGCCCTCCGGATGTCTGATCCACTCGCCCATCGGATCACCCGGCGGGTCGCCGCGAATGGCCAGCATGTTCACCACGCCCACGTCAGCGAAGCGCCCGATGATCCCGCGCAGCTCGGCCACCGAATGGTTGACGGCGGTCAAGTGCGCGACGGGGAGCAGCGTCGTGTCGGAGGCAATATGCTCGACGATCTCGATCGTATGGTCGCGGGTCGAACCGCCCGCCCCGTATGTCACGGACACGAAAGAGGGACGCAGCGGTTCGAGCTCACGGATGGTCTGCCAGAGGAGACGGTCGTCTTCCGGCGTTTTGGGGGGAAAGAACTCGAACGAAAACGTGCGCTGTCCAGCCGCGAGCACATCCCGCACCGTTCGTGGCATGCGCCCCAGCGTAATGTCCGCCCTGTGATCGACCTCGGCGCGGTGATCCAGCGCGTCGATGCGGACCTCGCGCAGTTCTTCGACGGGCGTCAAGCCCGGTTTGCCGAGCTCGGCGACGATCTCGCGCCACTTGCCGATATCGCCCGCGGTTTCGTGCTCGACGGCGGCAAGCGGCTGCGTCCGATGTTCGCGTACTGCGGCTGGCGATCCGTCCGTTCCGCCGACGGCGACCGCCCGATGATCACAGCCGCGGCCAGCCTGGAACTTCTGCACGGGTGCGCGCTCATCCACGACGACGTGATGGATGGCTCGAGCACCCGCCGCGGTCGGCCATCCGTGCACGCTCGGTTCACCACCATCCATGACGCGGAGGGCTTCACCGGGGACGCACGCGTGTTCGGTACCGCAGCGGCAATCGTCGTCGGCGACCTGCTGCTGTCCTGGGCCGACGCATTGTTCGCCGCGGCCGGCTTCGACGAAGCAGCCGGCCATCGGGCCCGCGGCGTCTACGACGACATGCGCCAGCAGGTGATGGCTGGGCAGTATCTCGACATGCTCGTACAGGCTCGGGGCGACTTCTCGGTGGACGACGCGCTGCGCGTGGCCCGGTACAAGACCAGCAAGTACACGATCGAGGGACCGCTTCGGTTCGGCGCCGCGGCGGCCGGCGCGTCGCCCGAGGTGGTCGAGGCGATCAGCGGGTACGGCCTGCCGCTCGGGGAGGCCTTTCAGCTGCGCGACGACGTTCTGGGCGTGTTCGGCGATCCCGGACGCACCGGCAAGCCGAGCGGCGACGACCTGCGCGAAGGTAAGCGGACGATGCTCGTGGCGCTCGCCATGCAACGTGCGTCAAGCACCCAGGCGGAAATCCTCCGCGCTGGGCTGGGCGATCGCGAGCTCGACGACACCGGCGTGGCCGCGCTGTGCGACGTGATCGCGGCGACGGGTGCCCTGGATCGCGTCGAGGCTCGTATCGCCGAGCGAGCAGCCCAGGCCCGGGCCGCTCTCAGCCCGGCGATCGCCGACGACGTTCGCGAGGCACTCGACAGTCTGGCTGTACTCGCGGCAGAACGCCACACGTGAGAACCGTACCTGGGCGTACGGACCGGATTGTGATCGTAGGCGCCGGACTGGCCGGGCTCTCGGCCGCACTCCACTTGGCCGGTGCGGGCCGCGAAGTGATCGTGCTCGAACGCTCCGATCGGCCGGGCGGCCAGGCCGGCGCGCTGCACGACCGGGGCTACACGTTCGATACCGGGCCGACGGTGCTGACAATGCCATCGTTGATCGCCGAAACCCTTGCTGCCGTTGGCGAAAACCTCGAGAACTGGCTGGATCTGCGACGCCTCGACCCCGCATACCGGGCCCGATTCCCGGATGGATCCACGCTCGACGTGCACTCCGATGTCGACGCGACGGCGGCCGCGATCCATGCGCTCTGCGGTGCTCGCGATGCCCAGGGGTACCGCCGCCTCGTCGCCTACTTGCGCGAGCTGTACGAGATCGAGATGCCGCACTTCATCGCCCGCAATCTGGATTCGCCCTGGGCGCTATTGGGTCGCCCGCTGCTGCGGTTGATCAGCCTCGGCGGGTTCGGCCGGCTCGGACCCAGGGTGGCTTCGTTCGTGCGGGACGAGCGGCTGCGCCGGCTGTTCACCTTTCAGGCGACGTATGCCGGGCTGGCGCCCGGGCAGGCTCTTGCGATCTACGGGGTAATCACCTACCTGGACTGCGTGGGCGGTGTCTACTTCCCGATGGGCGGCGTGCAGGCCGTCCCCCAGGCGCTGGCCGGTGCGGCCGTTAAGCATGGCGTCGCCATACGCTACGGCACGGTCGCCACCCGGATCGAGGTCGATCGCACACGAGCCGCGGCCGTGATCACCGGCTCCGGCGAGCGTATCGCCGCCGACGTCGTCGTCGTCAACGCCCATCCGGCCACGGCCTGCGCTGAATTGCTGAGCCGCGAACCGAGGCGGCTGCGGTATTCGCCGTCGTGCGCGGTACTGTACGCCGGCGTACGGGGTGCGCGTCCGGACGCCCATCACACGCTTTCGTTCGGGTCGGCCTGGACGTCGACGTTCGACGAGATCATCCGGCAGGGTCGCTTGATGAGCGATCCGTCGTTCCTGTTGACCGCGCCCACGGTGACCGACCCGTCACTCGCGCCGGCGGGCGCACACGCGTACTACGCGCTGTTCCCGGCGCCGAATCTAGAGCACCGCCGGCCGATCGACTGGACGAAGGAAAGCTCCCGCTACGTCGAGCACATGGTCGACACGCTGGCCGGCCGCGGCTTTGATATCGATCCCGAGGTCCAGCACGTCACGACGCCGGCCGATTGGGCCGCCCAGGGCATGCCGGCCGGAACACCCTTCGCGGCGGCGCACCGCTTCGGGCAGACCGGTCCGTTCCGTCTGCCCACGCTGGATCGGCGGATCGAGAACCTGGTGTTCTGCGGCTCGAACATTCAGCCCGGGGTCGGCATACCGATGGTGCTCCTCTCAGGTCGGCTCGCGGCCGAGCGGGTGCTCCGGGCCGGCGGGCCCTCTGCCACGATTGGCGGATGAGAGGTCGCGAGCTGAACGCGGCCGGCATCGGGTCACCCCGGCTGCGCACCAGCTACGAGCTGTGCCGCCGGATCAACGCCGCTCACGGCAAGACGTACTACATCGCTACGTTGCTACTGCCGCCGGGCAAGAGGCCCTACGTCCACGCCCTCTACGGATTCGCGCGTTACGCCGACGACATCGTGGACCGACTTGGCGCAAGCCCGGACCGATTCGAGACCTGGAGCGCAGACTTCATCGCCGACGTCGGTCTGGGTACCTCGGCTGATCCGGTGTGCCGGGCCGTCATCGACACGATCACCCGCTGGGACATCCGCAAGTCCTACTTCGCCGATTTCCTCGAAGCCATGCGGGCCGACCTCACCGTCGCGGGGTATGCGACGTTCGCCGATCTGGCGAAGTACATGTGGGGCTCGGCGGCCGTCATCGGCCTGCAGATGCTGCCGATTCTCGAACGCGCCGAGCCGCGGATGCGCTGGGAAGTTGTCGAGCCGTACGCGATCGATCTCGGGATGGCCTTCCAGTACACCAACTTTCTCCGGGATGTGGCCGAAGATCTGGAGCTCGGGCGCGTGTACCTGCCGCAAGAGGCGCTGTGCGCATTCGGCGTGGACGTCGGTCGGCTGCAGCGCGCGGCGCGCTTCGGCCGGGTCGACCAGCCGATCCGCAACCTGCTCGCCACCGAGATCGCTCGCGCGCGCGACCTGTACCGCCACGCGGCGCCGGGCATCGAGCTGGTACATCCCACCTCGCGCGACTGCCTGCGGACCGCGCTCGTCCTGTACAGCCGCATCCTCGACGAAATCGAGGATGCGGACTACAACGTATTCCGCCGCCGGATCGCGGTGCCCGCGACGAAACGGGCCAGTGTCGCGGCGCGCGGGCTCATCAGCGCGCTCGCCGCGCGGCGCGAGCGCCGAGCCATACCCAGCTAGCCAACGTCACCAACACCATGGTGAAGCCGAACAGCACGTCCTCGATCGGCGCGTAGACGAAGCGCAGCCCGATGATTGCGTGCGGGTTGTAACGGACTATGGGTAGGCCGGTGAGCACGCCGTTTACGATCACCTGGAAGAACAGGACGATGGCGTACGCCGTCCAGAACGCCTTGCGCCGCAAGAGGTTTGTCCGCAGCACCAGCTGGTCGACCGCGGCCGCGCCGAGCACGCCCAGGACAGCGAGCACCGTATAGGTCATTGTCGTGTCTCCTTTCGGTCAGCCGGCCCCGGCCGCGCGTCCCGACTCTCGCCGCTGCTCGCGGCTTCGTCGCCGATGGCCCACTGCGGACGCCTCCGGCGCACCGCTTCGAGTGTCAAGATCGCGCAGATGGGGATTACGACGAAGAAGACCAATTCCTCTAGCGGCAGCCGGCCGGGCAGAACTACCCCGGTGATCCACCGCCGCTCGTATCGCCACTGGCCCTGTTGGATCGCGTAGAGATCCCACAAGGTAAAGACGATCAGGGTTGGGAGGAGGGCCAGGACGAGGCGGCGCCAGCGAGCATACACCCGCGTATGGAGAAGCACTTCGAGTGGCGCTGTGCCGATCAGGCAACCGGCGAGCAGCGCGAGGTACACGAGATGGCCCATTGAGGGGTCAGGCCGCCGAGATCGCTGAGCAGCTGATGATCACAGACTTGTGGTGGTCGACCGTCGAACAGAACTCTGTGGTCATCACGGGCGGGTCGGAATCGGAAGGCGGATTGTCAGTAGCCTGACACTTGTGCTCGGCGCTTCACTTCGGTGCCTCGGTTTTCACGCAGCGCTTGGATCGGGGTCCCAGGCAGTGAGTCGTCGCCGCGAAACAGCCAGGTGATGATCTCGTCGTCGGCGTACCCCGCGTCGCGCAGCAACGTGATCACGCCGGGAAGCCCCTTTACGACGGCGGACTCCTGGATGAAGGCGGCCGGTACGCAACGCTCGCCGACGACGTTGCGCGCGGAGAGCAGCACGCCGTCGCGGATCCACTGGTTGATGCGAGTCGCCGGGACGCCCAGCGTCTGCGCGGCCTCGGGGAGAGTGACCAGCTCCATCTCCGCCTCGTCAGGCATGTCGACCAGCCTAATGCCGAGCGGGGCGCGCGAGGATCGCTTCCGTGACGTAATGGACGTGCACGATATCGTCGGCGATCGCCCGGTCCAGCGCGGCGATCAGCGCGGCCAGCTGGGCCGGCGGCAGCGTGCTGTGGTCGCTGTGGGTCTGAGTCAGGGCGAGCCACTCGGCCCGGCTGTAGTCGTGATCCCAGCGATAACGCCGATGCTCGACACTGGCGAACAGGCCCGTGCCCTGCAGGTGCTCGATGATCGTCGGGATGGTCGTCGGCCCGCCACTACGCAGTACCGAGCGCTGGGTGATCTGCGGAGCAATGCGCGCGTAGGTGGCGTCGATGCGCGTGCGCACCGTCGGGTCGACGCTCGAGAAGTTCCAGAACGGAGCGAGCAGACCGCCTGCCCGTAGTACGTCGACCGTCTTCCGAGCGCCCCGTTCCGGGTCGATCCAATGCCAGGCCTGCCCGCTCACGATGAGGTCGAAGCGGCGCCCGGCGGGGTCCCACGTTTCGAACCGGCCAACCTCGACATCGATGCCGTGCTGGCGGGCCACCGCCGCCATACGCTCGTCGATCTCGACACCCAGCACCGGCCGGCCCCGCGCGGCGATCAGCCGGGCCACCTTGCCCGTGCCACATCCCACATCGAGCACGCCACCGGGGCGGGCCGCGAGCAGATCGTCGATCAAAGCCGCCGGGTAGCTCGGCCGGACCCGGTCGTACGCCACGGCGTCGGCGCCGAACGACTCGGCGCGGACCCGGTTTGTGTGATCGCGGTTGGACGGCAGCGGCATGAGGTCGATCATTCCGGCTCGACCCGCCAGCCCTCCTCAGGGGGCCGTGGCGAGCGCATCGGCGTCGCATCACTGAGCGGCTCGGCGCCGGCCGCGAGCCCGTCCAACGCAGTGCCGGCGACGACGCGGGTCGGGAACATCGCCGACGCCGAGGCCTGCCGTACCGCCCGCAAGGGCAGGGCGGTCCGGCTCGCCGCCAGGACGAGGTTGCCGTAGCGGCGCTTACCGAGCACCCCGGCCGAGCCGATCAGCAGCGCTCGGGGCAGGACGACCCGGGTCGTCGCCACGACCCGGCGGGTGTACGTGAGTGGCGGTCCGTCGGTCAGGTTGGCGAGCAACACGCCATCTCGCCGCAGCACCCGAGCCACATCGGCGATGAACTCACGAGTGGTCAGTTCGGCCGGCACCCGCCCGCCGAGATAGGCGTCGATCACGACGACGTCCGCGCTGGCATCACGCAGCTCCCGCACCCCCGGCCGGCCCGGTTGCGGCCGGACGCGAATCCGGGTCCCCCGCGGCAACGGCAGTCGGGCCCGGACGAACTCCACCAAAGCGGCGTCCGGCTCGAACACGATCTGGGCCGACCCGGGATGGGTGGCCGCGACGTAGCGCGCGAACGTGAACGCGCCGCCACCCACGTGTGTCACCGCCAGCGGGCCGGGGCCACGAGCATCCAACACGTCCGCCATGCTGCGCAGGTACTCGAAGTCGAGGTAGGTCGGATCGTCCAGATCGACGTAGGACTGCCGGATCCGATCGACCAGCAGCAGCCAGCCGCCCGGCCGGTCGGCGTCCGCGAGCAACTCCGCCTGACCTGATTGAACGGCTTGGCTCATCACACCCTGCTCTTCGCGCAAGCGCACTGGCCTATCGCGCCTGCTCGGCGCCGCGTCTCCGCCGCTCGCTGCGCTCGGGCGAATCCACGACCCCGCACCGCGCCTTCCGGCGCGGGCCGCGTCGCGGCGGCGGGGCTCTTCGCGCAAGCGCTCATCGCCGGCTCGCTCTACTCGTCGGCGCCGGCGCCTGTGATGCTCGCGCGCTCATGATCCACCAGCCTAGGGTGTCGTCCGGGGCCCAGTTCGGCTCGGACATCTAGAATCCCGGTGTGCACACGGCCACCGCGGATCCGTTGGTCGGCCAGGTTCTCGACGGCCGATATCGGATCCGCGCGCGCATCGCCCGCGGCGGGATGTCGACGGTGTACAGCGCCGTCGACCAGCGGCTCGACCGCCTCGTCGCGATCAAGGTCATGTCCAGCGGGCTGTCCGCCGACCCCGCATTCGCCGACCGCTTCACCCGGGAGGCACGGGCGTCGGCGAAGCTGGCGCACATCAACACCGTCGCGGTGTTCGACCAGGGCTCTGAGGATACCGACCACGGGCGCCTGGTGTTCCTCGTCATGGAGCTCGTCCAGGGCCGCACCCTGCGTGACCTACTGCGCGAGCGCGGCCGGCTCAGCCCGGCCGAAGCGGTGTCGATCATGGAGCCCGTGCTTGCCGCCCTGGCGGCCGCGCACCGCGCCGGGCTGGTGCACCGCGACGTCAAGCCCGAGAACATCCTCCTGTCCGACGACGGCGTGGTGAAGGTTGCCGACTTCGGCCTGGCCCGAGCGGTGGGCGCCGAGGGCACGGCCACCCGTACCGGCCTGGTGATGGGCACCGTCGCGTACTGCTCGCCGGAGCAGGTCACCCGCACTGACGCCGACCAGCGCACGGACGTGTACTCGGCGGGCATCGTGCTCTTCGAGCTGCTCACCGGGGACGCCCCGTACGTCGGCGACTCGGCGATGGCCGTGGCCTACCAGCACGTGCACAGCCGGGTGCCGGCGCCGTCCTCACGCGTCGGCGGGATCCCCCCGCAACTCGACGACCTCGTGGTGCGGGCCACCGACAGCGGCCCGTCGGGGCGGCCCGCTGACGCCGGGGCTTTTCTCGCGCAGCTGGCGGAGGTCCGCGCCGAACTCGGGCTGCCGGTGGTGCCGGTGCCGGCCCGTCCCCGCTCCAAGCTGAATCCCTCCGCCGCCGACGCGAACACGGCGGTCGGCCCAGACGCCGGGACGACGCAGCGGCTCGGCCCCGGCGCCCGAGTGCATGACACCGCAGTCGATGGTCCGGCCGGGTTCGGCTCCCGGCCGCCGCCGCCCAGATCGACCCGGCTTCCCCCGCCGCCTACGATCGACCCCCATCGCGGCCACCGGCGCAAGCGCCGGCGCGGTCTGTTGATCATCCTGCTCGTGTTCCTGCTGATCGGCAGCGCCGCCGGGTTCACCGGGTGGTGGCTCGTCGCCGGGCGGTACACCCGGGTACCAGTGGTCGCCGGTGAGTCACCGGGCACCGCCCTCGCGGCGCTCCACCAGGCCGGATTCGACAAGGTGACGACGTCGCAGGTGAACAGCGAGACCGTCGCCCGGGGCAACGTCGTCGGCACCAAACCGAGCGGCAACAGCCAGGTGCGGCGAAACGCCAAGATCACCTTGCTGGTCTCACTCGGCCCGAAGGTGTATGTGCTGCCCGACGTGCGAAACAAGTCCGAGGGCACGGCGAGGGACGCCCTGAGCGCGGTGCACGTCAAGGTGACGACCACCCAGCGCGCCGACGGCAGCGTCAAGAAAGGCGACGCGATCGGCACTGATCCGCCTGCTGGTACCAACGTGCGTGCCAACACGCCGGTGACGCTGATCGTGTCGAGCGGCCCGGAGATGGTCGAGGTCCCGGACGTGACCGGCCAGAATCAGGACGACGCGACGAACACGCTGCAGGACGCCGGCTTCGACGTGAAGACCGTCGAGCAGGCCAACAACGACGTCGACCAAGGCAAGGTCATCTCTCAGGATCCCGGCGGCGGGTCGCAAGTGCCGAAGGGCGGCACGGTGACGTTGACGGTGTCGAAGGGTGCCGACAGGGTGACGGTGCCAGATATCGCGACGGGCACGCCCGTCGGCGACGCACGCAGAACCCTCGAGGACGCTGGGCTCAAGGTCAAGGTCCGCCCGGTGTTCGGTGGTGGCGGTGGTGACGGCCGGCAGGTGCTCAGTGTGAATCCGCCCAGCGGCACCGAGGTGAAACGCGGCGACACGATCACCCTCATCGTGTTCTGACCTGATCGCTGGGCTCCCGGCGATGCAGGCTGCGCTAGATCGGCAGCTGCGGCTCAATTCGACGTCGTCCGCGAGCCGGTAGCCTGCGGCTCATGGTCATCGTCATGGCTCCGGCGGCCACTGAGTACGACATCGCGGGCGTCGTCACGCACATCGAGGCGCACGGCGGGCAGGCGTTCGTCAGTCGCGGCGTCACCCGCACGATCATCGGTGTCGTCGGCTCCGAGGACGTGCTGGAAACCCTGGACGACAGCGGACTACCCGGCGTCACCGAGACGATGCGCATCACGGCGCCGTACAAGCTGGTGTCCGCCCAAAATCACGCCAAGCGGACCACGGTGCGGGTCGGCGGCGTGCCGATCGGCCCCGACACGTTCACCCTGATCGCCGGGCCCTGCGCCGTCGAGACCGCCGAGCAGACCCTCGAGGCCGCGCGCATGTCCAAGCGGGCCGGCGCCACCCTCCTGCGCGGCGGCGCGTACAAGCCGCGCACGTCGCCGTACGCCTTCCAGGGCCTGGGTGCGGCCGGCCTGCGCATCCTCGCCGAGGTACGCGAGGCGGTGGGGCTGCCCGTGGTCACGGAGGTGACTGAGGTCGCCGACGTCGACGTGGTCGCCGAGCACGCCGACATGCTCCAGATCGGTACCCGCAACATGCAGAACTTCGGCTTGCTGCAGGCGGTGGGCGCTGCCGGCAAGCCGGTAATGCTCAAACGCGGCCTCACCGCCACATACGAGGAATGGCTGATGGCCGCCGAGTACATCGCCCAGCGCGGCAACCTCGACATCGTGCTGTGCGAGCGCGGTATCCGCAGCTTCGAGTCGTCCATCCGCAACCTGCTGGATGTGTCGGCCGTCCCGCTGGTGCAGCGGCTCTCGCACCTGCCGGTGATCGTCGACCCGTCCCACGCGTCCGGGCGGCGCGACCTCGTCGTGCCCCTCGCGCGGGCCGGCATGGCCGCCGGCGCCGACGGTGTGATGGTCGACGTGCACCCCAATCCCGAGACGGCGCTGTGCGACGGCGCGCAAGCGCTGGTCGGCGAATCGCTCGACGAGCTGGCCGATGCGGTGGCCACGATCCCCACCCTGCTCGGCCGGACGTCGGCCGCGCACCTCGCCGGCTAGCACGATGCTAGGTCGCCACGGCGGCGATGAGCGTGCGGAGCTCGGACCGGACGTCGGCCAGCGCAGCGTCGTCCGAGCCCGCCGCCGTGCACAGCACGAGCAGGCGGTTGCCGGAAATCGCGGCCGCCTCGACGAGAGTGTGCTGGCGACACACGAACGCATTGATCTGCACCGACTGCGTCGATCCCGTGTCGCACGGCTTACGCGCCTGGGCGAGCGCGGCCCGCCGCGCAGCTGCCTCCTTGGGCAGCGGGCCTCAGCATGGCAGATCGCTCTTCGCGCGGATGACAGGGTCAGCCGCGTGTCGCCGTCCGGACAAGGGGTTCGAGCACCTTGACGGCCCGGTCGATACCGTCGTCATCGACGTCCAGATGGGTCACCAGACGGGCCTGGCGCGGACCCAGCACGGAGATCAGCACACCATCGGCCCCGGCGGCCGTCGCCACGGCCGGAGCGTCGGGCAGGTCGATCACCACGATATTGGTGTCCACAGTGGACGGATCGACACCAAGCGCATCGGCCAGTCGCCGGGCGCGGGCATGGTCATCGGCGAGCCGGGCGACGTGGTGGGCCAGTGCGTAGCGGCCGGCCGCGGCCAGGATGCCCACCTGGCGCATGCCCCCGCCGTAGCGCTTGCGCCACATCCGGGCCTCCGCGATGCGTTCCGCGGACGAGACGAGCACCGAGCCGACGGGTGCGCCCAGCCCCTTCGACAGGCACACCGACACGGTGTCGAAGCCGGCGGCCAGATCGCGCAGCGGGGTGCCGGTCGCCACGTGCGCATTCCACAGCCGCGCGCCGTCGAGATGTAAGGCCAAGCCGTTGTCTCGGGCCAGGCGTCGCACGTCATCCAGGGCGGCGGACGACTGGACCGTGCCTCCACCGAAGTTGTGCGTGTTCTCGACGGCGACCGCCGCGGTGGACACCAGGTGCGGGCCGGCGTCCGGGCTGATCAACGAGGCGATCGCGTCGACGTCGAGGCGCCCGCGGTTCGACGGCCAGGTGCGGAATGTGATGCCGGAGAACACCGCGGCCGCGCCGAGTTCGGCCCGGGCGAGATGCGCGACGGTGTCGCAGATCAGCTCCTTGCCGGGCGGGACGAGCAGGCGGATTCCGAGCTGATTACCCATCGAGCCGGTTGGCACGAAGAGGGCCGCGGGAAGGCCCAGCAGCTGGGCGACCTCGGCCTCGAGCGCGTTGACTGTGGGATCCTCGCCGTAGACGTCGTCGCCCACCTCCGCCTCGGCGATGGCGGCCCGCATCGCCGGAGTCGGGCGGGTGACGGTGTCACTGCGCAGATCCACAACCGCCGTCATCGCGGCTTCTTACCCGACGGGGGATTCGGCGCGGCGTTCACGCTTCGCGCCGCTGGCGGTCGGCGACGAGGCGCTCGGCCACCCGGAACGCCACCTCGAGCGATTGCTCGATGTTCAGCCGCGGGTCGCAGGCCGTCTCGTAACGCCGCGTTAGATCACCGGTCGTGAGTTCGGCGGTGCCACCGATGCATTCAGTAACGTCGTCGCCCGTGAGCTCGACGTGCAGTCCCCCGGGATGGGTGCCGAGTTCGGCGTGCACGTCGAAGAAGCCGTCGACCTCGTCGATCACCCGGTCGAGGTGACGGGTCTTGACACCGTCGCCGGTTTCCTCGGTGTTGCCGTGCATCGGGTCGCAGTGCCATACCACGAGGTGACCGGTCGACTGAACCTTCTCGATGATCGGCGGCAGGGCGTCACGCACCTTGTCATTGCCCATTCGGCTGATCAGCGTGAGGCGGCCGGGCGTGTTGTGCGGGTCGAGGCGCTCAACCAACTCGGCGGCGAACTCCGGCGTGGTCGTCGGCCCGAGCTTCACTCCGATCGGGTTCGCCAGACGCGAGACGAAGTCCAGGTGTGCTCCGTCGAGCTGGCGCGTGCGCTCGCCGACCCACACGAAATGCCCGGACAGGTCGTAGGCCTGATCGCCGTCGATCCGCGTCAATGCCCGCTCGTACTCGAGGATCAACGCCTCGTGGCTGGCGTACAGCTCTACGGTTTCCAGAGCGCCGTCGCGCACGCCGCAGGCGCGCATGAAGCGGACCGCGCGGTCGATCTCATTGGCCATGTGCTCGTATCGGGCGCCGGTTTCGGTCGTGCGCGCGAACGCGGTGTTCCACGAGTGGACGCGATCGAGCGCGGCCAGCCCGCCGCCGGCGTACGCGCGTAGCAGGTTCAGTGTCGTCGCCGCCGTGGAGTACGCGCGCAGGATGCGCTGCGGGTCGGGGGTGCGGTCGCCGGTGAGATCGTTGACCATGTCACCGCGGTAGGAATGACGCCCGGCGGTGTCCACAGTGGACGATCGCGGCTTGGCATACTGTCCGGCGATGCGGCCGAGCTTGACCACTGGCATCGACGCGCCGTAGGTGAGCACCACCGCCATCTGCAGCAGCACGCGCACCTTTCCGGCGATGTCGGCCTGGGTACTTGTGGCGAACGTCTCGGCGCAGTCGCCGCCCTGCAGCAGGAATGCCTCGCCGCGGGCCACCGCGGCCAGTCGCTCGCGCAATTGATCGACCTCGCTGGCCACGACGAGCGGCGGCAGGCCGGCTAGCGTTCCGGCCGCCTCCCGAAGTGCCTTGTCGTCGGGCCACTCGGGCTGCTGCGCGGCCGGCAGCGAGCGCCAGGCGTCAAGCCCCAGATGGTCCGCAGGAACAGGGATCTGGGGGCGTGTCGAGCTCACCGGACAAGCGTAGGGGGTCGCGTAACCTGCCCGCGTGACGACCCTGACGGTAGCCGGCGAGGTAGTGGCCGCGTTCGACCAGCTCTACATCGTGTCGCTCACCGTCGAGGGCCTGGACAATGTGGTGGCGTGGCCCGAGGTCGAGGCGGCCCTGCGGGCCTTGGAAGCCAGCGGTTGGTCGCTCGACGAGGACGACCAGCGCATCGCCGGCTGGCACGACGCGTACCGCCGATTCGGCACGAACCCCCGACGGCAGCGACCGAGCGTCGACGCGCTGGCCCGACGCCTGACCCGAACCGGCCGGTTACCCCGGATCAACCCGCTCGTCGACTGCTACAACCTGGTCTCGATCACGCACCTCGTACCGGCCGGCGCATTCGACCTCGACCGAGTCGACGGCGACATCGTCGTGCGATTCGCCCGGCCCCGGGACGCGTTCACCCCGCTCGGTGAGCCGGGCACCACAGAGGAACCACACTCGGGCGAGGTCGTCTACGCCGACGCAGGGGGCATCCTCACCCGCCACTGGAACCACCGCGACGCCGAGCGCACCAAGGTAACCGCGAGCTCGCGGCGCGTGCTGGTCGTGCTCGAGGCGGTCGAAGCCGCCCATCACGCAGCTGTCGACGCGGCCGCCGACGACCTGACTGTCCTGGTCCGGGCGCATGCGAACGCTGTCGCCCGCGCCATAGTGCCCTTAGGGTCGATTGGGTGAGCGAGCGAGCATCGCAGGCGCGCAGCGCCGAGGAGCGGAACGAGCCGGGCGATGAGCGCTCGCGCGAAGAGCAGGTTAGCCAATGAGCAACCTAGACCGCACCCCTGATCTGGGCACCTACGGCGGCCGGTCGGGAGTGACCGCCACACCGGTGCATCAGGTCTTCGCCGGGCGGGAGGTGATGCTCGGCGAAAGCACGAAGGTGCGCCGGTTGTTGCCGAATCTCGGCCGACGGCTGGTCGGCCCCTGGTGCTTCGTGGACCACTACGGTCCCGACGACATCGCCGCCGGACCGGGGATGCAGGTGCCACCCCATCCCCACATGGGCCTGCAGACGGTGAGCTGGCTGCTGTCGGGCGAGGTTCACCACCGAGACAGCATCGGCAGCGACCAGCTGATCAAGCCCGGTCAGCTTGGCCTGATGACGTCTGGCCACGGCATCGCGCACGCCGAGCAGTCGCCGGTGCCCCATCCCGCCCTGCTTCACGGAGCGCAGCTGTGGGTGGCGCTGCCGGACTCGGCGCGGGAGATCGCGCCGTCCTGGGCTCATCACGCGGAACTGCCGGAGCTCCGCGACGTCGGCCTGTCCGTGACGGTGATCATGGGCGAGCTCGCCGGCGCTAGGTCCCCGGGGCAGGCCTATTCGCCGATCATCGGCGCCGACGTAACCCTCGCGCCCGGCGCCGACGCCCTGGTGCCGTTGGAGCCCGACTTCGAGCACGCCGTCCTCGTCATGTCCGGCGCTCTCGATGTGGACGGCGTACCGCTGGCGCCGGGGGCAATGTTGTATCTCGGCGCGGCGCGGCGTGATCTGCGGCTGACCTCGTCGTCAGGCGCCCGCGTGCTGCTGCTCGGCGGCGAGCCGTTCGCCGAACAGATCGTGATGTGGTGGAACTTCGTCGCCCGCTCGAGCGAGGAGATCGCGGCAGCACGCGAGCAGTGGATGGCGGCCTCCCGGTTCGGCACCGTCGTGGGGGGTGGCGAGCGGCTGGACGCTCCCCCGATGCCGCCCGGCCGGCTCAAGCCGGGCGGGAGCGTCCGATAAGACCGGCTGCTACCGGACGATCAAGGTCACGCTCACCTGGTGGACGAGCGTGCCGTTCTTGCCGGTCACCCGCACGGTGAACGTCCCCCGCAAGGTGGACCCGGTGGTGCGGATGCGCAGCGTCGAAGTCCCCGGCGCGGCGACCGGGTTGGCCGACCACGACGCGATGGAGCCGCTTGGCGCTCCGCTCAGCGACAGCGTGACATTACCGGTGAAGCCGTTGACCACTCCTACAGCCACGCTGTATGAGGCGGTCAGCCCGCGGGTGACCGTGATCGATTGTGGCGTCGCCGACAGGGTGAAGTCACGCGCCTGCACGGTGAGGCTGACCGTGGCGGTATGGGTGATCCCGGCACTCGTGCCGGTGATCGTGAGCTGGTAGGTGCCGCCCGGAGCAGTCCCGAGCGTCGTCACGGTGAGCTGCGAACTGCCGGCTCCGGCCACGGTCGCCGGGCTGAATGTCGCCGACCCGACCGACGCCGGCAACCCGCTGAGCGACAAGGCGACGTCACCGGTGAACCCGTTCAGCGATCCAACCGAGACGGTGTATGCGGCGGCCGAGCCGGAGCTGACCGTCCGCGTGGTCGGCGTGACGCCAAAGCTGAAGTTCGGGGGCTGCGGGATGACGAGGGTCGCCGTGGCCGTGTGGGTGGTCGTCCCGCTAGTGCCGGTGATCGTCAGCGGATACGTGCCCGGCGGCGCGCTCGCGAGTGTCGTCACATTCAGCTGCGACGTGCCGGCAGCGGAAACTACAGCTGGGCTGAACGTCGCCGACCCCACCGACGACGGCAATCCGCTGAGCGATAGCGCGACATCGCCGATGAAGCCGTTGACGCCGGTCACCGTCACCGCGTAGGAAGCCTGGCCACCGGCAGCGACCGTGACCGAAGACGGTGACACACCCACCGTGTAGTCAGGGGTCGTCGCGACCCGATGGTAGGCGGCGAGGACGTCCAACCGGCCGTAGCCGAAGTTGTTGTCGAGACCAGCCGCGCCCAGATCGACAGCACTGCCCTCCAGGGCAGCTGCCTGCTGGTCCGCGGACAGACCCGGCACCGCGCTCAGCAGAAGAGCAAGCGCGCCCGACACGTGGGGGGCGGCCATCGAAGTGCCTGTATCGGTTACGTAGCCGCCGTAGAGGTCGCTCGTGCGCACGTTCGTGGCGGGCGCGGCGAGCGCCGGAGCGGTCGCGCCGGCGCACGACGACGGGCCGCGGCTGCTGTAGGGGTAGATCGCGTCCGAGTTATCGGTGCCGCCGACGGCGAAAGCCTCAGGCAGATTAGCCGGGCTCATCACCGTCCCGACGGTCGGACCGTTGTTGCCGGCCGCGAACACCGGCAGGATGCCGGCCGCGCGCAGGCTGCGCAGGTCGAGCTGGAAGTCCAGCGCGCAGCTGGCGGTCGACATCGTCCACGAATTGTTGACCACGTTCGGCGCATCCGGCGTACTCGGGTTGCCGTCCGGGTCGAGCAGCCACTGGAACCCTTGGTGGATGCGGCTCGTCGTGGCCTGGCCGCTATCGTTGAAGATCTTGACTGCGATCCACTTCGCATCCGGTGCCAGGCCGATCGACGTGCCGCCGGCGGCGCCGCCGACCATCACGCCCGTCGTCTGGGTGCCGTGTCCGTTCACGTCAGTCGGTGTCGTGTGCTGGCCGTTCGGGTCGTACCAGCTGTTCGAGCCGCCGCGCCAGGACCCGGACAGATCAGGATGCGTGGCGTCCACGCCGGTGTCCATGCTCGCGACGACGACGCCCTGACCGCGGTATCCCAGGTCCCACAGATCAGGGGCGTTCACGACGTCGAGGTTCGGCTCGGCGGCGCTGCTCGTCACGGCCGCCGGAGCCTGGATCGTAGCGTTCGGTTGCACCGCAGCCACCTCGGGTCGGGCGGCTACCTCGCGAATCACATCCGGCGTTGCCTTCACCTCGATGGCGTTCGCGATCCACAGCGGCGTGACCGCGGCGACCGAGTCCGGCCGTTGAGCCAGCAGCCGAAGGACGCCGTATTGGGTCCGGGCCGCCTGATCGCGCAGCGCGCGCTCGACGGCCGCCAGTCGGGCCGCGCGGGTCGGCGCGTGCACGCCGGCCACGTTCGCTTGCGACTTCAGCACCACCACCACGTCGACGAACGCCGGCCGGGCCGACGCCCCGGCCGGCGGCGCGACCAGAACGGCGCCCATAAGCGCCAATACCAGAGCGAGACGTTTCATCGCACCTTCACGTGCTCGACTTGCGCGTTGCCGAGCATCACGACCACCCGGGCACCGCGTTGGACGAATTCACCCGGGTTGTTGAACACGTAGTAGTACGTGACCCCAGGCTTGAACGCCCCGGTGTGCGAGTGGCTCATGAGCAGGTCGTGCACGACCAACCCGGTGCGTTCGTCCACGACCGCCGGCGGTGTCGCCGCGTCATGCAGGGCGTTCGCCTTGTCCGGGTCGATCACCTGGAAGCGCAGGTCAACCAGCCCTCCACCCCCGGTGACCGCTACCTGCGTGATCTTGACGCCGCTGCGGTCGACGAGGCCCGCCGCGCTGACGACGGGACGGGCCCACGATGCGGGCACCTTCACCTCGGCCCGGTTCGACGGCGTGTCGCGGGTCAGCCAGAGCACGAGCGACGTGACGAGGGCCACGACGACGACGCCGGTGATGGCGCCGAGCAGCCGGATCCGGCGAGAGGTGAGGTACCCCGCGCGCGGCGGCGGGGGGACCGCCGGCGCGGGCTCTAGGGTTGCTCGTCCGCTCACTGACGGGCCCCTAAGGATGGATGAAGGTCAACATGCCGCCACCGGTGGCCGGCGTCGGACTGGGCCCGGTCTGGTCTCCGTTCGTTACGTGCAATTGCCGGTTGTACAAGGGGAATCCGTGCGAGCTGGGCGCCTGACCGCTCGGCACGGTTGCGATGGCATCCTCGGTGGCACCGGCCGGGATCGTCTCGGCGTTGGCGTCGAACGGGTTGTTCAGCAAGTGGGCATCCCGCGCGACCACTTTCTCGTGCATGCCAAGCAACGCCATCGACGTGTTGTCGAAGCCGGCGTTGACATAACGGAGAAGCAGCCGCTGGGTCGGTGCCGCGATAATCCCCGCGGTATCCGGGTACGCCTTGCCGTTGATCAGCCAGTACGTCGCCTGATAGCCGTACATGTCGAAGGTGTCAGGCGCGGCGTTGAAATTCGGGTCCACGGCTCCCAGCACCAGCGTCGCCTGAGCGTCATAGATCGTCGCCGGGTTGTCGTACGCCTGGCCGGCGGTTGCCGAGTTGACGACCAAGGCGCCGGCGAGTCCCATCGCCGCCTGCCGCCCCTGGGTGCCCCCGGCCTGGTACAGGTACGTCCCGGGCGCGCTGGCCGTGAACGACACACTGCCCGATGAGCCGGCCGCGATGTCGGTGGGGCCTGCATTGAAGGTGACGCCCGGGATCTCGAAAGTCAGCGTGTGCCCGGCCGGCAAACCGTTGGTGATGTTGACTGTGACCGTGTCACCTTCGTTCACCACCAACTGCGGACCGGGCAGGGTCGCTGCAGCCGATCCGCAGGCGCCGGTGTGGAATCCCCAGATCGGCACACTCACGGCGCCGGTGAGCGTCGCCGTGCCTGGCTCGGCGCACAGGTTGATCGTGACGGGCGCGGCCGAGGCGCTCGAACCGGCCGCGACAACGCCGGCTGAGATCATGATCAGTACGGCCAGCGCCTTGGTCAGTCGAGGCAACCGCGGCTTCATGGCTGCAAACTTGCTCATCGCCACTGTCTCCTTCGCCTCGGTGCTCACGGCGCGTCGTAGGTGAGGGCCAGCAGGTTCCCCCACGTCGAGAACGCCGTCGGGTTTGGAGCCGTCCAGCGCTGGTTGTGGATGAGTACCCGGACCTGGCCGTTGAACGCCCCGGTGCCGATGTACTGGCTGGCGGAACCGGGCGGGGTCCAGGTCGAGGCGGGCGGCTCGGTTGAGCCGACGGCCTGCGGGTTGGCCGGCGGTGCCGGCAAGGTCACCCATCCGGGCGATGCCGCGCTGTTGCAGTTGGCTGCAAGCGGAATCGTCCAGTTGCAGATCTTGACCGTCTGCTGCGGCAGGTTTGTCGTCAGCGCGGCGCAGATCGCGCCAGTGGTGTTGCCGCAGTTCTTGCCCTTGTACGTCACCCTCAGGTTCGTCGATCCGGCCCGCACGCCGCTGAACGAGCCGTACCAGTCGTTGGCCAACGCGGTAATGATCGCGCCGGCGGCGTGCGTGGCGGCCGCGGTGCCGAGCTGCCCCCGCGCGACCGTCCAGGTCGTCGTACCCTGCCCGGCAGTGACCTGCATGACCTCGTTGTCGATGCGGATGTAGTAGCCCGGCGTCGTCGGGAAGCCGGCCGCCGAGGCGACCGTGATGGTCGGTTGCACTGCGGTCGTCGCCGTCGGACGGGTCGTGGTGCGCGGGTTGACCTGGTAGTAGTTGGCGTCATCCACGGCCAACGCCGACGCCGAGCCGCTCTTCAACACGCCGCTGAGAATCGCCGTCGACGCGGCGGTGGTGAAGCAGCCGCCCGGCGGATCGACGCGCAACAGTGTTCCCATGCCGCCGAAGCCCTCGTCGAAGTTGGTGAACTCGTTCAGTGCGTGGCTGTGCCACGGGAAATACCACTCGCCGCAGATGTTTTGCGTCGTCGTGCCGGCCGGCAGTGTTCCCTTGTAGCCGAGGTACGGGCTGCCGCTGTACCAGGTGTTGGCGTCCTTGAAGGCCACGTCCCGGTAGTTCGGCGGCGGCACGGGCAGGGGGTTCGTTCCCGGATCCCACTTGTCGGTGTCGTCCCAGCGCAGCAGGAAGTCCTCGGTCTGCCCGGCTGCGATCGTCTCGCCGAAATGCTCCGTGAACGCCGGGGTGCCACCGGGGCTGGTCAGCAGGCTGCCGTCCTGGGCGATCTGGGTCGTGTGGTTGCCGTGCGGGTGGAACGGGTGATTGTCCACGCCGGCGTTGACCATCCGGATCAGGCCCGGCAGCGTGTTGGTCGGGGTGTTCGGTTGGATGCGCACGAGCGCTCCGTACGGCTGGTTCGGTAGCAAGCCCGACCCGTTGTCCTGGATCGTGTCCGGGAAGCTACGCCCGTTGATCGTGAAGTACCGGTTGTCGCGCCCGTTGAAGTTGTACGTGGTGCCGGTCTCCACCGCGTGGTGCAGGAACGGATCGATGTCGGCGAGCAGTGCTAGGTACTCGCGGCTCGGGTCGAACTGCGTCGTGGATGCACCGTAGGCGAAGTTGGCGCCGGCACTCGGCCTGATGACCAGGGCGCCGTACAGACCCATCTCGACCTGCTTCGCGACATTTGAGCCGCTCTCATAGAGGTACGTGCCCGGGTTCGATGCAGTGAAGGTGTAGGTCACGGTGCCGCCGTTGGAGGCAGCCTCCGTCGTCAGCAGGCCAGGCGTGCCCCCGGTCGTGGTCACGTTCTGCTGTCCTGGAAAGACGACGGAGGCCGGCTCCGGCAGGTGGTTCGTCAGGTTGACAACGATCGTCTGTCCCTGCCTGGCGCATAGAACCGGGCCGGGGCTCTGGAAGCGACCGCCGTTCACGCCCGGGTCGTCGTAGCTCCACATGAAGACGCTGTTGCCATCGGGCGTTTCGATGTAGCCGGTTTTTGTCTCCAGGTTGAAGGTCTGCGTGGCGCCGGCGACCGGGTCCGGGCAGACCATGCCCACCTTGGCGCCGGGCGGTAGTGCCGACCCGTGCCCGGCCACGGCGAACAGCGAGCCGGCGGCGAGCGCCAGAACCGCCCCCAGGCGCCACATCTTGTGCGTCATTGTGCTCTTCTTTCCGCGGCGCGCGGTCGCCTGCTCAGACATAGGTCTGGCTCACGTTGCTCTGGGCGGGAAGCGCGGTCGAGTACACGCGAACTTCGGTTTGCATTCCCCCTGGTCCGGGCGGTGCCCCGAAATTGGAGAGTCTGCGCCAGTCTCGGTTCTTGAACAGGTAGACGTTGTAGCTGCCCCGGCCGTCCGTTCCCGACGGGCGCGCCGAGTTGTAGGCGGGAGCGGTGAACAGCACGTCGCGGGCCTCACCGGGTCCGATATAGAGCGTGTTCGTCAAGTACGTCTTGTCGACACCGTCTTTGCCCAGCCAGGACGCATCCTGCCCGACAACCTTCATCGGTATACCTGGCAGTTGCATCGCGTGCTGCTGATACCCGAGGTTGGCCAGGCGAAGCAGGACGCGATCGCCCGGGTTCACCTGGATGAGCGCCGAGTTGGGCTGGCTGTAGTCCACAGCGTTGTTGTAGTTCGGGTTCGGGGTGGCGATCCGCATCGGGGCCGCCAGGGCAGGATCATCGTTCGGCAGCACGGTTTGCGGATAGCACCGGCCGTTAAGGGTGAACCACTGCGGGTTGTAGTCGGTAGCGATCGACTCTTGAATGTCGCGGTCGCCATCGTGGAAGTTCTTCCACACCTCGTTGAGCAAAATGGCGAAGTGCCGGTCGTAGGCGGTGGATCCGTTGCCGTCGTTGTACGCGTAGCCGAGCGGCGCCGTCGACGCTCCGCCCTCCTGGCGAGCGATCGGCACGCCCGCGCCCGCGCCGTTGACATCCTGTAGCGGACGCACGAACACGATCCCGGTCATGCCCATTTGCACGTGTTCCACGTCCTCGAAGTGGCAGTGGTACATGTACGTGCCCTCGCGGTGCGGGCGGTAGAAGTAGGTGACCTGCTTGCCGATGGGCACCGCGATAGACACCTCAGGCACGCCGTCATTGAGGGGCGACGGAATATCGAAACCGTGCCAGTGGATCGTGTGTGAGTCGGTGAGGTCCGGCCGTTGCACCAGCCCCAGATTCGTCAGCGTGATCTTGATGTCGTCGTCCTGCCGGAAGTTCAAATGCGGCGCGGTGTGCTTCGTGTGCCCCTTGTACGCCACCTCGAGCTGGTCGACGGACAGGGTCGGGTCGACCGGTACGAAGCCGAAGATGTAGACGGGGTTGCCTTCCCGGCCGGGCACGCTCATGTACCCGTCCGAGGCGACCAGCGAGAGCGCCGTCGTGGCCGCCGAGGCGGGACGCGACAGCCCGGACCGCAGCGCGGCCCCCACGGCTACCGCCCCGGCGGCGCCCAGCCCCGCAGCCTTTAGAAAGTCGCGGCGGGCGATGCCTGGATGACTGGTCATCGATCCCCCTTCTCGATGCCGGGCGCCGGGGCGCCGATCAGACCATCCGAGCTCGGGCCGGTGGTATGGATGGAAGTGCAAGCGCCGCCGCTGCCGGGCCGCCTAGTGGTATCGGCACGCCGGGGACCTCGTCGGCGCCAAGATCCCATGGCGTCAGCAGACGCAGCGTTCGCAGCTGCGGCCGGAACTGCCCGTCGTAGTCGCCCTGGTTACCGGTCGCAACACTCCCCGGGGGCAGCAGCGGCGGCCCCGTCGGTGCCGGGACGGCCGCGGCCGCGCAAGCCGTCAAGTTCGCCGGGACTGGCGTGTTCGAGCAACGCACACCGCGGTCGATGGCCGGTGACGTGCCGGTGAGGTGGTAGTCGCCCGTCAGCCCGACCGGCGGGTCCTGACCGGTGATCGTCACCGCCGCCTGCTGCGGGTCGAGGCGCGATCCGGCGACCGCGAGCTCATTGACGAACGGCGCGACGAACAACGGATCTTCACCGATTCGGTTGCCCTGACCACCCGGAACCGCGTGCTGCACCCCATTCGGTCCGAGGATGTTGCCGTTGGTCAGAGTCGAGTAGCGCGGGGTGAACGTGTCGGCGTTATTGGTCGTGCCGTGGATCTCGAAGTCGATGAAGCCGTTGTCGACCAGAGCCGCTCCCGGGCCGAACTGGCTGAGCGTCATCGCGTCGTTGTTCCAGAAGATGTTGTTGAACAGCGCGACCGGGTTCGAGAAGTCCGGCGCACCGGCTGGAAGTGTCGCCTGGAACAGTGGATCGTTCGCCTCCGAGGTCAGGCCGGCGCCGTGCGGCACTCCGATCGCGGAGTTCTCCGAGGATCCCGTGGTCACGTTGTTCGCGATCGTGTTGTTGACGATCCGCATGTTCGACGCGTCGTCGAGCGCGATCGCGCCACCCAGATCCGCCGCAAGGTTGTCCACGATCATGTTGTTGCGGATGTTGATCGGCTGCGTGAGGGCGTCGAGGACGAAGATGCCGCCGCCGTCGTCGAGCGTGCTGGTGTTGCTCTGGATCAGGTTGCGGTCGACGTTGACCGACCCGGACCCGGCGCTCAGTGTGCCACCGCCGACGACCAGTTCGCCTTCGATCGCGATCCCGCCGCCGCTGTCGACGGCCTCGTTGTAGTAGATCTTGTTGTCGTGGATGTTGCCGCCGGGGCTGAGCCCGATGTGCGAGAGCCCACCGCCGTACTCGACGCCGAAGTTCGAGCAGAAGATGCTGTTCGCCACGTCATAGTTGTTGGATCCGTAGAAGATCCCCAGACCACCGGACGAGGTCAGCCCGCCATTGCCGATCAGCCGATCGTTGGCGACCCGCACGTTGTAGTTGTGGCTCGCGTGCACGAACGGCTGACCGATGCCGATGCCTCCGGCGAAGACTCCGCCGTTGTTCTCCAGCACGTTGTTCGTCATTTGCATGTTGTTGACGCTGGCTTGCAATTGGATGCCGCCGGCCCCGTCGCCGTGCCCGGTCATGAGCCCAAGACCGTCGATGCGGGCCCCACCGAACCCGGCGCTGTCTTGGCCGGTGGGCAGAGTAGGCACGTCG
>JBKPQM010000038.1:0-6801 GCA_046734095.1 Actinomycetota bacterium | reverse complement strand
CCCCGGTGCCGAGCATCGGCCAGTAGAACCAGCGACTCTCCGTCCCGTCGGCCATGTCGATGGCGAACCACATCAGGCTCAGGACCGCGTAGATCCCAAGGATCGTGTAGAGGATCCGCTTTCTGCGAACCCATCGCCGTGCCTCCGCCCTCAGAGCGGACGCGTCGGGGGATGTTGAGCTTGGCCCACCGTGCGACATCGTGCACCTCCTGTTTGCCAGTGATTCCGTCGTGGTGAAGTAATGCTCCACAGCAACCGACCAGAGCACATCGGCGCGCAGGTGGATGTCGAGTTCCATCCCAGGATGGACACCACCTTGACGCAACCAGTTAGTTGCCATAATATGGCAACCGATCGATTGCTATATGACGTGGCTGAGCCGGCCGCGCAGCACCTGGAAGGAGAACGGAGATGCTTCCCGCAGCAGCTGATATCGCCGTCAACGCGGTGCGCGACCGCGCTCGGTCGGCCCAGCCGAACGCTTCCGTTCTCGCCGACCGCGCTCGGCGTGAATCCCGCGCCCGCATCCGGTTCGCCGCATTCCTGCGCGCGTCGGCACAGCGCCGGCAGCGCCTAGCCGACCGGCTGGATTCGCGTACTGCTCGGGTGGATCCGCTCGCCGGCTGATTATCTGCACGTCCGGAGAGCGCTGCCGCCGCTAGTTTGGAGCTGTGATGGGTTTCCCCGATCGCATCGAGCGGACACTGGATCTGGCTCATCCACCTGGCACGGTGTGGGCGGCGCTCACCACCGCCGAGGGACTGGCTGCGTGGTTCGGTGACGCCGCGGCGATCGAACTGCGTCCGGATGGGTCGGCGTGGCTGAGCTGGACGGGTGGCGACACGGTCGATCTGCGGGTGGAACGGGTGGACGAGCCGACGGCGTTCGCGTTCAGCTGGCAGATATACGGGCTGCCCCAAGGCGATCCACGGCGTACCTATGTCGAGTTCACGCTCGAACCGATCGCGTCAGGCACGCGGCTGAGGGTGGTCGAATCCGGCTTCGCCCAACTGCCGGACGAGGCTTACCACGAGCTGTACGACGATCACGCTCAGGGGTGGACCCGCGAACTGGGCGAGCTGGTCGACTACCTCGATGCCGGCTGACATCGAGGCGGTCGCCGAGCAGGTCTTCACCGCGCTGGCCGACCCGACCCGGCGCGCCATCTTGGCCGCGCTGGCCGCGGACGGTCCGGCTACCGCCACGGACCTCGCCACCCGGCTGCCGATTAGCCGGCAGGCGATCGCCAAGCACCTCGCGCTGCTGGCCGACGCCGGCCTGGTGACCGCCGAACCGGGCGAGCGGCGCCGGGTGCGCTACCGGCTGCACTCGGCGCCGATGCAGGTGGCTCAGCAGTTCTTGGCCGCGCTGGCCCGCGATTGGGACGGCGCCCTTGTCGCATTGAAACATCATCTCGGCGGGTGAAATGCCAGGCCGGACAACGCAACCGGAGGTGAGCATGGCCAAGCAATTTCCGACGCCCCAAATCGTGTCCCCGCAGGAATGGGACGCGGCGCGCGCGCAACTGCTAGCGAAAGAGAAGGAGCTAACCCGAGCCCGGGATGCGCTGGCCGCCCAACGTCGGCGGATGCCGTGGCTGGCGGTGGAGAAACACTACGAGTTCGAAGGTCCGGAAGGTAAGGCCAGCCTGCTTGACCTGTTCGCGGGCCGCCGTCAGCTGATCGTGTACCGCGCCTTCTTCGATCCTGGCTTGCAACGGGTGGCCCGATCACGCGTGTGTCGGCTGTTCCCTGACGGCTGATCAGGTCGCGAACCTTGCCCATTTGAATGCGCGGAACACGACTCTCGTATATGTCTCCCGCGCGCCGCAGCCGGACATTGCCCGGCTGAAGACCCGAATGGACTGGACGATGCCCTGGTACAGTCTGACTGACGAGTTCGACGCCGACTTCGGCGTGGACGAATGGCACGGTACGAACGCGTTCATCCGCGATGGCAACCGCGTGTTTCGCACCTACTTCGTCAACAACCGCGGCGACGAGGCATTGGGCAGCACCTGGAGTTACCTCGACCTGACCGCGCTCGGCCGGCAGGAGGAGTGGGAGGACTCACCCGAGGGCTACCCCCAAACCCCGCCATACCAGTGGTGGAACTGGCACGACGAATACGAAACGCCAAGCCGTCGCAGGAATAGCGGAGGACAACTGCCGGAAAGGAGAGAGGATTCGGTGCAACTACCGCCGATGCCGGACAGCGCTGCTTGCCGGGCGGCGCTCGATATCGCGGGCGAGTATTGCTCACCAGCGCTGCTTAACCACTCGGTCCGCTCGTACCTGTGGGCCGCGTCCTTCGCGGCGGCCCGGGAGATCGTTTTCGATGACGAGTTGCTCTACGTGTCCGCGGTCCTGCACGACCTGGGCCTGCTGACTGAGTTCGACAATCACAGGCTGCCATTCGAATTCGCCGGTGGCCACGTGGCTGCGATGTTCGCGGCCGGAGCGGGTTGGCCCCGGCCGCGCCGCCGGCGCGTCGTGGAGGTCATCGTGGCGCACATGGCCGACTCCGTTGACGTGCGCCTCGACCCGGAGGGTTTTCTGCTGGAACGCTCGACCGGCTTCGACATATCTGGTCGCGGACCAGAAGATTTCCCGGAGGAGGTGCAGGCCGCGGTGATGGCTCGGTATCCCCGGCTCGGTCTCGCGGAGGAGTTCCTCGCCTGCTTCCGCGACCAGGCCGACCGGAAGCCGACCAGCCAGGCGGCCGCAGCGGTGCGCTCCGGAATCGACCAGCGCCTGGCCGCCAACCCGCTCGAACACCGGTAGTTCCAGCACAGGAAGCACGACGAGCAGGGCGTTTCCGCCCGGGCCGACACGCCTCGAACGCGCGCCCGCGTAGTCGACGAAGATGAGGATCAAGCCCTCGCCCCGCTCACGCGCGACCTGTCGACGGTGGCTGCCCCCGAGCGTCTCGGCCGCCCGACCGTCGCCGCGATAGGCCGCGAGCAGCAACCTACCGTTGACGATCCTTGCGTTGCCCGTCGCTGCGGTCATTGGGTCAGCCTCGTCCAGCAATCGCTCCGCCGCCGCGAGGTCACCCTGACCGGTGCGCAGGTAGGCCAGGAAGTTGAGGGTGCTGGGAAGCACGCTCAGCGCACCTGCATCTCGTGCGTTTGAATGTCTTGCATCACGAGACGGCTCCAGGCCTCCTCGTCGAAGAGTTCCGCCGCGATCCTCGACGCCATTCCTAGTTGCCGGCGCCCGCGCTCGGTCTGGCCGTGGTCCGGTCAGCACCGAGGCGAGCAGGACGAGGACACAGTGAGAATCCCGCGGCGCATGGTTCCCCTCTGCGCGCGTGCCCGCGCTTGGCGGCGCCGGCCCGCGACGATCCTCCTCCGTTTCGGCAGCAATACCAGTAATGTCTGGATGAACGATCGTGGCTCCGCCGTCAGACGTGCTCGAAGGGCGCTTCGACATCGTCGTAGACACGGGCAGCGGCTAGCAGTCCGCCCGGGTCGCGCTCGTGGATCGTGATTCCGGCCTGGGGCGGAATGTCGTGGCTGCCCCAGCGAACGCAGTTGTACTCGAGGGCGCAGCGGACGCCGTCGTCCGTCACGGCGCAGTGCTCCAGGCGGATGCCACCGCCGGCGCTGAAGCATCGGTGGAAGTACGACCGGAGTTCCGCGGCGCCGCGATGGGTGGATGGCGATCCACTGGGCTCGCGGAAATATCCATGCGGGGCGAAGCTGCCGACCGCCGCTTCGAGGTCCCCCGCGGCGAGCGCGGCCTGGTAACGGCCGACGACGTCACCGGGGTGTGCCGGCCCGGGCTTGAGGATGGGCGGCCGGAGGTTGTGCCGCCCGTAGATCGACCGTTCGCTCCAGTAGGAGCGGAACGTCACCGAACGATCGTCGGCGGATTCCGCGACGATCGCGACCGGCCACGCGATCTCCCGCCCATCAGCGATCAGGTGCACGAGCAGCTCGACGACGCCCCGGTCCCCAACGACGGTGGAGGCCACCGTCTCGATACGAGCGCGGCGCTCGGCCAGCATGGATTGGCTCCGCTTGACGAATTGTCGCAGCTGCCGGTGGCCTCGAACTTCGCCGGCGTGAGGGTCGTAGACCACTACCTCGCTTTGCCAGACGTCCTCAAGATCGCGGGTATCGCCTCGGTTGAGCGCTGTGACGTACTGCCCGACCGGGTCGGCCTGACTGGCAGCGCGAGTCTGCCGGCGCGCCAGCTCTACCGCACCGACGAAGTCCGGAAACCACGGCATCCCGGCCCCCTCCAGACGTGCGCCCATACTCGCGCAGCTGGGGCCGCCGGGGCCAGTCGGCCTCGCCCTCCGTGTCCGCGGCGCAAAATCCGATTGCGTTTATTTGCCCACGCCGTTGACATGAACGAGTGCAATACGAGCCAACGACGTTCGGTGAGCTTTTCGCAGAGGTCTACGACGACGGGCCTGAGCGCGAAGACACCACTGCGACGGTCGAGCTTCTAGCGGATCTTGCGCAAGGCGGGTCGGCCCTCGAGTTGGCCGCGGGAACCGGGCGGGTGGCGTTGCCGCTGGCGGCTCGGGGCGTACGCGTTGACGGCATCGAGGTGTCACCCCAGATGGTCGCCAAACTGCGCAGCAAACCGGGCGGTGACCGGGTTGCGGTAACGATAGGCGATTTCGCGGACGTCCCGGTCGAGGACTCCTACGCGCTGGTCTTTCTCGTCTACAACACGTTGTTCAATCTGGCGACTCAAGATGATCAAGTGCGCTGCTTCGAGAACGTCGCTGCTCATCTCTCCGATGGTGGTGTCTTTGTCGTGGAGGCATTCGTCCCCGACCCGAGCCGGTTCCGGGGCGATCAGTACGTGGCGGCCGAGGCAGTTGACCTGGATGAGGTGGTCCTGGAAGTGTGTCGCCGTGACGCCGTCCGGCAACGGCTCGAGCGGGCCCACGTCAGCTTGTCCAGCCGGGGTGCCCGAATATACCCGGTGGTGCTGCGCTACGCGTGGCCGAGTGAGATCGACCTGATGGCCCGCATAGCCGGGCTGCGCTTGAAGCATAGGTGGGCCGGCTGGCAACGCGAGCCGTTCACCGCGACTAGCACCTCGCACGTCTCGGTGTACGGGCGCTGAGCTCGGTCAGTCGCACAGGCGCTCGGACGGCGGCTGCGTCCACTCGTCAGGTCGGCGGGAGGACGGCGGCAGGCGCGTGGCCACGCTCCAGCGGCTCGCCGACATCGGGCAGAAGCGCGGCCATGAGACGGTTCCAGGCCCGGTCGATGCCAGCCGCGAGGCAGCCGTCGACCACCGCGTCCGCGCCGAGCGCACTCACTTTCAGCTCTGGTTGAACCGGCGCGGTTCGGCGCACTTCACGAGCCACCGCTTCGAGAAAGCCCGCCGCTTGGCCCACGCCACCACCGAGGACGATCAACTCCGGATCGGCGACGGCGACGACTGCACATATTGCCTGGGCGATGAGCTTCGCTTCGTCCGACACCACGTTAACGGCACGCTCATCGCCGTTGCCGGCACACGCAAAGACCTCTCGCGCGGAGGCGCGCCCTCGTAGACCCGCCCGGCGGGCCGCACGAACGATGCCCGCCGCCGATGCCGCGGCCTCGAGCGTGCCGCGCCGCCGGGCATCCTTTGCATCGGAGCCATGTCCCCCGCCGATCGGAAGGAAACCGATCTCGCCGGCGGCGCCATGGGCGCCGCGATACAGTTGGCCGCCGATGACGAGGCCCATCCCTATACCGGTACCGATCGAAATGAAGGCGAAGGAGTCGACATCGCGGCCGTGACCGTGGGCTCGCTCGGCGAGCGCGGCGGCGTCGATGTCATTTTCGAGCATCAGGGTCGCGCCGAACGCTTGACGCAGTTCGGTCAGCACGATGGGTTTATCCCACTCGGGCAGGAGGCCGGCCAAGCCGAGCGCGTCGCGCTGCGGGTTGTACACGCCGGGGCTGCCCAACACCGTCTGGATGACGTCAGCGGCATCGATGCCGGCCTCCGCCCGCAGGCGCTCGGCCAGCCGGACAAGTTCGTCTACCCGGCCGTGCCCGTTCGCGGCCTGCGCCTCGACGGCGCTTCTGACCCGAACCGCTCCAGACACATCGCTGATCGCCCCGCGCAAGAACTGCCCACCCACGTCGAGGGACAAGACGAATCCCACGTCTGGGCGGACCTCGTACAGACTTGCCGCCGGACCAGGTACCCCCGTGCGTACGCCAGCGGCCCGGACCAAGCCCGCCCGCTCGAGGTTGGTCAGGGCGAGCGCCACGGTCGGTTTGGACAATCCAGACATCCGACCCAGCTCAGTGCGGGAAACGGTGCCGGCTTGTCGGACGCAGTCGAGGATCAACTGCTCGTTTATCGCTCGGATCAGTTGCGGCCGCCCGGGAGGACCGCCAGTTGCCACCACGGTCACGCGCGTCCTCCTTGCTGCCAAATAGTGGCGGGTCGGCGCACCGGCAAGTCTTGCAGTCGTGCAATCGATAGTCTACCTTCCTATCAGTTACGAGGCCCATCGAATATTCGAGGGAGCCTGCAGTGCACTCACCGGTCGTGTTGGGCTTGGACTTCGGCGGCACCAAGATTGCCGGCGCCGTCTCCGATCTGACCGGTCGCCGGCTCGGATCCGTCACGATCGACACCCGCGCCTTGGACGGTGCGCAGGCGAGCCTCGAGCGAGCGCTCACGGCTGCGCAGGCTCTGCTCGGGAGCAGCGCACCGGGGCGTCAGTTGGCCGCCGTCGGAGCCTGCACGATCGGCATCCCGAGCGACGATGGCATTGCGCTCGCCACGAACATTCCGGGCTGGGGCGATCTCGCGCTCGATCGTGAGC
>JBKPQM010000037.1:0-28869 GCA_046734095.1 Actinomycetota bacterium | reverse complement strand
GTCTGCTGGACATGGACATTCCGATCGACGGCGCCGACGCGTTCGTCGTGACGACCACCGAGCAGGCGCGCGGCCTGCCGCAGCCGCCGGTGCTCATTCACGCGGCGACGATGGGCATGACCGCGCATCCCGAGGAGTATCTCGCCGCCGACCTCGACGCGACCGGCCAGTCGGTCGTGGCCAGGGACCTGCGCGCGAAGAGCGACGTGTGGACCGGCGACATGGACGTGTTCCTGCCCTACGACGGGTTCAGCATCGTCGCGCTGCGCTGCTTCGAGAGCTACGGGCTGTGCGGGCCCGGCGAGGCCGGCGATTACTTGGTACAGCACTGGGACAAGGACGAGAACCGGGTGCTCATCGACGGGCGGGTGCCGGTGAACCCGCACGGCGGCAGCCTTTCCGAGGGCGGCACCCAGGGCGCCGGGCACGTGCGCGAGGCGATCACCCAGCTGCGCGGGCGGGCCGGCGCACGGCAGGTGCCGGACGCGCGCGTCGCGCTGCTCACCCCCGGCGGCTTCTTCTTCAACGCGCAGGGGATGGTCCTGCGCGCTGACACCTGACCCCGCTGCGCCTGGGCAGACGTTCGGCGATGAGCGCTCGCGCGAAGAGCTCGGCCCGCGCGCGCCTGAAGGTCGGTACCTGGGGGCTCGTGCAGGCGGCCTGGCCGCGGCAGTGTAGTTCAGCGCAGGTAGGCCTGCCCGCCGTCGACGGTGATGGTCGTCGCCGTGACGTAGCCGGCCGCCGGGCTGCACAGGAATGCGATGACGCGGCCGATGTCGTGGACCGGGTCGCCCAGGCGGCGCAACGGGATGCTCTGCAGGCTGCGCGCGTACTCGTCCGGGTTGGCTGCCGCCCACGCCTCCGCCGAGGGGCTGGTCGCCGCCGGCATCACGGTCAGCACGCGGATCCCGTCCGGCCCCCACTCGGTCGCGGCGACCCGGCTGAGCGTCGCGATCGCGGCCTTCGCCGACGCGTACACACCGCGGCCGATCGGCAGCGGGTTGGCGCTCGTGCCGCTGCCCAGGTTGATTACTACGCTGCCCTCGCCCAGGTGCGGGCGGCACGCGCGCATCAGCCGAAACGCCGCGAGCGGCCCGGACTCCCAGCACGCGATGTAGTCCTCGTCGGTGACCGACAGCAGCGAGCCCTGCACGGGGATCTGGGCGTTGTTCACGAGGATGTCGAGGCCGCCGAGCGCGTCGACCGTCTCGCGCACCGCCCGGGCGATGTCGTCCGGACGAGTCACGTCGCCAACGATCACGGAGGCCGATCCGCCCAGCTCGGCGATCTCCTTCTCGACGCCGCGCAGCTTGGTCTCGGTGCGCCCGAGTAGGGCGATCGCCGCGCCTTCGGCGGTGAGCGTGAGCGCGATGCCCCGGCCCACGCCCTGCCCGGCCCCGGTCACCAGGGCGCGCTTGCCGTCCAGTGCGCTCATGCGGGTACGCCTCCGTCCACGGTGATGATCGCGCCGGTGGTGAAGCTCGACGCATCGCTGGCGAGATACAGCGCGGTGCCCACGATCTCCTCCGGTTCGCCGATGCGGCGCAGCGCGAAGCGTTGAGCGTTTGCGGCGAATGCGTCCCAGTCCCACGCCTTGGTGATGTCGGTGCGGAACCCGCCGGGCATGATGCCGTTGACCCGGACGGTCGGCCCGAAAGCGTGCGCGAACGCGATCGTCACCGCGTTGAGGCCCGCTTTGGCCGCTGCGTACGGCGCGATGTCCGGCGTGGGATGGATCGCACCGATGCTCGAGACGTTGATGATCGAGCCGCCGTCCCCTTCGGCCATGCGCGTGCCGACCAGCGCGGTCAGCCGGAACGGGCCCTTGAGGTTGACGGACAGCGTGCTGTCCCAAAGCTTCTCGGACACGTCGCCGACGTGGTCGTACACCGGCGACATGCCGGCGTTGTTCACCAGGACGTCGACCCGGCCGAAGCGGTCGTACGCGGCGTCGACCAGCCCGTCGAGCTCGTCCCAGTGGCCGACGTGGCAGGCGTAGGGGAGGGCGGACCGTCCGGTCTCTTGCGCGATCTCCCCGGCCAGTTGCGTGCACGCGTCGAGCTTGCGGCTCGCGATCACCACATCGGCGCCGGCCTCGGCGAACGCGCGCACCATGCAATGACCGAGCCCGCGGCTGCCGCCCGTGACGAGCGCCACGCGTCCGGAGAGATCGTGCAGTTCGGCAAGGGACTTCGCCACGGCTACCGCCTAAGCGTTGACTAGCTAAAATAGTAGAACTATTTTACTGATACCTCAACGGAAGGGAGCTCCGTGGCCGAGGCGCGCGACGAGCTGGGCGACCGGGTCGTCAAGTCAGTGGCGGAGTGGCGGCCGGGCGCCACCCTGCGCTCGTTCGACGCGTTGTCGGGCGGCGCGTCCAGCCTCACGTTCCTCGCCGAGATCGAGTCGGACCGGCTCGACCGCGTCGTCGTGAAGGCGGCGCCGCCCGGGCTGGCACCGGTGCGCAACCGGGACGTGCTGCGGCAGGCCCGGTTGCTGCGCGCCCTCGATGGCCGTCCCGGCGTGCGCGTGCCGACGGTGCTCTTCGACGACGTCGGCGATCCCCCGGACACACCGCCGTTCTTCGCCATGACGTTCGTGCCAGGCGAGTCGATCGACCCGAACATCGACCCCGGCGTGGACGAAGCGTTGCCGCCGCCGGTCATACTCACCGGCCGGGCGCACAGCGCGGCGCGCGTGCTTGCGGCGCTGCACGCCGTTGCGCCGGCCGACGCCGGGCTGGGGGACGAGCCCGAGGTCACCATCGCGGACGAGGTCGAGCGCTGGGCGAACGCGCTGGCCACCGTTCCCGAGGAGCTCACCGGTGGACCGGACGACTGTGCAGCACGGCTGCGCGATTCGCTGCCCGCCGCCGTCCCGTCATCGCTGATCCACGGCGACTTCCGGCTCGGCAACTGTCTCAGCGCGGGAACCGGCGTCCGCGCCGTGATCGACTGGGAGATCTGGGCGCGCAGCGACCCGCGCATCGACTTGGCCTGGTTCCTCCTGACCGCTGATCCCCAGCTGCACCCCAGCGCACAGCGGCACGCGCCCGGCATGCCGTCGCCGCACGAGCTACTGGCCGTGTACCGGAACGCCGCCGGGCCGGACGTCCCGAACCTCGGCTGGTTCACCGGGTTGATGCTGTACAAGCTCGCTGCAGTGTCTGCGCTCATAGCGAAGAACGCGGCCAAGCGCGGCGACCCGGGCCGGGCCGGTGCCCGGGCGGCGGCCGGCGTCCCGGAGATGCTCGACCGAGCTCGGCAGGCGATTGCCTGATGGCCTGGGACTTCCGCACCGAGCCCGAGTTCGAGGAAAAACTCGCGTGGATGCGTGCCTTCGTCCGTGACGAGGTCGCGCCGATCGAGCTGTTGTGGCCGCACTGGCATCACCGGGTGCCACCTCCGTTCTTGAAGAAGGTCGTCGACCCACTCAAGCAGCAGGTGAAGGACCGCGGCCTGTGGGCCTGCCACCTCGGCCCGGAACTCGGTGGCACGGGCTACGGCCAGGTGAAGCTCTCGCTGATGAACGAGATCCTCGCGCCGTACCAGTGGGGACCGACGCTGTTCGGAGTGCAGGGCCCCGATACCGGCAACGCCGAGATCATCGCCCACCACGGCACCGCGGAGCAGAAGGCCCGCTACTTGCGGCCGCTGCTCGACGGTGAGCTGTTCTCGGCGTTCTCGATGACCGAGCCGCACGCCGGCGCCGACCCGACGCTGTTCAGCTGTCGCGCCGAGCGCGACGGCGACGACTGGATGATCAACGGCGAGAAGTTCTTCACCTCCAACGCCGAGCACGCCGCGTTCTACATCGTCATGGCTGTCACTGACCCGGACGTCTCGCCGTACAAAGGCATGTCGATGTTCCTCGTGCCACGGGAGACACCCGGTATCACCATCCTGCGCAAGACGCGGTACATGGGCGAACCCGACGACGGCATGGACCACCCGCACGTCCGCTACGACGGCGTCCGAGTTCCGGCCGATGCCCTGCTCGGCGGGGAGGGCGAGGCGTTCCTCATCGCCCAGACGCGGCTGTCCGGCGGGCGAATCCACCACGCGATGCGCGCCGTGGGCCAAGCGCAGTTCGCCTTCGACATGATGTGCGAGCGCGCGCTGTCCCGGCGCAGCGGCACCGGCCTGATCGCCGACAAGCAGATGGTGCAGGAGGCGATCGCCGAATCCTACGCCGAGATCGAGCAGTTCCGGCTCTTCGTACTGCGTACAGCGTGGAAGATCGACGAGGGGCACGGCTATACGCACGAGGTCCGCCGCGAGATCGCGGTCGCGAAGGTCCTGTCGGCGAAGGTGGTTCGCAACGTCGTCGAACGGGCCGTGCACATCCACGGCGCGCTGGGCACGTCCGACGAGACGCCACTCGCGAGGCTCTGGCAGCTCGCCCCCGGCTACGGCATTTGGGACGGCCCGACCGAGGCCCACGTGGCGACGGCGGCCAAGCAGATCCTGAAGGGATACGCGCCGTCGCCGGGCCTGTGGCCGACCCAGTGGATACCGGGGCGTGTGGAAGCTGCCCGCGTGCGATACGCCGGCGCATTGGCCGAGCAGGCCGCCTGGAAAACCGAGCAGATGGAGTAGCGATATGGGTTTGCTGGACGGCAAGATCGCCATTGTCACCGGCGGAGGCCGCGGCCTCGGCCGAGCGCATTGCCTTGCCTTGGCTCGGCAGGGAGCGAGAATCGTCGTCAACGACATCGGGGCCGGCCTGCACGGCGAGGACACCGTCGATTCACCGGCCGACGAAGTCGTCGCGGAGATCACCGCGGCGGGCGGGCACGCGGTCGCGAACGACGTCTCCGTCGCCGACTGGAACGCGGTCGAGAAGCTGGTCGACGGCACGGTGGAGCAGTTCGGCCGCCTGGACATTGTGGTCAACAACGCGGGGATCATCCGCGACCGCATGCTCTTCGCGATGAGCGAGGACGAATTCGACGCCGTGATCGCGGTGCACCTCAAGGGCACGTTCGCGCTGACCCGGCAGGCCTGCGTGTACTGGCGAGCCGCCGCCAAGCGGGGCGAGCCCGTCGCCGGGCGTGTCATCAACACCACATCCGGGACGGGATTGTTCGGCACGGTTGGCCAAGCGAACTACGGTGCGGCCAAGGCGGGCATCGTGTCGCTGACGACGATCGCTGCATTGGAGATGCGCCGCTATGGGGTCACCGTCAACGCCATCTCGCCGCTCGCGCGCACCCGCATGACGGAGGGCATCGCCGGGGTCGAGGCGGGCCCGGATGAGGCCTTCGATGCGCGCGATCCGGCCAACGCCTCGGGCCTCGTCGCCTACCTCGCCTCGGACGCCGCGGGATGGCTGACCGGGCAGGTGTTCCGGATCGACAGCAACCACGTCCAGCGCTTGCGCGGCTGGACGATCGCCGCCGAGTACGTCGGCTCGTCCGGGCAGGCGGTAACGGCCGAGGAGCTCGTCGAGGCGCTGCCCGGGCTCTACGGCGTGGTGCCGACGGGCCGTCCGGCGACGTCATGACCGCCGCCCTCAGCTTGCCGGAACGGCCAGTTCCCGGGAAACCTGCATGAGCGCAGACGCGCTCGAGCCGTTGCGGCGCGGTCTGGGCCGGGACGGCCGGCCGGTCCCGGCCCACGAGGCGCTGGGTATGACTGTGCTCGGCGTGGCACCGGGCTCGTCGACCGCGCGGCTCGCGAGCGGGCCCGCGCTTCTGGACGGTTTCGGGGCAATGCTGCCCGGGGCGCTCGCGGTGATCGCGGACTGCTGTTGCGGTGGCGCAGTCGCGAGCGCGCTGACCGGACCAGGCTCGACGCTCACCGCGCAGATGCGCGTGGAGTTCGTGCGTCCCATACCGGTGGGTACGCGCTGGGTGGACGGCCGGGCCGAGGCCGACGTCGTCGACGACGAGGGCGGGTTGGCCCGGGGCGAGCTGGTCGACGATCGCGACGAACTGCTCGCCGTCACGTCCATGCGCGCGTTGCGGGTGCTGGACCGGCCGGCACCGCCGTCCGACCGGCCGCTCGCCCGGGCATCGCCGCTCGTCGAGCCGCTGGCGGTGCACCGCCTGCTCGGCGTCATCGCGCGGACAGTCGGCGACGGCGGCGCGCAGTGGACGCTCGCACCCGGACGGGGGACCGCGAACAGCTTCGGTGCCGTGCACGGCGGCGTCGTCGGGATGATCGCCCATCTCGTCGCGACCGACGCGCAACGATCCGTTCTCGACGACGGCGAGCGGCTCGTGCCGCTGGACCTGGTCGTCAACTACTACCGTGCCGTCGCGGCCGGGGGCGCCGTGGCGCACGTCGCTGCCGAGGTCACCCATCGCGGGCGACGTTTCGTCGTCGCAGAAGGCGAGATCGCGCCGCCCGGCGGCCGCGTCGCCGTTCGCTTCTCCGTGGGCGGGCAGATCCGCCGGGGCTCCTGACTCAACTCGAAGTTCCGCTGGGTGAACGACGAAGGCTGAGCGGTGGCCCTTGACTGAGTTGTCTTACAGCGTAAAATTCAGCTATGGAGCCGAAGATTTGGGCCAACTCCGGCGACTCGCACTTCCTGGAGCCGGCCGACCTGTTCCAGAAGACGTTGCCGCCGGCACTTGCTGAGCGAATGCCCCGGTCGGTGAAGAGCGAGAGCGGCGACAAGGAGACCGTCCACATCGACGGCGAGGTCATCGAACGCCCGCTGCCGAGACCGATCAAGGAAGGCGAGTTCAAGGGCGAAACCATCGAGACGCTGAGCGCCCGGCCGCCCGGCGCCATGAACACCCACGAGCGCCTGAAGGATCTCGACCAGGAAGGCATCTGGGGCGAGGTCACGTTTCCGTCACTGGGCATGTGGGCGAACATGATCAAGGACCCGGTGCTGGTCCGCGAGGGCTGCAAGGCCCTGAATGACTGGGCGCTGGCCGAGATCCAGGACGTCGCGCCGAACCGGCTGATCGCGACGGCGATGCTTCCCCTGCTCGACGTGCAGGACGCGGTTGCCGAGACGTATCGTGCGAAGGAACGCGGCCACTACGCCGTGTACATGCCGACCGTCCCGCCGGCCGGCCAGCCCACCTACAACAGCGACTACTGGGAGCCGTTGTGGGCGGTGATCGAAGAGGCCGGGCTGGTCCTGACGATCCACATCGGCACCGACGGCACCACCGTCCTGTACCGCGGCCCGGGCGGTGCGGTAATCAACTACGTCGAGACGACATACGGCGGCCAGCGCGCGACGACCCAGCTCATCGCCGGCGGGGCGCTCGACCGGCATCCGGGCCTGAGCGTGCTCATCTCCGAGGGCGGTGCTGCGTGGGCGCCCTTCCTCGGCGACCGAATGAACGAGGGCTACCGCCAGCACGGCATGTTCGTCCGGCCCAAGCTGTCGCTGCTGCCCAAGGAGTACATCTACCGACAGGTGTACGTGTCCTTCCAGCACGATGAGACGGCGGTCGACGCGGTTACGTCGATGGGCTACCAGAACGTCATGTTCGGCAGCGACTATCCACACCTGGAGGGCACGTACGGCCACACCCAGAAAACGCTGCACGAGCTCTTCGACGGGGAGGAAGAGAGCGTCCGGCAACGGGTGACCGTCGGAGCGTTCCTCGACCTGTTCCCGCACATCGGTGAACCGCCCGGCAACGCGAAGGGCGCCTGACAGCGGCCGACGGAGCGGGTCGTTCCTGGTTGCCACAAGTCCAAGATCATCGGGACCGAGACGGCGAGGTCAGTCCTCCGGCTTGTACGCGCGGTGACTGCCGCTCACCGGGCGCAGCCGCACGCTGACGGCACCGGCCTGCGGTACCGCGTCGGCGAACCAGTCGGACCCGTCGTCGGCGCGTACCAGCAGCCGGCCGGGCCGCTGCGGGTCCCACTCCGCGCCGACCGCGCGCAGCGGCGGATGCACGAAGTACGAGCCGCTCACGATCGGCTCGCCGTCGCGGACCCAGATCTCGAAGCTCGGATCGCCGAGCGGCTCCTCGTCCTCATGCAGGAGAGTCGGCTCGCCATCGACCATGACTACGTCCTTCCCGCGGCGCGACGTTGCTTGCGTAGCTGGGCGCGCAGGCCCGCGATGACAGTCTCGACGCCGTACTCGTAGTAATCGCGCCCCCGTAACGATGCCACCGTCGGGCGAAGCCGGTCCACGATGTCGTGCTCGTCTCCGACGTGCGGGTCCACGTTGGGCGGGCCGGCCAGCGCGACGCGGTACCGGCCGAACAGGTAGGTATGCACCGTTGCGTACGCCATGACGATGCCGGCATTGTCGAAGCCGGCCTCGGCGAGCAACTCCATCATGGCGCGCATGACGTGCCGCTGCGTGCTGTGCATCCGCTCGAGCAGCACCTCCTCGACGCCGCGGTAATGGCGCAGTTCGGCATCGATGCGGTCGATCAGCATGTGCAGCCGGACGTGCCACGAGAGGCTTGTGTCGGGCACGGTGATGTCCGCGAGCGCCCGCGCCGCGACGATGTCGAGCAGCTCCTGCTTGTTCGCGACGTAGTGGTAGGCCGCCATGGCCGAGACGCCCAGCTCACGGGAGAGGCGCCGCATTGTCAACCCGTCGAGGCCGTCGGCGCGGATCACCCGCAGCGCCGCCTCGACGATCTGCTCCTCGGTCAGCGTCGAACGTGGGCGGCGCGCAACGAGGTCGGACGACGTCACCCCGCCAGTTTATACGCTGTAAGACAACGAGGGGGTGCGCGTGTCCTGCCCGGAACGCAGGATCCGTCCCGGGAAGTCGCCGGCGTACTTCTTGCCGGCGACGATCTCGACGCCGTTGACGAGCACGTGGCCGATGCCCTCGGCCTCGCCGTACAGGCGGCCGGCTCCACCGGGCAGGTCGAAACGCGTCTCGACCGGCTCCCGGGCCACCGTCGCCGGATCGAACACCACGACGTCGGCCACCGCGCCCTCGCGCAGCACGCCGCGATCGTGCAGCCCGTACAGCTGCGCCGGGACCTCGGTGATGAGGTGCACCGCCTCCTCGAGGCCGACCACCTGGTACTCGCGCACCCCGTGCTGCAGCAGCATCGTCGAAAACGCGAAGAACTCGATCATGTCGAGGTGAGCGCCGGCATCGGACGCGCCGATCACCGCCCGCGGGTCGCGCCAGATCTCGGCCCGGGCCCGCCAGTCGTCCGCCGTGGGCGTCGACCACGGATTGCGGAACGTCGTCTTGAGCTCGTCCGCGACGACGATGTCCATCAGCACGTCGAACGGGTCGCGACCCTCAGCCTCGGCTATCTGCCCGACGTCGCGGTCGGCGTACTTCGCGGTCGCCGGGCTGAACGTCTCGATGATGTGCCGGCTGCGCCAGTCGACCAGGTGGCTGTAGTCGGAGGGCTGCTCGGCCTTGGCCCGCAGCTCGGCGCGCCGGGCCGGGTCGCGCAGGATAGCCAACCGCTCGTCCAGCGGCAGAAAGACGAAGTCGCGCAGACCCGGCACCATGTCGAGCACGAACCCGCTGCGGAAGGACAGCCGCGCGGGCGGCGTGTCCGGCATGGTGAGCGCGATGACCTTTCCGCCACGCTCGCGGGCGACGTCGCCGACGGCCAGCTTGGCATAGGCGTCGGGCAGCGACTTGGCCGTCACGGAAAGGATGTTCCAGTTCAATGGACGCCGAGCCGCCACCGACATGCCGACCATCAGGTCGACGATCTCGTCGCTGAATCCGCCCTTCTGGATCGCCACGGGCAGGAACTCCAGGGACGTGCCCTCGAACTTCCCCGTCACCTCGGCCAGTGCGAACAACTCCTCGGCGGTGGCGAACCGTGACGGCACGGGGCGTCCGTCCGCGTCGCTGTGGCTCTGCGACCACGTCGACGAGAAACCCATGGCGCCCGCGCCCAGCCCGGCGCGCAGCAGCTGTTGCATAGTGGCCAGCTCGTCGTCGGTCGGCGTGCGCTCAGTGGCCGCGGGCCCCATCGCCACCCGGCGGATCGCCGAGTGGCCCACCATGAAACCGGCGTTGACGGCGAGCCTGCCGTCCAGGCGGTCCAGGAACTCGGCGGTGGTGCGCCAGTCCCACGGCACGCCAGCCTGCAGGGACTCCAGCGGCATGCCCTCGACTCGGGAGAGCATCCGCATCAGGTACTCGCCGGCCCCGTCGTCGTCGAGCGGGGCGACGCTGAAGCCGCAGTTGCCGCCGATCACAGTCGTCACGCCGTGCAGCGGCGACGGCGAGAGCGTGGGATCCCAGAAGCCTTGCACGTCCAGGTGGGTGTGGATGTCGATGAAACCGGGGGCGACGACCCGGCCTCCGGCGTCGATGGTCCTGCGCGCCGAGTCGTCGATCTTGCCGACTTCGACGATGCGCCCGCCGCTGATCGCGACGTCGGCGCGGCGGGCCGGCGTGCCGGTGCCGTCGACCAGCTCGCCCCCGCGGATGATCACGTCATGCATGTGCATCTCCTCTCTAATCCCCTCTAATCCGCCTTGTGCCGCCGTGCGCCGATTGGCGGCGCAGCCCACGACCTGGCGGCCGCGAGAGCGCTCACACTTATTCGGTAATGCCGTAGCGCTGCAGGCCGTAGCAGCGGATCGCGTTCCCCCGGGCGAGCAGGTACGTCTCGTGCTCGTCGAGTCCGGCATCGGCGACGTTCTTCTCCAGTACCGCCAGGCTGTTCGGCCACGTCGAGTCGCCGTGCGGGTAGTCGACCTCGAACATGATCTGCTCGACGCCGATGCGGTCGCGCAGGACCAGGCCGATCGTGTCGTCGAAGACGCAGCCGAACACCCGGCCCGGGATGTAGCTACTCGGCGGTCGGGTGAGCCGTCCGTCGAGGTTGCCGTAGACGGGCCGCTCCTCCCAGACGCTGTCCAGTCGCTCGAGCAGGAACGGCATCCAGCCGATCTGCCCCTCGCTCAACGCCATGCGCAGGTCGGGGAACCGGTCGAGCACCCCGCAGGTGAGCCAGTCGGCGAACGCGTGCGACGCGCCCTGGTACGTCAGCGCCAGCGACACGGCCCGCGGCGCGTCCGGCGATGTCATCGGGAACGTGGAGGACGAGCCGATGTGAAGATTGACGACGGTGTCGGTCTCCTCGCAGGCGGCGAAGAACGGATCCCAGTGCGTGGTGTGGATGCTCGGCAACTTCAGCTTGGCTGGATTCTCGGAGAAGGCGACGGCGTGCGCGTCCTTGCCCGCGCAGCGACGAACCTCGGCGGCGGCGAGTCCGGGATCCCACAGCGGTATCAGGGTCAGGGGGATCAGCCGGCCGTACGCCTCGCCGCCGCACCACTCGTCGATCATCCAGTCGTTGTACGCGCGGATACACGCGAGCCCGAGATCTCGCGATCCGCGCTCCATGAACGTTTGCCCGCAAAACCGGGGGAACGTCGGGAAGCTCAGGCTCGCCTCGGTGTGGTTGGCGTCCATGTCGACGAGCCGGGCCGTGCGGTCGTAGCAGCCGGGTCGCATGTCGTCGTAGGTCATCGCGTCCCAGTGCTGCCCGAGGTAGTCCTGGTCCTTCCCGGCGGCGGCGAAGCCCGGGATGATCGGCATCTTCAGGTCCTCGAACGTCCAGATGTCGGCCCACAGCCCGTCGTCGGCCTCGTGCCATTGACCGCGCGGGCCGCCGCCGAACTTCCCCTTCAGGCGGACGATCCGGGGCGCCTCGCCCCGATACCTGCTGGGCAGGTACCGCAGCCAGAGGTCCCCGGGCTCCAGGACGTGGTCGTCCACCGAGATGATCTTCGGGAGGTACATGAATCCTCCAACTGATTGCATCAGGTTATCGAGTCATTTAAAGCACGTGTGCCAAGTCGGGTCAAGACCCTGGCAGACTCTTTGTTCATGACCACCGAGCTGGCCCGCGGCCACACCCGGGATCTGCTGATCACCAGAGCGGAGCGGCTGTTCGCCGAGCGCGGCTTCGACGCCGTCTCGCTGCGCGAGATCGCTGCCGCGGCGGGTACCCGTAACACCGGCGCAGCCCAGTACTACTTCGGGGACAAGGAGGCGCTCGTCCGAGCGGTCTTCGAGTTCCGCGCGCCGGTGCTGAACGCCCGGCGCACCGAGCTGCTCGACACAGTCGCGTCGTGGCCGGACGAGCTACGAGGTGTCCTGGACGCGCTGATCCGCCCGCTCGCCGAACAGATCGGCGTCAATCACTACGTCGGCTTCCTGGCCCGGCTGCAGGCCGATCACGTGCGGTCAGTGCACGTTGACCCGGAGACGTCGTCGAGTTTCCGACGCGGTCGGCGGGAGCTCGAACGCCGCCGGCCCGAGTTGCCCGCCGACGTCTTCGGCCGGCGATTCCGGCTGGCCGTCCGGGTCGCGGTGGCCGCGCTGTCCGACTACGAGCGGTCGGGATCTCGGCGCCCTCGTGAGCTGGAGGAGCTGATCACCGACCTGCTCGACGCGTCCGTGGGGCTGCTGCGGGCCCCGTCCAGCCGTTGATCATTTCGGCCGGCGTGTGAGCCCGTAGTGATCAAGCCTGCAGCGACGTGTTTTTGCGGAAGTCCCAGCTCACGATCTTCTCCGGCGTGACGCGCAGCCAGGCGTGCCGGCCGTCGTAGGTCATACCGCCGTACTTGGCGGCGAACAGCCGCTCCGGCTCAGCGAGGGCGTCGTCCGGCGAGCCGACGCGCGGCACCTCACCGACCACCACCGCGGAGCCACGGAGTTCGACGCCGTGCAGCTCGTGGTAGTCGTGGCCGTAGTCGGCGAGCACCGACACCCGCGGATCGCGGGCGATGTCCGTGAAGCGCTGACTCCGTACGAGGGAATGCAGCCAGACCGTGCATCCGTCCCAGACGAACCAGACGGGGCTCAGATGCGGGCCGGCAGCCTGACTGTACGTCGCGATCCGGCAGGTGCGCTGCGCGGCGAGGAACCCGTCGATCTCGTCAGCGGTCATGGCGATGGCCCGCCCGCGCTGTTGCGGTTTCACCTCGACGCAGCCTCGATCGCCGCCACGATGCGCGGGGGAGTGAACGGCTGCCGGTTGAGGTACGCGCCGAGCGGCGCGAGCGCGTCGTTGATGGCGTTGGCGATTGCCGGTGGCGACGCGATGGCGCCTCCCTCGCCCATGCCCTTGGCGCCGCCGGGCAGGGCGGATGGCGTCTCGAGGTGCCCGTACTCGAGAACGGGCACCTCGGCGGCCGTCGGCAGCAGGTAGTCGAGGAACGTGGCGGTCAACGGGTTGCCGTCCGCGTCGTAGACCATGTGCTCGTACAACGCCCCGCCGATGCCCTGCACGACACCGCCGGCGATCTGCCCCTCGACAACCATGGGGTTGATCATGACGCCGCAGTCCTCGCTCACGACGTAGCGCAGGATCGTCACCTGCCCGGTGATCGGATCGACCTCGACGGTGCAGGCGTGGCAGGCATTCGAGAACGTGAACGGCGGGGCCTTGAACCGCTCGGTCACCTCCAGCCCGAACGGTGTGTCCTCGGGCAGCGTCCCGTGGCCGAAGTACGCGAGCTCGGCGACCTGCGCGAACGTCACGGACTGGGTCGGCACGCCGCGAACATGCACCGCCGAGTCGCGTACGTCCAGGTCCGCAGGGTCGGCCTCCAGCGCCGCGGCGGCCACCCGCAGCACCCGCTCGCGCAACGTCAGCGCCGCCGCGCGGGCGGCCCCGGCGCTCACGACCGCGCTGCGGCTGCCGCCGGTGCCCGCTCCGTACGGAACGAACGCCGTGTCGCCCTGCACGAACGTGATGTCGCCGAGGTCAGAGCCGAGATGCTCGGCCACCACCTGCGACATCGTGGTCTCCAGGCTCTGCCCATGGCTGGCCGTGCCCATGACCAGCGCGACCCGGCCGTCCGGCTCGATACGGACGGTCGCTCCCTCGCTGCCGAGCGGTCCGTGCGACTGGGACGGCTCGACGTACAGGCCCAGGCCGATGCCAAGGTAGCGGCCCTCGTCGAGGGCCCGGGCCTGGGTCCGGCGGAACTCGTCGTAGCCGATCAGCTCGGCGGCCTGCTCGAGCGTGTCGCCCGGGCTGATGAGGTCATAGGTGATGCCGGCGGCGTTGGTGAACGGCTGATCGGCCTTCGTGATGACATTGCGCCGGCGCAGCTCCAGCGGGTCCATGGCGAGTTGGCGGGCGGCGAGATCCATCAGCTGCTCGCGGGCCACCGTCTCCATCAGCCACGGCCCCCGGTACGCGCACCGGCCGCACGTGTTCGTGTGCACGGCGCGGGCGGCATAGCTCATGTGCGGGGTCCGATACGGCCCGGGGAACATCATCGCTCCCGCCTGCGCCGTGCTGCCGTTGCCCGGGAACGGATAGGCGCCGACGTTCTCGACCTGCTCGGCGGCCGCCGCGGTGATCGTGGCGTCATCGGCGAACGCGAAGCGTACGGTCATGCGCTCCTCGCGGGCGTGCCCGGCCGCGAGCAGGTTCTCGTTGCGGTCCTCGATCCACTTGACCGGTCGGCCGATGCGCCGCGCCGCGAGCACGATCACCAGCTCCTCGCGCATCGGGAACATCTTCTGCCCGAACCCGCCCCCGACATCGCCCATGACGACGCGGATCCGGTGCTCAGGAACGCCCAGCACGCGGGAGCAGATCGCCCGCACCTCGTGCGGGCTCTGCGTTGACGCCCAGATCGTGAGCTGGCCCGCGTCCCAGCGGGCGACGAGGCCGCGGGTCTCCATCGGCACGCACAGGTAGCGGTGCTGGTGGAACGTCTCCTCGACGACATGCGCAGCGGACGTGAACGCCGCGGTAACGCCCGGGTTCTCCGCCGGCGGAATGACGTCCGTGATGTTCGTGCCGAGCTCGGGATGCACCAGCTCGCCGCTCTCGTCATCCACGTCGAGCACCGGCGGCAGCGGCTCGATGTCCAGCTCGACCAGCTCGGCGGCGTCCTCGGCGAGATACCGCGACTCCGCCAAGACGACGGCGACGGGGTCACCGACGAAGCGCACGTCGCCGTCGGCCAGCACGTGCAGGGGCGGCATCGGGGCGTCGCGGCCCATCATGGTCTGCCACATCCGGCCGAGCCCGCCGCTCAGCTCGGCGGCGGTGAAGACAGCAGCCACACCAGGCAGCGCCGCGGCGGCCGACACGTCCAGCGCGGCGATCCGGCCGCGCGCGACGCCGCTGCGGACGAACGTCGCCTGCAGCATCCCGGGCCCCGCGATGTCGTCGATATAGCGGCCGCGTCCCGTGAGCAGCCGGGGATCCTCCTTGCGTCGGACGGACTGCCCGACGAACCGCCCGGCGGTGGCGGTCATGATCCGGCCGCCCGGCGCGCCGCGTTGACGATCCCCTGGTAGCCGGTGCACCGGCACAGGTTCCCGGACAGCCCCTCCCGCAGCTCGTCGTCCGTCGGTTCGGGGTTATCGCGCAGGAACGCTGTCACCGACACGACGAACCCCGGCGTGCAGAACCCGCACTGCAGGCCGTGCTCTTCCTGGAACGCCCGCTGCACGGCGGTCAGGCCGTCGCAGCTGAGCCCCTCGACCGTGGTCACCTCGTGCCTCGCCGCCTGGACGGCGAACATCAGGCACGAGCGGACAGCGGCGCCGTCGACGAGCACCGTGCACGCCCCGCAGGCGCCGTGCTCGCAACCCAGGTGCGTGCCGGTCAGCCCGAGGTCCTCGCGCAGCGTGTCGGCCAGCGTCTTGCGGGCGTCGACGTGGACGGTGCGGGATTGGCCGTTGACGATCAGGTCAGTCACGGCGGGCCTCCTCGATCGCGGCGGTGACCGCCTCGGCCACGAGCTTCGTCCCGACCCGGCGCCGGTACGCACCGTCGGCGTGCACGTCGCTCGGCGGGTCGGCGTCGGCGAGCGCGAGCGCGGCCACTTCGTCGACGTCGATCTCGTCGGCGCCGACGAGCGCTTGCTCGGCCGCCGCCGCGCGCCGGGGGGTGCTGTCGAGGGCGAGCAGCCCGATCGCGGCCCGGCTCACCCGGCCGCCGGCGTCCACCGCTACGCCGCACAGCGCGCCGGCGAGCGCGAAGTCGCCGTGCCGCCGGGCGAATTCACGGATCGCGAACCCGGTTCGGCCCGGCCACACCGCAAAGTGCACGGCGGCGACGATCTCGTCTGGGGCCAGCGCCGTAATGAACGTCGACTCGAAGAAGTCGCCGGCCGTGACTCGCCGGATGCCCCGCGGGCTGATCAGCTCGAGTTCTGCGCCCAGGGTCACTGCGACCGCCGGCAACTCGGCCGCCGGGTCGGCGTGCGCACACGACCCGCCGATGGTGCTGCGGTTGCGGATCTGGAAATGGCCGACGTGGCGGGCGGCCCGCGCCACCAGCGGTGCCGCCTCAGCCACGACGGGGGAGCGTTCGAGCGTCGCCTGCACGGTCATGGCGCCCACCGACAGCACCCCGTCCGCCGCCCGGACGTAGCGCAGGTCGGAAACCGGGTTGAGGTCGACGAGGTGGTCGAACCGGGCGAGGCGCAGCGCCATGAGCGGCACCAGGCTCTGGCCGCCGGCGATGACCTTCGCGTCGTCGCCGAGGCGATCCAGCAGGGTCACGGCCTCGTCGACCGCCTCCGGCGCGTGGTACTCGAACGGTGCGGGCTTCATGACGTTGCCGGCGCGGTGACGGCCTGCTGCCAGGCGTGGTCGAACATCATGGCCACCCGGCTCAACGTGCCGCCGTCGCAGCTGGGCAGGCAGACACCGGACATGTACTGCGACTCGTCCGAGGCGAGGAACAAAGCGACGTTTGCGTTGTCGCGCAACGACGGTGGGCGGGCCACCTTCAGCGGAATCGGCGAATCAGCGGGCGACCACGGGCCGGCCACCTCCTCGTACGACCGCCCGACCACTTGGGCGTCCGGCGGCAGCAGCAGGTTGGGCGACATGCCGTGGGCCGGGCACAGCGCGTTCACCCGGATGCCGTACCGGCCGAGCTCCCAGGCGAGATGGCGCACCAGCGAGTTCACTCCGCCCTTGGACGCGCCGTACGCCGACCATCCGGGATACGCGACAAGCGCCCCCGCCGACGACGTGACCACGATCGAGCCGCCGCCGGCGCGCTTCATCGGGGGCACCGCGTGTTTGCAGGCGAGGAACACGCCGGTCAGGTTGACCTCGACGACCTCGTGCCACTGCTCTTCGGTGACGTCCTCGAACGGGACAGTGCCGAGCCCCGGCATCGCGACGCCGGCGTTGGCGTACATCACGTCCAGCCCGCCGTAGTAGTCGACCGCGGCGGCAACGGCGGCGCGCACCTCGTTCTCGACCCGGACATCCGCCGCGACCGGCAGCGACTCGCCGCCGTCCTCGGCAATCAGCTTGCTGACCTCGTCGGCCCGTTCGGCGATCAGGTCGGTGACGACGACCCGCGCGCCCTCCCGGGCGAACAGCAGCGCACTCTCGCGTCCCAGACCGGAACCGGCTCCGGTGATGACGACGACTTTGTCCTGTAGGCGCATGGCTCAGTCCTCGATGACGACGGCCCGCTCGGGGCAGGAATCAGCGGCAGCGCGCACGGCGGCCTCGAAGCCGGGAGGCACGTCGGCGTCACGCACGTGTGCATGGCCGTCCTCGTCGCTCAGCACGAACACGCCAGGGGCGCTCATGGCGCACAGCGTGTGGCCCTGGCACACCGTCGTATCGACCCGTACTCGCATGGGCCTCAACTTTAAGCTAAAGAGGTGATATTAATAAGACCTTAGTGCGCGAGCACGCCTCGTGCGCGAGGATCGCCATGACGAACGTCGGCTCGGGCGGCCTGGCGCCGACGGCCGGCGCGCGCGGGGCGGCCCTGTTGCCGGCGACGTGCTGGCGCCCGGGATCGGTGCGCGAGAAGAGTCTCGCCGAGACAGCATAAACAGTTATATGATTTGCCTGCATCGCAAGACTTGGAGGACCCGCCATGGCCGCCCTGGAGTTCGGCTTGTTCGACTGCGACACGCACTGCTACGAGACGCGTGACGCGTTCACCCGGCACCTCCCGGAGGAGTGGCTGGAACACGCCATCGCGCCGGTCAAGATGCCCGACGGCACCGAGCGCATCATCGCCGACAACCGCGTCGCCGTGTTCAACTCCGAGCAGGGGCTCGGCTTCGACCGTGCGTACAAGCCGGGCTCGTTGAAGGAGATGCTGCGCCAGATGGCGTCCGGCAATCCGGACGAGACCTACCAGCCCGAGCCGATGCGGCCGGAGTACCTCGACCGCGACGTCCGCCTCAAGGCCATGGACCAGCAGGGCGTCGAGCGGGCCGTGCTGTTCCCGTCGGCGATGGCGCTGTCGGTCGAGAACTACGTAAAGAACATCCCAGCCGCCTTCGCCAACGTGCACTCGTTCAACACGTGGTTCGACGAGGAGTGGGGCTTCAACCGGGATGGCCGGATCTTCGCGCCGGCGCTGCTGTCGTTCCGGGACCTGGACCTCGCGGTTGCCGAGACGGAGTACATCATCGACAAGGGCGCGCGGATCGTGCTGCTGCCGACCGGTCCGGCGAACGGCCGCTCGCCGGGTGACCCCTACTTCGATCCGATCTGGAGCCGCCTCAACGAGGCTGGCGTCACTGTCGCCTTCCACATCATGGAGAACTGGTACAACGAGCACATCGCGCCGGCGTGGGGACTCGACCCGGCACCGGGCTCGTGGCACATGTCGGCGTGGCAGTGGAACAACCTCTACGGTGAGCGGCCGGTCGAGGACACGCTGTCCGCGCTGATCTTCGACAACGTCTTCGGCCGGTTCCCGAAGCTGAACGTCCTGGTGTCGGAGTTCGGCGCCTCCTGGGTGCCGCACTTCATCACGCATATGGACAAGAGCCGTGGCATGGGCCGTAACGGCCCTTGGATCGGCGGCAAGCTGACCGAGCGACCCAGCGCGATCTTCCTGCGCCACGTCCGGGTCGCGCCCTATCCGGAGGACGACATCCCGAAGATCGTGCGTGATCTGCCCGACGTGGACTGCCTCGTCATGGGCTCGGACTTCCCGCACGCCGAGGGGCTGGCCGAGCCGGCCGAGTTCGCCGGGCTGGTCTCAACGCTGACGGCCGAGCAGCAGCGCAAGATCCTGCGCGACAACGCAGTGAAGCTCTTCGAAACTGCCTAGCGGCTGCGGAACTTCTCCGGAACCGCGGCGTACTCGACGGTGTCGTGCGACTGACTCTCGGCAGCCAGACCGTAGCCCAGCGCGGCGACGGCGTTACGCCGCAACACCTGGTTGAGGGTCGCTTTCGTGTCCTGCACCGCCTGCGCTGGCAAGTCGGCGAGGCGATGCGCGAACGCGGTCGCCTCCGGCAGCAGGCGGTCGGCCGGGACGGCTTCGGTCGCCAGCCCCATTGCGACCGCTTCGGCCGCCGGGATCCGATCGCCGGTGAGCAAGTAGCGCTTCGCCCGCAACAGGCTGGTGTACGCCGGCCAGGTCACGGCGCCACCGTCGCCGGCCACCAGCGCGACCGTCACATGCGGGTCAGCCAGGTAGGTACTGTCGGCGACGTAGACGATGTCGCACAGCGTGCTCAACGTGCAGCCCAGGCCCACTGCCGGACCGTTCACCGCTGCGACGACGGGCAGGTGAACGTTGACCATCTCGTCGACCAGCCGGCGGGCGTTGCGCATCGCGCGCCGGCGCGCCGCGAAGTCGAGCCGGAACAGTTCGAAATCGTCGATACTTCCGCCCGCGCAGAATGCCCGCCCGGCCCCGGTCAGCACGACCGCCCGCGCGTCGTTGTCGGCCTCGATGAACATCCACAGCCGGGCGAACTGCTCGTGCAACTCCTCGTCGAACGCGTTCAGCTGATCCGGCCGATTCAGCGTGACGATCCGGACCGGCCCGTCGGCCTCGACCTTGAGCACGTCTGTGAGTTCGTAGACCATCGCGTCCACCCGTCGCTCTGCCGTGATATTCATCTAACCAAGCAACCTATTACTCTAACGTAAGCGCGCAGGAGGTTAGTCCAATGCCCGGACTCTGTGAAGACCGTGTCGTCGTCGTGACCGGTGCCGGTGGCGGAATCGGTCGAGCCCACGCCCTCGCGTTCGCGGCCGAGGGCGCGAAGGTCGTGGTGAACGACCTGGGCGGGTCTCGCGGCGGCGAGGGCACGTCGGCCGGGCCGGCGCAGGCAGTCGTCGACGAGATCGTCGCGGCTGGCGGACGGGCGGTGGCCAACACCGACGACGTGTCGAGTTGGGACGGCGCGCAACGCGTGGTGGGCCAGGCGATCGAGTCGTTCGGCGGCCTCGACGTGCTGGTCAACAACGCGGGCATCCTGCGCGACAAGATGCTCGTCAACATGACCGAGGCCGAATGGGATGCCGTGATCAAGGTGCATCTAAAGGGGACGTTCGCGCCGACCCGGCACGCCGGGGCGTACTGGCGGGAGCAGTCCAAGGGCGGCTTCCCGGTTGACGCCCGGGTCATCAACACCACGTCGCCGTCGGGCCTGTTCGGCAATCTGGGGCAGGCGAACTATGGTTCGGCCAAGGCCGGCATCGCCGGGTTCACGATCATCGCCGCGGGCGAGCTGGCCCGCTACGGCGTCACCGTCAACGCGATCGCGCCCACTGCGCTCACGCGCATGACCGAGGACCTGCCGGCGATGAGCGCGCTCGCCGGGCAGGACGAAAGCGGGTTCGACACGCTGGCGCCGGAGAACATTGCGCCGCTCACAGTGTGGCTCGGCAGCCCGGAATCGCGCGAGATCACCGGCCGGGTGTTCTCGGTATGGGGCGGGCGGATCACGGTGAACGAGGGCTGGGTCGGCGGGCCGCGCGCCGACCAGGACCGTGCATGGACGCCGGGCGAACTTGGTGCTGTCATTCCCGGCCTGGTGGGCAAGGCGGCCCTGAACGCCGACATGTCCGGGGAACGTTCCTCGACGTAGGAGCCGCATGTGGCTGACGCGGTATGGCCGGCCGACGAGAGCGCCGAGCTCGTCGACTGGACGGTGGGCGAGGCGCTGGAGCGCGCCGCCGCCGCGGCGCCCGACCGGCCGGCGATCAGCTGGCCGGACGGCGGCTTGCGACATCTGACCTACTCCGAGCTGCTCGCTGCCGCCCGTACCCGGGGGGCCGAGCTGCTCGCGGAGACTGGCCCGGGCGATCGCGTTGCGGTCTGGGCGCCGAACATCGGGCCCTGGGTGGTGCTCGAGCTCGCCTCGGCGCTGGCCGGCACCGTGCTGGTGCCGCTTAACCCGGCGCTGACCGACGACGAGGCGCAGTACGTGCTGGAGAGTTCCGGCGCCGTCGCGGCGTACGCGGTGGCCGACTCGCAGGGCAAGCCCCTGCTGGCCCGGCTGCACGCGCTGGCCGCGACCTTGCCGCGGCTGCACCACGTGCACGACCTGGATGCGACGCCGGCGCCGGCTGCCGTGGCACTGCCGGACGTCGAACTCAATGCGCCGTTCCTGCTGCAGTACACGTCCGGGACGACCGGGCGGCCCAAGGGCGCGGTGCTCGGCCACCGGGCCGCGCTGAACGCGGGCCGGTTCTCCGCGCTGGCCATGGAGCCGACGGGCGACGACGTCTGGTGCAGCCCGCTGCCACTGCACCACGTAGGCGCCTCGGTGTGTCTCGTGCTGGCGGCGCTGGCCATACGCGCGGGTATCGTCGTTCTGCCGCGGTTCGACGCGGGCGTGCTGCTCGACGTGCTCGAGGCAACGCGAGCCACCCACGTCGGCCTCGTCCCGACCATGTGCCTCGACCTGCTGGACCACCCGCGATTCCCGGCCGCCGACCTGAGCAGCCTGCGCACGGTGATGATCGGAGGCACCGCCGTGCCGCCGGACCTGATCCGCCGCATCGAGGCCGTGCTCGGCGTCCGCGTCGCGAACGGGTACGGCCAGTCGGAGTCCCCGAACATCAGCCAGACCCGGCTGGACGATTCGCCCGAGGACAAGGCCGAGTCGATCGGGCGCCCGCTGCCACATCGTGAGGCGCGCATAGTCGATCCCGCCACCGGGAAGGTCGTGGCGCTCGGCGAGGTGGGCGAGCTGCTCACCCGCTCGCCGCTGACCATGACCGGCTACGCCGGCACGTCCGGCGGCCTCGATGCGGACGGCTGGCTGCACACCGGCGACCTGTGCTCGATGGACGATCGAGGCGTCCTGCGCTTCCACGGCCGGCTGCGCGAGCTGATCATCCGTGGCGGCGAGAACATCCATCCGCGCGAGATCGAGGATGTCCTGCGCCAGGTTCCGGGTGTCGCCGAGGCAGCCGTCGTCGGCGGGCCGGACGCCCGCTGGGGCGAGCGGGTGGTCGCGTTCGTCCGGCGCGATCCGGGTGCCGCGGTTGCCGAGCAACAGCTGCGCGACTTCGCCCGGACCCGGCTGGCGCCGTTCAAGGTTCCGGGCGAATGGCACCTGTGCGACGAGCTGCCCCTCACCGCCTCGGGAAAGGTGCGTAAGTACGTGCTGCGTGACGGGCTGGCGTCGACCTGATCGGGGGCGTTCCCGCCGCGCTACGCCCTACGCCCCCATGCTCAGGCCGCCGTCGACGGTCACCACCGACCCGGTGACGTACCCTGCCCGGTCGTCGACCAGGAACCTTATGGCGTGCGCCAGCTCGGCCGGGTCGCCCCGCCGGCCGAGCGGGATCATGGCTCGGATCGCCTCCTGTGCCTCGGGGCGCATCGACCGGGTCATGTCGGTGTCGAACACGCCGGGAACGACGAGATTAACGGTGATTCCTCGTGTGGCTACGGCACGGGCGAGCGACCGGGTCAGGCCGAGCAGGCCGGCTTTGGCCGCGCCGTAGCCGGCCTCGAGCGGGTTGCCCATGGCCGCGGTCACCGAGCCGACGTTCACGATCCTCCCGAAACCCTGCGCGATCATCGGTTCGAGTACCGCCTGGGCGAGGTGGAATGGCGCCGACAGGTTGACCCGCAGAGCGGCGTCCCACTCGTCGGTCGCCATGCGGCGGACGCTGTTCTCGACGAGCAGCCCGGCGTTGTTGACGAGGTGGTCGACTCGGCCGTGTGCGACCACCACGTGCTCGACCAGGCTGCGGCAGAACGCCGGATCGCCGATGTCGCCGGCGTGGACGCTGACTGCATCACCGAGCCGTTTCTGCAGCAGCTGCGCCGTCGCGTGGTCGCCTGCGTACACCGCCGCGACGCGCGCCCCGTCCGCGGTCAGCGCCTCGCTGATCGCCGCGCCGATGCCGCGTGTCCCGCCGGTCACGATGGCCACCCGGCCCTGCAAGCTCGTCACCTCTCCTCCCGCAGCAACGCCCGGACGGTCCGGGCATCCTCGATAGCCAGCTCGGGGCTGGCCGCCGTCGTGATCAGGTTGAACGAGCGGCACCCTACCTCGACGTACGGTCGCAGAGCATCGGCAACGTCCTGGGGCGTGCCGTACGGGCTGTAGCGGGCGAACTTCTCGAACGGCAGCCGATACAGCGACTCCATTTCCCGGGCGAGCCGCTCGCCGGCTCGGTCTCGGGAGGAGTCGAAGCCGCACCACACGTGCATGCCGTGCGCCCAGCTCGTAATGCACCGGCCGGCCGCCTCGGCCTCGCGGACGACCTCATCGCAGGCCTCGGCATAGCGGCGCGGCGACACCCACAGCCCGAGCCAGCCGTCACCGTACTGGGCGGTACGGCGGATGGCCGCGGTGGACCGACCGCCGACGAGCAGCGGGACCGGCGTGGCCGGCGTGGGCACGATGCGTACTGAGTCCAGCGTGAAGAATCGTCCCTGGACGGTAACCGTCTCGCCGGCCAGCAACCGCCGCACGATCGCCAGCGACTCGTCCATGCGGCGCCCGCGTGACGCCGGGTCGATGCCGCAAGCGCGTAGTTCGGCCGGGTCGTCGCCGCCTATGCCTACGCCGAACACGAACCGGTCGGGCGCGAACCCGGCGAGAGACGCGACCTGCCGGGCGACCGGCACCGGATGGCGCAGCGGCAGCAGATACACCGCCGTCTCGACGACGACGCGTCGACTCAGCACTGCGACGGCGGTGGCATTCTGTAGCCCATCGAAGCCCTGCCCACCCTTGAATGTGACGTGGTCGCCGAGGCACACTCGATCGAGCCCGGCGGCCTCTGCCCTGGCGACGAACTCCCGCAGCCGCATCACGTCGTGCTGCAGCTCGTACGGGACCCGTATCCCTACTGTCACCATCGGCGCTATCCTAGTGCAATTATTCAACTGAATCTGTCGAGGAGGCGGAGATGGTCGCGCAGCGGTTCCCGATCGAGGCGGGTCACGTGCAGCGGTTCCTCCGCGCGCTCGGCGACTCGGCGGCCGACGGCGAGAGCCCGCTCGCGGTGCCTCCGACGTTCACCGTCGTCAATGCCGAATTCGACCCCGACTGGTGGCTGCGGCCGCGCGCTGGCCAGCCCTGGTTCGGCTCCGGCCGCGCGCCGGGCGAACCGGGCACCGGCCGCGGGCTGCACGCTGAGCAGCACTTCCACTATCACCGCGCACCGGTCGTCGGCGAGACGCTGCACGGCACCACCCGGGCCGGCGACACCTGGGACAGGCAGGGCCGGCGCGGCGCGCTGCGGTTCCTCGAGGAGCTGACCGAGTGGCGAGACGACGCCGGGGAGCTGGTCGTCACCGAGCGGCGGGTGCGCGTGATGACCGAGGCGCCGAACCCGTGATGTCACGTGCGCGCCTGCGCGTCCTGCTCGGCCAGCCATTGCCGATGCCGGTCGAAGTGCCCCCGGTCACGGGCAACCATCACCGCCTCGCCACGAGCCAGCAGCGCCCCGGTGGAAGTCAGCGTCAACTCGCTCGCCACGTACCAACGATGACCTTCGACGCGCTCGACCCAGGCTCGGGCGTGGAGCGGACGTCCGACCGGAACGGGCTTGACGAACCTGACGGTCATCTGGCCGGTCACCGCCAGCTGACCGCGCAGCATCGGCACGTGGCCCAGCACCTCGTCGAGAACGCCGGCCGTCCAACCTCCGTGCGCGACCTCGGGGCCACCCTCGTGCTCGTCGGTGCACACCAAGTCGGTCTCGACCGAGCCGTCGTCCATCAGCTGCTCGCGACCGAGGCCGAGCCGGCAGTCACCACGGCGTCGGCAGGCCGCGCACAGCGCGACGCCGGTCGGGCTCGTCGGCGGCTGGGTGAAGTCCGATCCCGCCCAGATCTGCTGGCTCACCGTCGTCTCCTGCCGGTCTCGTCATGACGGATGTGGTTCGTGCTGAAGTCACCGGTCGGGTGACCGTGTTGACGATCAATCGGCCGCAGGTACGCAATGCGATCGACGCCGACGTGTCCGTGGGTCTCGGCCGGATGCTGACCGCCGCAGCGGCCGACGAGTCCGTCGGTGCGGTCGTGATCACAGGCGCCGGCTCGCAGGCGTTCTGCTCCGGCATGGACCTGCGCTCCTTCGCGACCGGCCGCGCGATCGGACCAGGCGTCGCCATGTTGCTGCGCGACCGGTTTGCGAAGCCGGTCGTCGCCGCGGTCAACGGTGCCGCCGTCGGCGGCGGGTTCGACCTGGCACTGGCGTGCGATCTCGCAGTGTCGGCCGAGCATGCCACGTTCGGGTTGCCCGAGGTGCAGCGTGGAGTGCCATCGGTGGGTGGCGCGACCCGCCTGGCGCAACGGCTGCCGCTGGCGATTGCGCTCGAACTGACGCTGACCGGCGAACCGATCGACGCGCAACGGGCGCTTACCCTGGGCCTGGTCAACCGCGTCGTCCCGGGGGAGGCCGTCGTGGAAGAGGCGGTGCGGCTCGCCGGGTTGATCGCGGCCAACGCACCGCTTGCGGTGGCGTTCACCCGCACCCTCCTGCACGACGTCGCCGGCTCGCTCAATGCCGCGCGCTGGGCCACCTTGCAGGCCAGCGCCGAACCGGTACTGCGCAGCGACGACGCCCGGATCGGCGCCGAGGCCTTCGCGGTGCGGCGGACACCTACCTGGACAGGACACTGAGCAGAGGCGGAGTAAAGCATGGCTGGACGACTGGCAGGACGGGTCGCGGTGGTGACCGGTGCGGGATCCGGTATCGGCCGGGCGACCGCGACGAAGTTTGCCGCGGAGGACGCGCTCGTCGTGGTCAACGACATCATGGCGGACGCGGCGGACGAGACGGTTGCCGGCATTCGCGACAAGGGCGGCGCAGCCGAGGCCGGGCTGGGCGACGTGACCGATTCGGCGTTCGTCGACGCCCTCATCGATCGCACGGTCGCCCAGCACGGGCGGCTGGACGTGGTGTACAGCAATGCTGGATACGGCCTCGCTCAGGGACCGCTGCTGTCCATTCCGGACGACGGCTGGCGGGCCGACCTGGAGCTCAATCTCGGCGCGATGTTCTACTGCGTGCGCGCCGCCGTGCGGGTGATGTCCGCAGCGGGCGGTGGCTCCATCGTCTGCACGTCCTCTGGTGCCGCGATGGGCGCGGTACCGAACACCGCGTCGTACTCCAGTGCCAAAGCGGCCATCCTGCAACTCGTCCGCTCGGCCGCCGTCGAGTACGGGCCCAGCGGCGTGCGCGTCAACGCGGTGGTGCCCGGAGCCGTCAAGACGCCGGCGTTCATGGGGTACATCGGTAGTGAAGAACGTCTTGCCCGGTACGAGCAGCAGATTCCGGTCGGCCGCGCCTGCCGTCCGGAGGACATCGCCGACGCCGTGCTCTGGCTGGCCAGCGACGAGGCGGCGTGCGTCACGGGCATCGGTCTCGTCGTCGACGGTGGGATCACCGCCAAGCGGTCCGAACCACATATGAATTAACTGCCCTCTAGTTCTCGGCGGAGCAGCTTGCCGGTGGCGTTGCGCGGCAGCGCGGAAACGAAAGCCCACTCCGCCGGGACCTTGAACCCGGCCAGCTGATGGCGGGCGAACGCGCGCAGTTCCTCGGCCGTCGGTGGGTCGCCATCGGCGGCCACGACGAACGCCTTGACGATCTCGCCGTAGAGCTGGTCGGCGACTCCGACGACGGCGGCCTCCGCGACCTTCGGGTGTTCCTGCAGGGCGTTCTCCACCTCGAGCGGGTAGACGTTCTCGCCACCGCGGATGATGCGGTCGCCGCGCCGGCCGACGAGGTAGAGGTAGCCCTCATCGTCGAGGCGGCCCATGTCGCCGGTGCGCAGCCAGCCGTCGTCGCTCGACACGAACAGGTGCGCCGCCCGCGCGGTGACCTCGCCGACGCCATGCTCGTCCGCACCTTCGATGCGCACCTCGACGCCCGGGGCGGCGCGGCCGACAGACTGCAGTAGGTGCTCCTCGCCAGATGCCGCCCGGCGGTGGTCTTGCGGGGTGAGGCAGGTAATCGGGCTGCCCTCGGTCTGCCCGTAGAGGTCGAGGAAATCGACGCCGGGCAGCGCCTCCATCGCGCGGCGCAACGTGTCGGGGTGGATCGGTGAGGCACCGTACTGCAGCACCCGGAGGGTCGCCACGGCAAGGGCGTTCTCGCGCAGCAGCATCTCGACCATCGTCGGCACCGCCAGTGCGTGCGTGACACGGTAGTCGGCGAGCGAGCGCCACGCGTCCACCGAGAACTTGGGGAGAGACACGACGGTCGCACCGGCGCCGAGCGCTACCAGGATGTTGCCGATGCCCGCGATGTGGTGCAGCGGCGCCGCCGTGGCGAACACGCTGCTGTGATCGAACTGCTGCAGCGCCGCGTTGACGACGACCCGGCGCGCCAGCCGGTCGTGCCGGTAGTAGACCGCCTTCGGGGAACCCGTGGTGCCAGAGGTGTGTAGCACGACGGCGGGGTCCGACGGCCGTGCCGCGGGCAATGACGTAGGCAGTTTGCCGAGCGAGCCGATGACCGCGAGCGAACGTCTGCTGGCCGCGGCGACTTCGCGGCCGAGCGCCTCGAACTCCGGCTGGGCCACGATGATCGGTCCGTCGAGGCGTTCCACGCACGCCGTGAGCTCGCGGACGGTTAGCCGCGATCCAAGCAGGGCCAGGGGGCGCCGGCTGGCGGCTCCGGCCGCGATCAGGGCCAGCGCCTCGCCGTTCGTGTCGAGCAGCGCCGGCACGGCCGGCCCCTCTGGGACGCCGGCGTCGGCAAGCCACTGCACGGCGCAGGCCGCGTGCTGCAGCAGCTCGCGTCCCGACCAGGTAGTGTCCGCGGTCACGATCGCCGGGTTGCCGGCCCCGTGTGCCCGCTTGAGCAACGTGATCCAGTCGGTCATCGGCAAGCCTCACCTACACGCAGACGCTCTCGTACACTTACCATAATCATCTAACCATTTCTAGATTGTCTAAGGAGAGTGCCGTGGACGCTGCCGACCTGGATGACGTGCTGTCGACGGTACGAGAGTTCGTCCGTGGGCAGGTGGTACCGCTCGAAACCGAGATCGACGAGAAGGACGAAGTGCCCGCCGCGATCCGTGTGGCGGCGAAGGCCATGGGGCTGTTCGGCTTCGCCATTCCGGAACAATACGGCGGGCTCGGCCTGTCGATGTCCGAGGAGAGCCGCCTCGTGATCGAGCTCGGCTACACGACGCCGGCGCTGCGCTCGATGTTCGGCACCAACAACGGCATCGCCGGACACGTCCTGCTCGAAGGCGGCACCGAGCAGCAGAAACAGCAGTGGTTGCCGCGCATCGCGAGCGGTGAGGTCACCGCGTCGTTCGCGCTGACCGAGGCCGACGCGGGATCGGACCCTGCGGGCCTCGCCACCACCGGTCGCCCGGACGGCGACGCCTGGGTGCTCAACGGCTCGAAGCGGTACATCACCAATGCGCCGCTCGCCGACGTGTTCATGGTGTTCGCCCGGACCGATGCGGACGCCCGGGCCACCCGGGGCATCACGACATTCCTCGTCCCACGCGACACGCCGGGCCTGACGGTAGGGCCGCGCGACCACAAGATGGGGCAGTTCGGCGCCTGGACGGCCGACATGTACCTGGACGACGTGCGCGTGCCGGCGTCGGCCGTGGTCGGCGGGGCCGATGGCGTGGGCGTCGGGTTCGCGACGGCCATGCGCTGCCTCGCTCACGGCCGGGTGCACATCGCGGCGCTGTGCGTGGGGATGGCTGAGCGGCTCGTGGACGAGTCCGTCGCGTACGCCCGGTCGCGCCGCCAGTCGGGCACCCCGATCGGCT
>JBKPQM010000036.1:0-13340 GCA_046734095.1 Actinomycetota bacterium | reverse complement strand
CGGCGTGCTGCAAGATGCCGGCGACGGCGTCGGCCGGCGGGATGCGCAGCGACACGAGGCGGCACCGCGAGCGGATCGTCACAGCCACGTCGTCGGGATGCGTGGACGGCGCACACAGCAGAAAAATCGTACGGGCCGGCGGTTCCTCCACTGCCTTGAGCAAGGCGTTCGAGGCCTGCTCGGTGAGCCGATCGGCGTCCTCGATGAGCACAACCTGCCATCGCCCCAGTGCCGGCAGGCGCGCCGAGATCGCGACCACCGACCGCATCTCGGAGACCGAAATGGACAATCCCTCCGGGACGACGGCATGCACGTCGGGATGACTGCGGGTCAACGTCGTGTGGCACCCCGGGCACACGCCGCAGCCGAGCACGTCCGACGTGCACTGCAGCGCCGCGGCCAACGCTCGCGCTGCGACCGATCGCCCAGAACCCGGCGGCCCGGTGAACAGCCAAGCGTGCGCCAACGCACCGGGCGCGACCGACCGCCCTTCGTGCAGATCGCGAGCCGCCTCGGCGGCGCAACGCAGCACCGCCACCGCCGGCTCTTGCCCCACCAGGTCGTCCCACACCGTCATGGCCGCGGCACCCTCACGACTTCGCCCGTCGACGGATCCCGTTGCGCCGCCCGTGGAGCAACCGCTCGACGGCCACCCGCACGGTAGCGGCCAACTCGGCTGGCGGGCGCGAGGCATCCAGTACGAGGTAACGCCGGGGAGCCGCGTCGGCCAGGCCCCGGAAAGCCTGGCGCACGCGCTCGTGGAAGTCCATCGACTCGCGTTCGAGCTTGTCGGCGGGGCCGCGCCCGCGCGCCCGGTTCAGGCCGACGGACGCCGGGACGTCGAGCAGCACGATCAGGTCGGGCTTCAGGCCACCGGTCGCCCACCGCGAGATACGTCGCACGTCCTCGATCTTCAAGTCACGTCCCACACCCTGATACGCCAGGGACGAGTCGACGTACCGGTCCGTGATCACGATCTCGCCGGCGTCAACGGCCGGCTTGATCACCGTGTCGACGTGGTGAGCGCGGTCGGCGGCGAACAACAAGGCCTCGGTCCGCGGGCTGAGCTGTTCCTCGTGATGCAACACCAGGTCACGGATCTTGCGGCCCGCCACCGTCGCGCCCGGCTCGTGGGTGATGATCACCGGGTGGTGCTCCTTGGCCAGCGCCTCGGCCAGCAGACGCGCCTGGGTCGACTTCCCCGAGCCCTCGCCGCCTTCGAACGCAATGAGCAGGCCGCCGGTCGCAACCCGCCGGCGCGCCGCGGAGTCGCCGAGGACCGCCGCTTTGAATTCGACCCAGAGCGGGACCTCCTGCTTGTCGTCCATCTGCCGGTAGGCGAGCACTCCAGCGGTTATCGCGAGCAGGCCCCCGGCAACGAGCACGAACCGGGTGCCGTCGACGGTCACGTGGGCTGCGCCGATCGCGAACGTGCGCCGGCCGACCAGGCCGGTGACGAAGGGCACCGCGGCGAGAGTCAGCACCAGCACGATGCGGATCAGCGACTGCCACAGCGCGAACATCCGCCCACGCATCTCGTCACTCACGTCGGTGCCGGTCAGCGTGATGCCGGCTAGATACGCGCTGCCGGCACCGAACCCCGTGCCGAGGACGAAGATCGTCGCGAGCACGATCTGCGGCATGAGGGCAGTCAGCACGACGCAGGCGCCGCCGAACACGATCGACGCGCCGAACAGCCGGCGGCGGGACATCTCCCGGGCGATGCGTGGCCCGAGTGCCATCCCTAGGCCCAAGCCGACGAACAACGTCCCGAACAGCACGCCGTACGCCGCGTTGCCGCCGCCGAGGCTCGTGACGAAGATCTTGCCGGCGCCGATTACGACTCCGGCGCCGCAAAATCCGCCGAGCAATCCGATGATCAAGCCGCCGACCAGACGGGACGACCGCACGAAGTTCCAGCCCTCGCGGATCAGCGCCCACAACCGCGGCTGCTCTCCGGACTGCCGGCCGGCCCCGTGTCCACTGATCTCGCGGATGAAGAAGACGATCACTGCGCCGGCCAGGAACGTTGCCGCATTCAGGTAGAGCGCCAGGTTGACCGGCTCGGTTTCGAAGAACGGCAGGTGCCGGGCCAGTACGGTGGTGATGACGGACAGCACGGAGAAGAGCGCTGCGCCGAGCACTGGCGTGATCCCGTACGTCGTGATCAAGCTGAGCTGGTTGGCCGCCTCGATCTGGTCGCGGCGCACGAGGTTCGGCACCGATGCGTCCTTGGCCGGCAGCCAGAACAAACTGATGCATTCGATCAGGAAGCTCGCCACATACAGCCACAGCAGAGTCTGATGATCACTCACGACGAGGTGCGCGAGCGGGATGGTGACGAACAGGGCGAACCGCGCAACGTCGCCGACGACCATCGTGCGGCGGCGGTCGAACCGGTCGGCGAACGCGCCCGCGACCGGCCCCAGCAAGACGGCCGGGAGCAGCCGGATGACCAGCACGCCGCCGAGCGCGTAGTTCTGCGCCTTGTAGCCGTGGGTCAACGACGTCGCCAGCGCGGTCGTAGCAAGCAACCCGAGCCAGTCGCCCAAACTCGAGAGCGCGGTGGCGTACCAGAGCCGGCGGAACGGTGTGACCCGAAGCACGCCGCGGGCCGCGGCGATCGTCGACACCGGCGATGCCTCGGGACGTTCCGCGGTCAGTGGCTGCAGATCATCCGGAACGTCCGCACGCGCGCTCATCCCGCCGGCGTCCACGACCGGACGGCCGGCGTCCGCGCTCGCGCGTTCGGCGCCGATATGCACTCCTTGAGAAACCTCCCTCCCCGCCGACAGCGTATCCAGACCCTCACGTCCAATTGTTCCCAGCGCGCACGCGTTCTCAGCGTCGATTCACTCTGGACACACGTTGTTTCCAGCGTGTTACCGGGACGGGGTGGTGGCGGCGGCGAGCAATTCGCGCAGGCTGGCCGCCAGTCGCTCGCGCTTTTGGGGGGTCAGCGTGCCTACCAGTTCGCGCTCGGACTCGAGTAGCGCGGTCACCGCCCCGTCCACCCGGCGACGGCCGGCGGCGGTAAGGCGGACGCGTACCAGTCGTCCGTCGTCGTCGTCCGAGCGCCGGACCACCAGCTTGCGGGCGACCAGGCGGTCGAGCCGGCTGGTCATGGTGCCGGACGTGACGTAAGTGGCGGCTCCGAGCTCACCGGCGGTCATCTCGAAGGGCTCGCCCCGGCGCCGCAGCGCCGCCAGCACGTCGAACTCGTGGCTTTGCAGACCGTGCTCGACGAAGGCTGCCGTCCGACGCTCGTCGAGAACGTCCGCGAGGCGGCCGATGCGGGAGAGGATCTGCAGTGGCTCGACGTCGAGGTCGGCTCGCTCGCGCCGCCAGGCCTCGACGATCTGGTCAACCTCGTCAGCCACTGTCTCGCTCCTTGCTCCCTCCGGGTGATTCTGCCATGTCTCTTGACACCAAGAGATAGTCTCTCGACGTCGAGAGGATTTCCTTGATCATGAAGTGGGACCCTGAGCAGTACGTCAAGTTCGCAAGCGAACGGGACCGGCCGTTCCTGGACCTGGTCGCCCGGGTGGGAGCCGACACGCCCCGCCGCGTGGTGGATCTCGGCTGCGGACCGGGCACACTCACCGGGTTGTTGGCCACCCGCTGGCCGGGCGCGGTCGTCGAGGGAATCGACTCGTCACCGGAGATGATCGCCTCCGCATCGGCGGTGGCGGGCGTCGGATTCCGCGTCGACGACATCGGGGCCTGGCGCCCGGCGCCGGACACCGACGTGGTGGTCAGCAACGCGGCGCTGCAGTGGGTGCCCGCGCACCGCTCGCTGGTGCGGTCGTGGGCGGCGGCGCTGCCCTCTGGCGCCTGGCTGGCCTGGCAGGTCCCGGGCAACTTCGACCAGCCCTCGCACGCGCTGATGCGGGAGCTAGCGGCGTCACCGCGGTGGTCTGCGCGCCTCAACGGTCTGCTGCGGCATGGCGATCCGGTCGACTCGCCGTCGGAGTACGCCGCCCTGTTGCTGGACGCGGGCTGGGAAGCCGACGCCTGGGAGACTACCTACGTGCACGTGTTGCCCGGCATCAACCCTGTCCTCGAGTGGGTGCGCGGCACGGGTCTGCGTCCGGTGCTCGCCGCGCTCCGCGACGACGCCGAGCGACGCGAATTCGAGGCGTCGTATGCCGAGATGCTGCGGTCGGCGTACCCCGCCGGTCCCCGCGGAACGCTGTTTCCGTTCCGGCGGATCTTCTGTGTCGGGCATAAGCCGTGATCCGGGCGTACGACCACGTGCAGGTCGCGATCCCGCCGTCGTCCGTCTTCGCGCAAGCTCATCGACGTTAGGTGAGCCGCACCCGCGGGTCGAGCACGGCGTAGATGAAGTCGACGACGATGTTGGCGACCACGACGAACGCCGAGGCGAGTAACACCAGGCCGATGATCACCGGCAGGTCCTGGCGGCTGATCGACGTGTAGATCTGCTGACCGAGGCCGGGCAGTCCGAAGACGGTTTCGGTGACGATGATGCCACCGAGCAGAGTGCCGAGGTCGATGCCGAACTGGGTAACCAGCGGAGTGAGCGCCGAGCGCAGGGCGTGCCGGTGCACCACCCGGCGCTCACCGATGCCCTTGGATCGTGCGGTCCGGACGTAGTCCTCGCCGAGCACATCGAGCATGGACCCGCGGGTCAGCCGCGAATACGTGGCCGCGGTGACGAGGGCGATGGTGATCCAGGGCAGGATCATGTGGCGGAACCACTCGAACGGGCTCGTCGTCAACCCGACGTACCCACTGCCAGGGAAGAACGTGAACCCAGCCAGGTGCAGCCGGAAAAACAACAACAGTAGGAGTAGTTCGCCGAGCAGGAACGTCGGCATCGAGTAGAAGAACAGCGCGAGGCCGGTGGTCGCGCGGTCGCCGAGCGAGCGGGGATGGGTCGCGGCGAGGACCCCGGACGCGACACCGATCAGTAGCCAGAGAACGGCGCCGCCGATCGCGACCGAGGCGGTCACCGGTAGGTCCTGCTTGATGATCGTGGTCACCGACTCGTTGTTGACGTAGGAGAAGCCGAGGTCGCCGTGGAGCAGCCGCCAAAGGTAGCTGCCGTATTGATCGATGATCGGCCGGTCGAGCCCCAGCCGGTGTTGGATCTCGGTGACGGTCTGCGCGGTGGCCTGTCGCCCGGCCAAGGTGAGCGCCACGTTGTGCGGCGCGACGAAGTACAGGATGAACACCGCGGTGGCCACGACCCACAGCACGACCACCCCGAAGAACACCCGCCGCACCAGAAAGCCAATCACCGATGATCACCTCGCTGTAGTCCGCTTGTAGCGCGGGTCGAATGCGTCGCGCACGCTGTCGCCGAGCAGGTTGAACGCCAGCGTCGTGATCAGCAGGGCCAGGCCGGGGAAGACGACATACCACCAGGCGACCTGGTAGTACTGGACGGACTCCGCGAGCATGCTGCCCCAGTCCGGTGTCGGCGGGACGACGCCGAGGCCGAGGAACGAAAGGGTCGCCTCGAACACGATCGCCAGCGGTATGAGCAACGTCGTGTAAACGATCACCGGGGCGAGGACGTTGGGCAGGATGTCCACGAACATGATCCGCAGGTCCCCGGCGCCGAGCGATTGGGATGCCTCGACGAACTCCTTCTGCCGGATCGAGAGCACCTGACCCCGGACGATGCGTCCCACCGAAGCAAATGAGAAGAACGCGATCACCGCGATGGAGACGACCAGGCTCGGGCCGACCACAGAGATCAGCGCGATCGCGAAGACCAGGTACGGCAGAGACAGCACCACGTCCATGAACCGGGACAGCGCAGTATCGACCGGCCCGCTGAAGTAACCCGCGAGCAGGCCGATCACCACGCCGATCGCAACCGCGATCACGCTCGCGCCGACGCCGGCGAGCAGCGATACCCGCGCGCCGTAGAAGATGCGCACCAGCACGTCGCGGCCCAGCTCGTCGGTGCCGAGCAGGAACGTCGAGTTCGGCCCGACTGGGATCCCGGCCGGCGAGAGACCGGTCGTCCGGTACTGGGTGTCCGGCCCGTGCCCGACGATGGCCGAGACTACGGGCGCGAAGATCGCCATCAACGCGACGAGCACGATCACGACGGCCGAGGCGATCGCAACGCGGTCGTGGCGTAGCCGGTCGAAGGCCAGTCGCCACGGGCTACGTCCCTCGATTTCCCGCTCCGGTACGGGGCTGACCGTCGCCAGCTCGGGCATCGCGGTGGTCGTCACGACGCACCGTCCCGGCCGTAAGAGAGCTCTTCGCCGTCGGCGAGCGGGAAGTGGCAGGCCGCGACGTGAGAGTCGGCGTCCAAGAATTTCGGCGTGAGCGGCGGCGGGACACGTGCGCAGATCTCCCGCGCCTTCGGGCACCGCGTATGGAATCGGCACCCGGACGGCGGGTTGAGCGCCGATGGCACGTCGCCGCGCAGGACGATCCGCTGCCGGGCGTCGCTCCGGTCCGGGTCGGCGATGGGTTCCGCCGAGAGCAGCGCCTTCGTGTACGGATGCCGCGGGTGCGCGGCCAACTCGCCGGCCGGCGCGACCTCGGCGAGCTGGCCGAGGTACATCACCGCGACCCGGGTGCTGACCCGCCGGACAACGGCCAGGTCGTGCGCGATGAACACGTAGGTCAGGCCGTGCCGCGCTTGCAGGTCGACCAACAGGTTGATCACCTGCGCCTGGATCGAGACGTCCAGCGCGGACACCGGCTCGTCGCAGACGATCAGCTTCGGATGCAGCGCCAGCGCTCGGGCCACCCCAATGCGTTGCCGTTGTCCACCGGAGAACTCTGCCGGAAAACGGTTGTAGTGCTCGGGGTTGAGGCCCACCTCGGCCATCAGGTCCTGCACGGCCCGCTTGCGCTCGCCGCCGTCCGGCATGCCGTGAATCGCGAAGGGATCGCCGATGATCGAGCCCACCCGCCGGCGCGGGTTCAGGGACCCGTACGGATCCTGGAAGATCATCTGGAGCTGCCGGCGATACGGTCGCAGCCGCCGCCGGGACAGCGACGAGATGTCGGTGCCGTCGAAGACCACCTGTCCGGACGTGAGCGGGTACAGCCGGGTGATGCAGCGGGCGAGCGTCGACTTGCCGCTGCCCGTCTCGCCGACCAGGCCGAGCGTCTCCCCGCGCCGAACTTCGAGGCTAACGCCGTCCACAGCGTGCACCTGAGCGACGGTGCGCCGGACAAACGTGCCGGCACGCACCGGGAAATGCTTGACCACGTTCTCGAGGTGCACCAGCACCTCCGAGTCGTGATGCGGGCTCACCACGTCGTCGCGGGGCCTTTCCGAGTCAACGCTCGCCGCGTCGAAAGAAGGGCTCGCGGCGTCGTGGTACGGGATCACCGCGCCACCTTCTCCCGGTGCGCAGCCGATACCTTGGCGCGCATCGCGCTCACGTCCCCTTCGTCGTCCCGGCCGACGAGGTCAGGTGGTAGCCAGCACGCCGAGCGGTGCTCGGCCATGCCGGCCACCACGCGTAGCGGTGGCGCGTCGGTCACGCACCTGTCCATGGCGTATCGGCAGCGCGGGTGGAACGGGCATCCCGTTGGCGGAGTGATGAGGCTCGGCGGCTGTCCGGGGATCGGCCTGAGCCGGTCGGACGGTTTGGCGGCCTCGGGCAGGGACTCCAGCAGTCCCGTCGTGTACGGATGGTGCGGGCGGTAGTACAGGTCGCGGCGCCCCGCCCGCTCCATCGCCGTGCCCGCGTACATGACCAGCACCTCGTCGGCCATGTCAGCGACGACGCCCAGGTCATGGGTGATCAGGATGATCGCGATGCCGAACTCGCGTTGCACGCCCCGCATCAACTCGAGGATCTGCGCCGGACCGTGACGTCCAGTGCGGTGGTCGGCTCGTCGGCGATGAGCAGCTTCGGGTTCATCGCCAGCGCCATCGCGATCATGGCGCGCTGCCGCATGCCGCCGGAGAACTGGTGCGGGTAGTCGCGCACCCGCTCCCTCGGGTGCGGGATGCCGACCAAGCCGAGCAACTCCACCGCCCGGTCCGTTGCCTCGCGGCGGCTGACTCGGGAGTGCGCCCGGATCATCTCGACGATCTGCCAACCCACCCGGTAGTAGGGGTGCAGGCTGGACAACGGGTCCTGGAAGATCATCCCGATGTCCGCGCCGCGGATCGTGCGCAGTTCGTCGTCGCCCATGGTGAGCAGGTCCCGGCCGCGGAACAGCGCGCGGCCGCTGATCCGAGCACCCCGGGTGAGCCCGGCGATGGTCTGGGTCGCGACGCTCTTACCCGAGCCGGATTCGCCGACCAGGCCCAGCGTGCGGCCCTCGTCTAGCTCGAAGGAGAGCCCGCGGACGGCCTGCACCACCCCGTCCTCGGTGGGAAACGACACGGTCAGATCAGTGACTTCAAGCAGCCTCATGCCACACCTTCCGCAGGTGCCTGGCCCGCCAGCCGTACCGGCGGGCCAGGCGGTACGGATCAGCTACCCGACAGCCACACGTTGGTGATGTCGCAGTTCTCGTTGAAGAAGTTGAAGTCGCAGCCCTTTACCCGGGAGGAGTGGAAGACTGCCGTCTTCTGCGCGCCGAGTGGGACCACAGCCGCGTCCTGCATGATCTGCTTGGCCGCCGCCTGCCAGTACGTCGCGGCCTGCACGGTACTGGTCGCTGCCAACGCCTTGTCGATGTCGGCGTTCACCGTCGGGTTGTTGTAGTCGCCGTAGTTCGTGCTGTCCGGGCCGTAGTTGCGCCCGTCGAACAGCGGCTCGATGACCGCCCGGCCGTTGTTACCCAGCCAGTCGGGTATCCAGCCCGACTCGGCGATGTCCCAGGTGCCGCGCTGGGAGGCGGAGACATTCTCCAGGTATTGCGTGTAGAAGTTGTTCGCCGGGGTGACCGGGATCAATTGCACCTTGAAGCCGGCCGCTTCCAGCGCTGCCTGGTCGGTCTGCGCCACCTGCGGGTGCACCGTGTTCGTTCGGTACGGCAACTTCAACGTGATCTGCCCGGGCTGGTAGCCGGCCTGCGCCAACAGCTGCTTGGCCTTTGCCGCGTCACCGTTGTCGCTGGAAGTCGGGTACGGGTTGTAGCCCGAGACGTTGCCGACGCTGCCGCTCGGGATGAGCTGGTCGAGCGGCTGCGAGACGACGGACCCGCCGTAGACCTGGGAGACCGCCGTCTTGTTGAACGCGTATTCGAGTGCCTGACGCACCTTGAGGTTCTTCAGCGCTCCGCCGTTGTTCGGGCTCTGGAGGTTGATCACGATGTACGGGTTGATGGTGATGAAGTTGTCGCCGGACGGGCCCACCACCAGCCGCGAGTCGCTCGTCGCGTTCAGGCTGGCCAGATCCGCCGTCGGAACGTTCTGGTCCCAGTCCATGTCCTGGGTGCCGGCCTCGATCTGCTGCTGGGTGCCCTGTTCGGTGCCTCCCATGGTGATCTGGATGTTGTTGACGTACGCGTGCCGAACCGGGTCGCTGGAGGCCCGCCACGCCGGGTTGCGGTCTAGGGTGTAGCTCTTGTTCGGCGCGTAACTGGTGATCGTGTAGGGCCCGTCGGAGATTGTGTGCTGGCGGAACTGCGTGCTGTCCGGCACGTAGTTCAGATACTCCACCGGCTGCGGCGATGCCGACGGCAAGGCCAGGATGTTGGTGAAGTCCGCGGCCGGCTGATTCAGCGCGATCTGCAAAGTACTGGCGTCGACCGCCTTCAACCCGGACACGTCATGGCCTTCGACGTAGGCCTTGATCGCTGACGCGCTGCTGGAGTCCACCTTGCTGAACCCATCGCAGAACGTCTTCATGCCTGCGATCGTGTTCTCGAAGTAGCCCGTGGCGCCGAACGGCGCCGCCGGATTGCAGATCATCTTGAGGCCGCGCACGGCATCGGCCGCGGTCACCTGCCGTGGCGGGGTCGTATCCCACTGCGCGCCGCTGCGGATGTGGATAGTCAGCGTCTTGCCGCCGTTGGACAGCTGTGGCGGCGCGGTCGCGAGATCCGGAACGGGATTGACCTGGTCCTGGAAGTTGGCTGTGTTCGGGTAGGTGTAGAGCTGGCGCGTGAATGCGCGATCCAGCGTGTAGGTCACGTCGTAGTAGCTGGCCGACGTGTCGAGAAAGTCGACGTCGCCCTCACCGTAGAGGCGCAGCGTCCCGCCGGTGACGGGCGTGCCCTAATTGGTGCTCGTCCCATTTCCTGAACTACTCGAACATGCGCTCAGCGCGAGTAGCCCAATCGCCCCGATGCTTAAAGCCGCGATTCCATGACGACGTCCCCATTCCGTGGGGTACTCCCTTTCTTTCGTTGCCGGGTCGTGCGGCGAAGTCGGTAGTTGCCGCGACGAGCGGAGTGCAATCATGCGGACCACCCGCGGGCACCGAAGGGCGCGACACACCCGAGCGAGTTCCACCGCCAGTTCGGCGGGCGCGCAGCAGTGATAATCGTCGCCGTTCCCATCGACCCCTTCTCGTCCGCCCAGGTCTCGGTACGGCGACCCGAGACCTGGTTCGGTACTAAGTTTTCGGTACTAAGTTCCGGTGTACGCCGCACTTTGTCGCCGGGGGCAATGCCGGACGGCTCTTCTGCCATTCCTCATAAGAACCGACGGCTCTTCTGCGCGGCTTCTTAGGGCGTCGTGACTTACCCGAAATAGATCCTGGGCAGCACTATGGGCAGCGGCGACAAATGCCGTGGGAATGCGGCCGCGCCGGAACCAAATGCCGAACTTCCGCGTGGAATGTCAGGGAATCATCCGATGACCGCGTAGGCCCGCACGGGGAAGGTGCTGAACCCCTCGATACGCGGTGGCGCGGCGTGCAGGCGGGCTCCCGTCGCTGGCAGCTGATCCAGGCCCGTCAGGTGCTCGAGCACCGGTAGCCCGGCGGCCAGCAGCACCGAGTGAGCCGGCCGCTCACCGCCCGGAACGGCGTCGTCGATGTTCACCGAGTCGATGCCGACCAGCACCGCGCCCTGATCAACTAGCCACTCGGCCGCGGCGCCGGCCAGAAACGGTGCCGGGCCACCGTACGCCGGCGTATCCCAATGGACGTCCCATCCGGTATGCAGCAGTACTGCACATCCGGCGACCGATAGAGCGGCCAGCGCGGGCATACCGATCGCCCGGCGACTGGCGCCGGTCAGGCGAGCCACGACGATCGGTACGTCGGCCAGCACGTCGAGCGGTAGTCGGGCGAGGTCGGTGCCCTTGGCGTAACGGTGGAACGGGCTGTCGACGTAGGTCCCGGTGTTGCCCACCAGGGTGATGCGGTCGATCTGGAACTCGGTGCCCGGGGCGTAGTGGGCCCGTGACTGCGAGCGCGTCAGGTGTGGTCGGATCTCGGGCGCCGGCAACCCAGGATAGGTGATGAGGCCGTCACGAATCACGTGGCTCAGCTCGACGATCCGTCGGCGGCCGACCTCGACCGGAGCTCCCCGCGAGCCCTTGTGCTGTTCCTCGAACACCTGCAGGTTCGTGATGTCGACGCGGTCGACCATGAGCAAACCGAGGTGCCGGACGAACAAGGCGCCGATCTCAGCCGCCGAGACCTGGGCGGCAGGGACGTCAAGTCGAAACCCATGCGCGGCGAGCCCACCACCGTTCAGAAATGTCACGTTAGCGTCGAAGCTCGCGCGATAGTCGGCCACGAGCCCATGCTCCCCGAGCGGGCAAGGGAGATTGACCGACGCCGTCGAGGGCGGGCAGGCTTCGGGCAGTCGCAGGGAGTGTTTGCCATGACGGCACGTACGGGCTGGAGTGCGCGATTCGCCACCGCCAGCGCTGAGGCGACGCGGCGCGCCTACGAAGGCATCATGGTGCCGCGCCTGTTCGCACCGTGGGCCGAGCTGCTCGCTGATCAGGTTGCGCTCGCGCCCGGCGAGTGCGTACTGGACGTCGCGTGCGGACCCGGCACCGTTGCCCGGATCGCGGCCCAGCGGGTTGGCCCGAGCGGACGCGTGGTCGGCGTCGATTTCAGCCCGGCGATGATCGCCGTCGCGGAGGCCAAACCCGCTGTCCCCGATAGCGCGCCGATCACCTACCTCGCCGGACCAGCCGATGCGGTCGCCGTCCCCGACCAGGACGTTGACGTGGTGACCTGTCAGCAAGGGCTGCAGTTCTTCCCCGACCGCGTATCGGCGCTCGCCGAGATGCACCGCGTACTGCGCCCGGGCGGCCGGCTCGGCCTCGCAGTCTGGTGCGATATCGCCGAGTGCCCGCCGTTCGCCGCGCTGGCCGCGGGCATCGCCGATGTACTGGGTAAGCAGCTCGCCGCAACCTATCGAGGCGGGCCGTGGGGGCTAACCGACCCGTCTGAGCTGGCCAAGCTGGCGGAGGCTGCGGGCTTCGACCGCGCGCGGATCACCCGGGTCGAACTGCCGCTGGTGTTCGACGGAGGTGCGGCCCAACTGGTCGACACGCTGGCCCTGACCGGGGTTGCGGCGGAGGTCGCCGGCCTTGACCACGCCGGTCACCAGCGGCTCGTCGATGCTGTCGCGCGGGCCGCCGCGACGATCAGCGACGGCGGCGTCGTGCGCTCCAGCGCCGCCGCCAACGTGCTGCTCGCCCTTCGCTGAACTGCTCGTCGCGGTGGATGAACGGCGCGTATTGTGCGCCGGTCTGAGGGCGACCCGCTCGGTTACTCCGAGGGCTTGGCCGCCTTCTTCGCGGGTGTCTTTTTCGCGGGTGTCTTTTTCGCGGCAGCCTTGCGCGGCGTCGTCTTGCGTGGCGTCGTCTTGCGTGGGGTTCGCTTCGCCGCCGGCCCGCGGGCCCGCCGATCGGCGAGCAGCTCAGCCCCCCGCTCGTCGGTGACCTCCTCGACCGACTCGCCCCGGCGCAGCGACGCGTTGGTCTCGCCGTCGGTGACGTACGGCCCGAACCGGCCATCCTTGATCACCATCGGCTTGCCGGACGTGGGGTCGACGCCCAGCTCACGTAGCGGCGCCGCCGCGGCAGACCGCCGACCTCGCGTCTTGGGTTGCGCGAACAGCGTCCGGGCCTCGTCGAGCGTGACAGTGAACAGTTGCTCCTCACTCTCGAGCGAGCGCGAGTCCGACCCCTTCTTGACGTAGGGGCCGTAGCGACCGTTCTGGGCCGTGACCTCCTGCCCTTCGATCTCGCCGAGCGCACGCGGCAGGGTCAGGAGCTTCCGTGCGTCGTCGAGCGTCACAGTATCCAGCGACATCGAGTTGAAGAGCGAAGCCGACTTCGCCCCGTCCGTGACATAAGGGCCGTAGCGGCCGGACTTTGCCACGATCTCGCGACCGTCGCCGGTCGGGCCCAACGCCCGGTCGCCGGAGGGCAGCTCGAGCAGTTCCTCCGCCTTCTCTGGGGTCAGCTCATCCGGGGCCAGACCGTCCGGGATGGACGCCCGCTCCTCCCCACGCTGCAGATA
>JBKPQM010000035.1:0-4904 GCA_046734095.1 Actinomycetota bacterium | reverse complement strand
AACTTCGGCCAAGCTCTCGCCTATCTGGCGCGCGAGCGGGGAGCAGTCGTCGATGTGTTCGTATCGTCGCAAGTCCCCTCCTTCAAGGTTGCCCGGATGCGCGCACTTGGCGCGCGAGTCGACGTGCACGACCAGCCCGACGCCGCCGCGCGAGCCCACGCTGGTGCGAGTGACGACCGGGTTCTCGTCATCGACGGACGCGAGCCGGCGATGGCGGCCGGAGCCGGAACGATCGGCGTCGAACTCGCATCGGCCGAACCGATCGATACCGCGGTGGTCCAGGTCGGTGACGGCGCTCTGATCTCAGGTGTCGCCTGCTGGCTGGCGAGCGTTGCGCCGAACACGCGAGTCGTTGGGGTCTGCGCGAGCGGCGCCCCGGCGATGGCGCGCAGCTTTGTCGCCGGCCGTCCAGTCCGCGTGGACGGCACCGGCACGATCGCGACCGCGCTCGCGATCACCGAACCCGTTGCCGAATCACTGGCGCGGGTGACGGCGCTCGTCGACGAGATCGTGCTCGTCGACGACGATGATCTGCGCCGCGCCGCCGCGCTCATAGCCGACTGCCTCGGAGTGCTCGTGGAGCCGGCCGGGGCAGCGGGAGTGGCCGCGCTACTCGGACACGGTGACGAACTGGCGGGCGGGCGAACCGCCGTGATCCTCACTGGTGCGGGCGGCCACGGGTGATTTCACTCCGGTCCGCCGTAAGGAGGCGTGGCCGTTCAGCCGAGGTGATGTTCGAAGGCGAACGCGGCCGCCGCGGTGCGCGAGGTGACGTCGAGTTTGGTGAAGATGTTGCTCAGGTGCCGGGCGACCGTCTTTTCGCTGAGGAAGAGCGCCCTGGCGATCTCGGGGTTGGTGCGGCCGGCCGCGACGAGCCGTAGCACTTCGACCTCGCGAAGGGTGAGCCCGCCTGGGCAGGCGGGCGTGATCACTGCGGCCACCTCGTGCTCGGCCGGCACCGCTCCGAGCTCCGCGAGGCTGCGCTGGGCGGCGGCCAGCTCGGTAAGCGCGGACTCCTCGTCGCCGACGCCCCGCAGCGCCCGGCCGAGCAACACGCGGCACTGCGCTACCTCGTACCGCGCGGCGAGCCGCTCCCACACCGCGATCGCTGCGCGCAGCGGCTGCATCGCGGCAGCGGGGTCGCCGCATTCGAGAGCAAGCAGTGCGGTGGCCGTGCCGGCGCGCGCCTGCACCGACGGACAGGCGAACGAATCTGCGATGGATCCGAGTTCAGCGCAGACCGCGGCCGCTTCGTCGCGCTGACCAGCGGCCAGCAGCACCGTCGCCGCCGTCGGCAGCAGTTGCGAACGGTGTACTGGATCACGTATCTCGCCGAGCAGACGCCGGATGGCCGCAACGGCCGCGTCGGTTCGGCCCTCGGCCAGCCAGAGCAGCGCCAGTCCGGGTTGGGGTTCGTAGCCCAACCCGATCGCACGCTCGTACGCCGCCTGCGCGCCGGCGAGATCGCCGCGGATGCGCAGCACGTCGCCACGCTCGGCCATCGCCAGACCGGCGGCGTCGGTGATCTGGGCGGCGAGGTAGCGCTGCACGGCGAAGTCCAACTCGGTGAGGGCCTCGTCGAATGCCCCGAGCTGCCGCATGATCTGGCCGCGATGCACGGCGCATTGGCCGGTAAACGGCACCAGACCAGGCTGTTCGGCGCACCAGGTGGTGAGCGCCGAGGTCCAGCGCGCAGCGCGGTCGAAATCGCCGATCTCCTGGCAGGCCTCGATCATCGAGCAGTAGATGTTGCCGGCGAAGATGGTCGACACCTCGCCGGCCGCGACACTGACCATCGATTCGTCGAGCAGGGCCAAGCCGTCGGGCACCCGCCCGCCGTACAAGAGCATCCGGCCCTGGGACGACAGCCCCATCGCGAGCAGGTCGGGATCGTTGTAGCGCCGGCCGTACTCCGTGATCTGTTCGGCGATCGGGTAGGCGGCCTCGACCTCGTTAGCGAAGATGTGCCGGAACATCTCGTGAATCAGCACGTACCCGCGCTCGACGACGTCGCCGTCGATCTGAGCGAGCAGCCGGTGAGAGCGGGCCACCCAGCCGCCGCCGATCGCCGTCTCCCCACTGGTGAGCAACACCATGGCCAGCCAGAACGCGCTGCGCACCGAGGCGAGCACATCGCCGGCGTCGAGATTGAGCTGATAGGCGCGCTGCAACGCCTGCACGCACTCGTTGCGTCGGCCGAGCAAGTACGCCGCCGTCGCCAGCTGGACCGAGTCGCCGGCAGTCAGCTGATCCGGGGCGGCCTCGGTCAACCCGTCGTACGCCGCCAGCCACTCGCGGCGGTCGTAGGCTTCGCGGGCCCGGATCAGCTGCTCGACAATGCTCATTGGGTAACTCGCACGATGCTGCCTCGCCATCGTGCACCGTCCGGCGCTTTGGGTCACGCGGCTTGAGCGACCGTTGCCGACTGCGTGACGATCTGCCGCGCCACGTAGTCGGCATCACGACTGATACCGGGGAAAACCATCGAGCTGAACGCATATTGGAAGGACAGACCGCAGAAGTACAGCCCGGGTGCGGCGTCGACGACCCCGCGGTACTCCGTCGGCCAGCCGAGCGCGTCCAGGATCGGCAGGTCGATCCAATCGAACACCTGCTTGAACCCGGTGCACCACACCACGTTGGTGACGTCGACGACAGTGCCGTCGTCGAGCTGAGGCTTCCCATTGACGACATCGGTCATCCGGGCCTCGGTGCGGACGACGCCGCGGCGGTCCAGGTCGCTCTGCTTGATGCGGAAGGCGGGTCCGCCATGGAAGCGCACCTCGTGCATCTCCTTGCGGCCCATCGGCGTGCGGCGGGTCAGCACATGCTTGAAGACGAATATGACGGCGGGCATGAGCACGCGGGCCCGCCTGGACTCGGGGCGGAACGGAATGTTGCCCCGGCTCGGGCCACACAAGATTGTCCGTCGAGAGTCGCCGAGTTCGTAGGCGATGTCCAGCCCGGAGTGGGAAGCGCCAACCACCAGGGCCGGCCCGGGATGCAGCTGACCGGGTCGGCGGTACTCGCTGGAGTGCAGCTGCTGGATCGACGGGTCGAGTTCCGCCGCGAACGCCGGCACGTTCGGGGTGCGTCCGAACGTGCCGGTAGCCACTACGACGTTGTCGCAGCGGATGGCAGCTTCGCCCACCACTGCGAGGTATCCGCCCTCGCGCTGCGCCTCGAGGTGGTCCACCTGCGTGCTCGTCCGCACCGGAAGGTCGAAGTGCAGCGCATATCGTTCCAGGTAGTCGCCGACCTCGTCCTTCTGTGGGCAGTGCCAGCGCGCCGCGGGAAACGGCAGGCCCGGAAGCTTGTCGTACTTCGCCGGCGTGTACAAGCGCAGGGTGTCCCATTGCTGCCGCCAGTTGTCGCCGACTCGCGCATTCGCGTCGACGATCAGGAACGGGCGGCCGCGACGCTTGAGGTGGTAGCCGGTCGCGAGCCCGGCCTGGCCGGCTCCGATGATCAGCGTCTCGACGTGTTGCGTGTCCATGTCAGGGCTCCTTGCCTCGGATGAGGCGAGGTTAGGAGCGCGCCCACCGGCGCTGCGTCGGCCGATCTACCCATTCTGGTGACCGGTGACTGGGTGGATTTTCCCAGCTGGTCACGCAGAAAGTTGCTTTACGAAGCCGTCGACGTGTAGCCGAGTGCGTTCGTGGGCACACTTCGAAATGTGGAGCTCGTTTCTGGTCCGTGGCGCGTGACCAGCGTGCGGCGGAAGGGCGGCGGTCAGCAGCGGGGGGAGTACTTGCGCGTTTCGTATCGTGGCTTGCGCGTAGCGGATGTTCGCACCGTTCGCGAGGTAGCGAACGTGCTGGGCCAGTTCGGCATCGCGCTGCCCGATCTTGTCGAGCACGATCGGTCGCTTCTGCGTTAGCATCGCCCCGCACTCAGCGCGGTTGTGGTGCTGACACCACAGCGGCGTGGATGCCGGCACACCCGATGAAAGTGGTGCCTGTGACGGCGCGCCAACCGCCGCTGCGGATGAACCCTAATGAGCGCATGGCCTTAACACGCCACATCACTGCTTGTGGGGAGCCCCGCTGATGCCGTCACCGCGCCGTTCCTTGCCGATCGCGTCGCCGATCTGGCGTATCAGCCGTTCGCTGCGCACGTTCGTGTCCGATGTGCGAGAAGGCTGGCGAGATCCGGCCATCCCCGCCGGCCTGCCCAGGCTGAGCGATTACCCCGCCCGCCGTCGGTAGAACGCTGTGGTGTGATCACCACACGCGGCGATTACGGAACGGGAATGCGTGCGCGGATGAGGGTGCCGCCCCCGTCCGGACTCACGACGTCGAATGTCCCGTCAAGCAAGGCGACCCGGTCCGCGAGCCCGCGCAGACCGGTTCCGCCGATCGGGGATGCCCGTCCGGCGCCGTCGTCAGAAACGCTCACTTCGAGCATGCGGCCGCGAGCGGGCGGATCATCAGTTATGGTCACCGCCACCCGGGCCCGCTTGCTGCCCGCGTGACGTGCGACGTTCGCCAGTGCTTCGCTGACGACGAAGTAGGCGGTCGCCTCCACCGACGTCGGAAACCGGTGCGTGGGCAGCACACTCATAGTCAGCTCGACCGGCGACCGCCGCGCGATGTCGCTCAACGCAGCGGCCAGTCCCTGCTCGGTGAGGCTGCTGGGATGAATACCACGGGCGAGATTGCGTAACTCGATCGCGGCTTCTTCCAGGGTGACCAGTGCCGTATCGATGATTCCCGCTGCGCGCTCTGGCTCGTCCGGCAGCGCGCTGCGCGCCCGGTTCAGCGTGGCACCGAGGAAAATCAAACTCTGCTGCGCGCCGTCGTGTAGGTCGCGTTCGAGGCGCTGCCGTTCCGTGACGACGGCTTCGGCGACGCGGTGACGCGACGCTCGCAGTTCATCTTCGGTGCGCCGCTTCTCCGAAAGGT
>JBKPQM010000034.1:0-15957 GCA_046734095.1 Actinomycetota bacterium | reverse complement strand
TACCGTACGTGTGCGGCGCCCCGTCGACGAGCAAGGCCACGGCGAAGCGGTCGCAGTCGACGTAGCCGGTGGAGTTGAACGTCGCGACGCCGGCATCGCAGCAATTCCATCCTTGCTTGACCGCGAAGTCCCTTGTGGCGGCCGGGATTCCGAAATGCTGAAACCTGCCCGTCCGAGCCGTGCGGCGTGCTGCGGCGCATCGCTTGTAGCAGCCACGGTCCGACCTTCGGATCCGCCTTGAGCCTCGCGTAGAGGTGGACGATCCCGCGCGGCGTGATCCGGGTGTTGCCCCACCGCCCGGGCGGGCTCGGCGGGCCGCCGAGGAACGGCACGTTGTAGTGGGCCTTCACCCAGTTGATCAGGCTGTCGCCTCCGACAAGTCCGTAGAGTGCGCTGGCCGCGCCGTCGTCCGAGCGGGAGATCATCTCGACCGCCGCCTTAGCCGTGTCGCCACGCATCTGCCCGCTGACGAGCAGTTTGGCGGCGATCATGACCTTGACGACGCTGGCCGACGAGAACGTTCGGCTGTGCTCGCCGCCCAGCCAGACGGTGCCGTCCCGGGTGTCGAGGACGGCCACCCCGGCGTGGACGCCGCGCACCTGCGCGACGGAGACGGCGTTCCGCACGTCCGAGTGCGGGCTGGCGGCCGCCGGCTGCGATCGCGAACCGGCCACAACGGATCCAGCGGTCACGGCGAGCGGGACGACGAGAGTGGCGAGAACGCGTGCGCGCATCTGCTCTTTACCTCACCTGATGAGGGGTACGCGGATGATCCGGTCATCGCCGGCGACCGGATCGCCCCGTCCGTCGCGGTTGCTGGTGGTCACCCAAAGCGAGCCGTCCGGTGCGCGGACCGCCGTGCGCAGCCGGCCGAACTGGGCGTCCAGCACGGCGATCGGCCGCCCGACCTGCCCGGAGCCGAGAAGCGGTATGCGGTACACCCGCTCGCCCTGCAGCGCCGCGAGCCATAGGGAGTCGCCGGCGAACGCCAGCCCGGACGGCGACGCCTCGAAGGTCTGCCAGGTGAGCAGCGGCGGCGTGAGACCGGGCCGCGACGGGCCGACCGTTCCCTCCACCGTCGGCCACCCGTAGTCGCTGCCAGGCTGGAGCAGGTTGATCTCGTCCAGTGTGTTCTGCCCGAACTCCGCCTCGTACAGGCGCCCGTCAGGACCCCAGGCGATGCCCTGTGGGTTGCGGTGGCCCAGCGTGTAGACGACCGAGTCCGGAAACGGGTTGCCGGGCGCGGGCGCGCCGTCCGGCGTCATGCGAAGTACCTTGCCGCCCAGATATCCGCGCTCCGGGGCGCGGTCGCGCTGCGTCGCGTCACCGGTTGTCACGTACAGCATGGCGTCGGGGCCGAACGCGATCCGGCCACCGTTGTGGATCGCGGCCCTCGGGATGCCGGAGAAAACGACGCTCGGCCCACCCAATCGGCCGCCGCGGTAGGCCATACGGACCACGCCGTTGTCCGTGTCCGATGTCAGGTATGCGTAGACCAGCCGGTCTTGCCGGAATGACGGGGACAGCGCGATGCCGAGCAGGTCGCCCTCGCCGGCGCTGTCGGCCACGCCCGGCACGACGCCGACCTCGGTGACGCGACCGCGTGCGTCGAGCCGCACGATCCGGTGCGAGTCGCGCTCGCTGACGAGCGCGGAATCGTCGGGCAGGCCCACGGCACCGAGAGGTTCGACGCGAGCACGGTGGCCTCGCCGACCCGCGCCGGTGACGGCCGCGCGGATGAGCTGGTCTGCGGCGGCGGCGGGACCTCGCTCGTCTCCGGAGTCGGCGCAGAGGAAATGAGTTGCCGCGTTGTCGGACCATCTGTGCACCCTGTAATCACGGAGCCGGCCAACAACGCTGCTGCCATCGGCAACACGCGCCTCATCGCTTTGACGTTACCGACTCGGCCGGCCGACATCGATCTCGCGACGGATGAAGGGGACTACACGTCATGGCCGACGTGATCCAGGCCAGCGGTCTGGTCAAGATCTACGGCAAGCTACGTGCACTGGACGGCCTCGATCTCGCCGTTCCTGAGGGGACGATCCTCGGGCTTCTGGGGCCGAACGGCGCCGGGAAGACGACCGCGGTGCGCATCCTCACCACACTCATCCCGCCCGACGGGGGTACGGCCACCGTGGCCGGCATCGACGTGACGAAGGATCCGGCCAAGGTCCGCGCACAATTGGGGCTGTCCGGGCAGTACGCCGCGGTGGACGAATACCTCACCGGATTCGAGAACCTCGACATGGTCGGCCGTCTGTACGGCCTGGGCCGCCGGCCGTCCAAGGAGCGGGCGCGAGAGCTGCTGGAGCAGTTCCGGCTGGCCGATGCGGGCGACCGTCCGGTCAAGACGTACTCGGGCGGCATGCGGCGCCGCCTCGACCTCGCGGGCGCGCTGGTCGCGCAGCCCCCACTGTTGTTCCTCGACGAGCCGACGACCGGCCTCGACCCGCGCAGCCGCACCGAGATGTGGGACGTGATCATCGACATGGTCAAGGGTGGCACCACTGTGCTACTCACTACGCAATACCTGGAGGAAGCCGACCAGCTGGCCAACAACATCCTAGTGATCGACCACGGCAAGGCGATCGCCGAGGGGACGGCGGATGAGCTCAAGGCGCAGGTCGGCGGAGAACGGATCGAGATCGTCCTTTTCTCATCGGATGATCTGGGCTTGGCCCACAACGTAGTGAGCAGCGTGATCGGCGGTGCGGTCGACGTCGACGATCACTCGCGCCGGCTCACCGCGCCCGTGACGAACGGCGCAACCGTCCTGATGGAGACGCTGCGACGCCTGGACGCCGAGGACATCAAGTTGTCGGACGTAGCGCTTCGCCGGCCCACGCTCGATGACGTGTTCCTGACCCTCACCGGACATATGTCGGAGGAACCCGCCACCGGCGAGGAGGTGAAGCAGTGAGCGCGACGAAGGCCTTCACCGACGGAGTGGTGATCACCAAGCGCAATTTGATCAAGATCAAGCGGGTGCCGGACCTGCTCGTGTTCTCGACCATTTCGCCGATCATGTTCATCCTGCTGTTCGCGTATGTGTTCGGCAGCGCCATCGACGTGGCCGGCACGAGTTACCGTGAGTTCCTGATCCCGGGCATCTTCGCCCAGACAGTGATCTTCGTGTCGACCACGACCGGCGCGGGCCTGGCCGACGACATGCAGAAGGGGATCATCGACCGCTTCCGCTCGCTACCCATGTCGCGGGCCGCGGTGCTGATCGGGCGTACCGGTAGCGACGTCTTCAACAACATCCTGGTCATCCTCATCATGTCGCTGACCGGTTATGCGGTCGGGTGGCGCATCCGGTCGTCGGTGCTGGAGGCGATCGGCGGTTTCCTGCTTCTACTGCTGTTTGCCTACGCGGTCTCGTGGATCATGGCGTGGGTCGGGTTGATGGTGCCGAGCGTCGAGGTCGTCAACAACGCCGCGTTCATGGTGATCTTCCCGTTGACGTTCATCGCCAACACGTTCGTGCCCACGAACAACTTCCCCAGCGCGCTCAAGGACATCGCCAACTGGAACCCGGTGTCGTCGCTGACCCAGGCCTGCCGGGAGTTGTTCGGCAACGGCAGTGGCGCGCCGACGGGCGACTACTGGTCGTTGGAGCATCCGGTCATATACACATTGTTGTGGATCGCGCTGATCATCGCGGTGTTCGTGCCATTGTCGGTGGCCAAGTACAAGAAGGCGACCAGCCGCTAGCCCTACAGCCGTAGATCGTTACCTGAACCTCTGTCCGGCGGCGGCTTCGGTGAATTCGCTGCCCGTCGAGCAGGACGCCCGCACACGGCGCGACTGAGACCGGCCGCCGGCGTCTTGAGTCCGTGCTTGCGTGATCTTGGACTTGTGACTGAACATCGACCGCAAGTCCAAGATCACGCGCCGGGAGAGGGCAGCTGGTCGGTGATGGTTCCTGCTGAACCTGTGGAATGTGGGAGCTCGGCCAGGGAATGATCAAGACCCGATAACGTGGCGGACGGCCGTCCAGACGTCGAAGTCACGAAGTCCGGCTGTACAAGGTGGCTGGACATCCGTCAGCTGCCCGATTGTCATCGAATCGCGAGAACCATGCGCGTTGCTTGGCCGAACTGGGTGCTGGCCACACCGCAGGGTGTGAATCCGACGGCGGTGTAGAAGCCCATTGCATTGGGGTTGGCGGTCACTTCCAGTCGCTCGACGCCACGTGCTCGCATGGTGTCGGCGATATGCTTCACGAGCGCGGTGCCGATTCCTCGTCTCATCCAGTCCGGGTCGACGAATAGGTCTTCCAGCTCGATTACACCGTCCGCATCCGCCCAGGTCGCGAAGCCCACGACCGAGCCGTTCTCGTCAGCCACCTGAGTACGCCCGTCCTCAAGCCCCGCGGCCCCGTGGATCAGATGTTCCGGGTGAGCGAGCAGGACGGCGCGGTCACCGGCGTTGGACAGCGAGGCCCGGCGAAACACATCCCTTACGGCGGGAAGGTCGGCCGGCACACCTAGACGGATCACTCATGAAGTGTCCGCCTGACCGGTGCACTGGCGCTCCGCCTTGACGCATCGGAGTCATGGCTGGCGATGAGGTGACAGCGCCGCGGCGCGGTGACGCTCAGTATGTACGCAAGTTCGGCAACCGACCGATGGAGTGAGGACGATGGCCCCAGTATCTGTAGCGGGGGATCGCGATTATCCCGAGATGATCACGCAAATCAATCACACCGAACCCGCACCGCGGCGAGTGCGGGCGACACTGAGCGGCGAGCAGATCTTCGACAGCACGCGGGCCCGGTACGTATGGGAATGGGCGCGCTACCCGCAGTACTACATCCCTGTCGAGGACGTCGACGAGCGCTTCCTCATCGACGAGGACCACGAGCAGCGCCTTCGCCAGGGAACCGCCCGGCGTCATGGCCTGCGCGCCGGCGGCCTGGACCGGCCGGGTGCCGTGCGGGTCTTCGGTGACGACGCGATCGACGGGGTGGCCGGAACGGCCCGTTTCGAGTGGGACGCGCTGGACGCCTGGTACGAGGAGGACGAGCAGGTTTTCGTTCATCCCCGCAACCCCTACGCGCGCGTCGACGCGCTTCGTTCGCACCGACATGTCCGGGCCTCCTTGGAAGGGATCTCACTGGCCGAGAGCACCACCCCCGTGCTGGTGTTCGAGACCGGACTTCCGACCCGCTACTACTTCGACCGCACCGACGTCAACTTCGGTCATCTCGTGCGCACCGGCACCCAGACGGCCTGCCCCTACAAGGGCGTCACCAGCGAATATTGGTCAGTGCGCATCGGTGAGCAGGTGCGCGATGGCCACAAGGACCTCGCGTGGACCTATGACTTCCCCACTCGTCAGCTGCTGCCCATCGCGGGCCTGGTCGCCTTCTACAACGAGAGGATCGACGTCGACGTGGACGGCGTGCGACTGGAACGCCCCCGAACTCCCTTCTTCAAGTGATCGCCCATTCCGCCAGGTTTCCCGTTCGCTACTCATCGCAGGTGTTCGGGCCGTCGGCCGTGGGTCGACCAATGAAGGCGACCAACCGCTCGCTCCTACCTGACCAGGCCCGGCGGGAGTGGCGTCTCGCCGCCGGGCCCCGCAGTACTTGTCAGGTCGTGGAGGCCGGCGCCACCTGTCCGTTCTCGACCTGGTGGAATTCCCTCCCCGATGTCGTGAGATTCAACTTGACGTCGATCTCCCACAGGCCCGGGCCCGGGTTGGGCACCTGGAGCGTCGCGGCACCGTTGACGATCGCTGCCGAGGTCTGCAGCAGTCCGTCCGACGGTCGGACGCGGTAGGCGGTGAACCCGTCCGGGGACACCTCAGCGGTCTGCAGGTTGACGGTGAGGTCGGTGCGACCGGCAGACACCGGAACCACGAAGGTGCTGATCTGCCCCGTGCCACGCCCAACCGTGCCCACGATGTCAGCGTGGAAGGTCCCACCTCCGGCTGGGATCTCCGTGCGACGCGAGAGCGGCAGCGAGGTGCGAGCTCCGTTGTCGGCGGAGAACTGCACCGACTCAGGGTGATCTCCCGGATCCTGCGGCATGGCGAGTACATCCAGGTCAGCGGGCCGGGCTCGTTGCCGGGAGCAGATCGCGCATCTCGTCGGGTAGGAACGGAAGGTCGAGCAGGCTGAGCTTGACCCCGCTGCGGCGCTGGTAGCGCGTGGGGTCTAGTCGCACCAGCAGGCCCGCCTGAGGTCTGAGGCGAACTTCGAGCGACTCGCCGGGCTGCATCCGTCGCGTGACCGTACCGTCCACTTGGAGTGCCGGATGGCCGCTGCTTTCCAGCAGCTCCATCCGGATCGGCTCGTCGGCCGAGACGACTACCGCTCGGGAGATACCGGATATCGGCGCCACCGGGCTGATGATGACGGCGTCGAGCATCGGTGATACGAGCGGCCCGCCGGCCGCGTACGAATATGCGGTAGAGCCGATCGGTGTGGCGACCACAAGCGCGTCGCAGCGATATCTGCCACTAGCCCGGCCGTTGACGCTGAGCACCGCCTGTACCGCTCCCTCGCCGGGGACGCTGGCGAGCGCGATGTCGTTGAACGCGACGGACTCGTCGGGTCCATCTGTCAGCACCGCCGCGCTGTGTTCCTCGATGGTGTAGTCCCCCCGCTCGAGCCGATCAAGGGCGGCGTCGAGTTCGTGCGGCTCGACCTCGACCAAGAAGCCGAGGTTTCCGAGGTTCACGCCGAGCACGGGGACGGGCCGATGGGCGACCAGTCGCAGCGCGCCGAGCAGCGTGCCGTCGCCGCCGAGACTGATCAGTGCGTCGGCCTGATCGACCAGCTGACCGGAGCTGACTGGCTCTACGCCCTTGGGCAATCGCGCCGCGTCCCGCGCATCGGCGATGACCCGCTTGCCGTGTGATCGCGCCCAGGCCGTGAGCATTGTGACGAGAGGCGTCGGGTCGTTATGGGGATGCAGGACGAGCCCGAGTCGCCCACCCGACTTGAGCGCCAGCATGATGGAAATGGTCGCATGCCCAACCGACTTTGGAGACGTGCTCGCGTCGATCGAACGGTGAGCGCGACGTAAGGCCCGTGCCGCGCCTGGTCATACCCTGGGAATATCAGAGACGGGAGGAAGCCGTGGCAGATGTCGACCTTCGTAAACTGCGTTACTTCGTCGCGGTGGCCGGGCAGTTGCACTTCGGGCGGGCGGCCGAGGAACTGCATATTGCCCAGCCCGTGCTGTCGCGTCAGATGCGCGGCCCTGGAAGACGAACTGAAGGCGCAGCTGTTCGCCCGGGATAGACGGGGGACCGAGCTGACCCGGGCCGGCCGCCAGCTGCTCGCCGCTGCTGGCCAACGCCGACGCGCTGCGCCGCCGGGTCGCCCGCGCCGCCCGCGTCCGGGCACCTTCACGATCGGGTTCATGCCCGGCCTGATCGTGAGCGAGGCCGTGCGCGCCATGCTGGATCGCCATCCGTGGCTGAATGTGTGCGTGTTGCGCACCGGCTGGGAGGACCAGACCGAAGTCATCCACGACGGCCGGGCCGATGTCAGCTACCTGCGCCTGCCGGCCGATCAACGCGGTCTGCAGGTCCAGCCGCTGCTGAGCGAACCGCGCGTGGCCGTTCTACCGGATGATCACCGTCTGGCCGGCAAGACCACCATCAGCATCGCCGAACTCGTCGACGAGCACCTTCTCCAAGATCCTGCGGCCGTCCCCGAGTGGCGCGACATCGCCACCGAGCTGCGGTCCCGACATCCGCGCAGCGCGTCGACCTTGCACAGCGTGGAGGGGAAACTCGAACACGTCGCTGCCGGCCACGGCATCGTCGTGCTCCAGCTGTCCACCGCCGTCTTCAACACCCGCCCCGGCGTCAGCCACAGCCGGATCAGCGATATCCCGCCCAATCAGGTCTGCCTGGCCTGGGATTCCGCCCGCCGCAGCCGGCTCATCCAAGACTTCGCCACCATCGCCGCGGACCACCTTCCAGTGGCCGACCGCTCGTAAGTACGGCGCCGCATTTGGCAGCGGGTCTCGATTTGGCGCTGGTTGGGCCGCAGAACTGCCGGCCACGTTCGCGGCCGGCGCGACGACCCGGCGCGTCTACAAGCCCGAACCGTTGTCCGCACCGGGGTCGGACGCCGGGTCGCTAGACTCTGGTCGCTCACCCGTCTCGACGGTGAGTTGCTCGTCGCCGGGCGGCAGCAACCGCAGCCGAGACGCCCGATGTCGGGTCAGGTGCAAGTGCACGCCCGGACCGCGGCCGTGGCGTCGCTCGGGCGCGGAGACAGGAGGCTGATCATGATCGTCCTAGGGGTCACCCTGTTCGGGCTGGCGCTAGTGTCCGCGGTGATACTGCTGGCGCAAAACGTCGACACCGTGCAGGTGCACTACCTGGGTCGAGTCTGGGACATCCACATGTACTGGCTGGTCGTGGCCGGACTCGTCATCGCCGTGATTGCCGTCGCGGGGCTCGTGCTGATCGCGCGCGGCGGCCGGCGCTATCGGCAGATGCGCCGCGAGCACCGAGTGCTGGTGCGCGACCGGGAGCTCCTCTTGGCCAGCCGCCCGGCCGAACCCGTCGTGCTCGACGACGGCACCGCGACGACCCCGGTGCCGGGCGGGCGCCACCACGGCCACCTCTCGCACCCCGAGGAAGCCCCCACGTCGTCGGCCGAAGCCTGGGCCGAGGCTGACGAGCGCGCGACGCACCCGATCGGCGGCTGACTTACTTCGTGACGATGACGCGCGACACGGCCTCCGGGCCCTGAGCGCCGGTTGGGTCGAGTTCCCAGAACAGCCCGTTCGCACCGGCCGGGGCGTCGGCCGGGATCTGCACGCGCATCTCGAAGCGCACCGACGCCTTCGGCGTGAGCTGGCCCGTGCCGCGGCAGTTGAGCTGATGTCCCTCGGGCCGGCCGGTGGGGGCCACCATCTCGACCACGAGTGGGCACCGGCCGAAGGACACCGCGACGGATTCCGGGTTGCGAAGCTCGACCGCGTAGCGAACGACCTCGCCGCGCCGACCGGTGATTGACCCCTCTCCGTCCAGCGAGACGATCTTCGCCAGCACGGCCGTTGAGGTCCAAGGCGCGGTGGCCGGCAACGGCGAGGGCTGCCACGGGCGCACCGAGAGCGTCGACGGTTGTTTCGGCGCGTCGCACGCCGGGACGGCGTTGTAGTCGACGTCGAGATGGTGCGATGAGCCGGGCAGGGTGAGCCGAACCGCCCGGGGCGGGACGGGCGCGGTCCGTGAACCCGACGCGGGCACGCACCAGTTGCGCCAGTCGACGGCGAGCGTGGCCGTGGCTCCGACCGGCAGCGCCTGCAGCACGGTGTCGGGCGGTGCGAGCCTAGGGAAGTCCGGCGGCTCGGCGGGTAGGGTGAGCCGGCGTTGCTGCGGCGCCGGCCGCGCGCCGACCAGGGTGACGTCGGGACGCCCGGACAATCGGCAGGGCGCCGGTCCGGCGTTGCGCACCGTGATGCTGCCGGTGCCGCCAGACAGCGCCGGGGCGAACTGGAAGCCTGGCCCGACGACGCTAAGCTGCGCCGCGCGGCACGGGCTGGCTGGTTCGACCGGATGCTGTTGCAGCTGCGCCGGCACTGCGCCGTCCCACACGACGAGCGGCACGTTGCTCGCCGGCGCATGATGCGTCGAAGAGCAGCCGGCAACCACCACGACCACGGCCAGGATCAGGCCCGGTAGCGCGATCCCGGCTCGCCGCGAGCGACGCTCGGAGGGCAGCAGCAATGAGCCGGCCGGGGGAGGACAGCTGCGGCGCGGCCATAGCCGACGACGATGCCGACGGTAGGGATGAAGGGCAGCAGCGGGCGGGCCGCTCCGAGCGCCGCGCAACACAGCCTGGCACCGCCGAACACGGCTTGATCGGATCTTCACGCGCAGGCGTCCTCGATCGTCTTGGATGCGGCCAGAATGCGTTGCACGACGGCGGTGTCGGTCATCGCCTCGGCCGCCGCCCGGAAGTCGCCACGGGTGGCCGGCCCGCGGGCCTTCGCGAAGTCAGCGCTGAACGCCCGCAGCGCAGCGACCAGATCACGGTCGGCGGCTTCCAACCCGGGCGGAACAGGCCCCCGCTCCATCAGATCGGCCGACTGCTGCAGCTGCGACTCTTCGATGGCGATGCGCTCGGAGAGCTGCGACTTGTCCAGCGAGTTCGCGATGAGCTCGGAGCTGCCCTGGATCGCAGCGCTCACCTGCTGCAGGTTCGCATACAGCCCGGCGCACGCCTGCCGGTCGGACGCCGCGACCGTCACCTTGCTCGATGCCGGAGGCGACGCGGCCGACTGGTGGCTGCTGCACCCGGCGGCAGCCACCAGCAGGACCGCAATGAGAATGCGCACGGCTCAGTGTGTCGTAGCCACCACCTCGGTCTTCGCGGCGCTGAGCTGCCCCATCAGGTCCGACGCCTGCGAGGTGACGGCGGCCTGCTCCTCGGGCGTCAGCGTGCCGCACGGGTCAGTCGCGGGTGGCGCCGGCTCGTTGGCGAGGGCCTGGTCCGGGAAGTGCGCCGGGACGAACCGCACCGCGAGCGCCTGGCGGTAGAAGTCCCAGGAGTTGCCGGACCGAACCGCCAGCTTGACGTCGTACCACTTCGGGTCCGAGCTGTAGTCGTGCGTGACCTGCGGGCTCGTCGTCGCCAGCTGCGTGCCGTCGCCGAAGTCCCAGAAGTACGTCAGCCCGTTCCGGTTGCCGCCCTCGTTGCGGGAGAACGACGCGTCGAATGTGATGTGCGAGGTCAGGTACGGCTTGGCCGGCGTGGTCTCGAAGTACGCGACCGGGTTCGTCGGCTTCGGTTCCGCACTGCCGTAGGCGTCCTTGGCGATCAGATAGGACGTCCACGTCGCTGGCAGCTCCAGCGCCCGCTTGAGCCCCTCGGACGGTGACGACGGCCCACCCGGACCGTGCGTCGTGCCCGAGGCGTAGTAGTTCAGGTGCTCGGGCGTGTCGTCGTTGGTGTCGTAGAGCGCGTACTGGCCGAGCGTCGGCTTGCTCGCGTAGTTCGCCGGGTACGGGTTCTCGTTGCCGCCGACCTGCGGGTTGGTGCTCGTGTCGTACGCGCCGATGATGCCGTAGCCGGGGATGCCCCAGTCACGGATGAACGACACCTGGTCGGTCCGGCCGGTGTTGTCGTCGACGACCGGCGAGAACTTGGCGATGTCGCTCTGCAGGTAGGCGGGCACCGACTGCGGTCCGGGATCGACCGGAGTGGAGCCGACCTGGTCGAGCCGCAGCGGGTTCTCCAGCGGAAGGCTGAAGTTGTACTTCTGCCCCAGCACCTGGAACGCCTCGCTGACCGACTGCGCCGTGGCGTCGCGGAAGGCCTGCACGTTCGCGAGGTTGTGCTGGATCCGCGCGATCGCGGTGCCGTCGTAGAGGTTGTTCGGCGTCGTGTACAGCGGAACCGCGTTGATGTTCGTATACCACGGGCCGACCCCGCCGCCGACGATGTTGTTCAGGTAGTGCTCGGTGCCGAAGTGGCGAGCCGGGTACTCGATTCCGTTCTGGTCCATGTTCGCGACCATCACGTACTGGCCCTGCGGTCCGTCCGGGATCAGTCCGCCGACATTTGCGACGCCCGCCGACACCGTCGCGCCCGGTACGTGCGACGCGGTGAGCGCAGGCGTGAACGTGATGGTGTTCGTCGAGTTGGTGATCGCGGTGATCGTGACCGTCTCGCGGGTGCCGAACGGGTCGATCAGCAGCTGCTCGCCGACGGCGAGCCCGACGCCGGTGCGGCTGTTCACCCGCAACGAGGTCGCGCCGGCGGCCACCGGCGCGGCCAGCGTCGCGACGTTGGTCTGCGAGTAGAAGCCCGACCCGACCAGGCCGCCTTCCTCGTTGTCGAAAAGGCCGATCTTGAGCGTCCGCTTCGGGTAGGTGCCGTTGGCCTGATACCACCGAAGCAGCGACTGGATCTCGGCCATGCCCATCGCCTCGCCGGAGCCGGCGTCGTAGGTCGACCCGTTACCCCAGTTGCCGCCACGCATTGCGCTCATCGGGGTTGGGCTGCCGTTCTGCGCGTTGTTGGCGACCGTCGTCGAGGTGGGCGTGCTGTCGTTGTGGCCGGCGATCAGCGCGACCTGCCCGGCACACGAACCGCCCGGGATCGTCACGCTCTCGTCGTTGAGCTGCCACACACGCGTCGGGTAGACGTGATCTTTGGCCGTCATGAACCGGCCGAGGGGACCCATGTGCTGGTTGTCGGAGTTCGTCAGCTCCTCGCCGAACCACTTGTAGAACTCCTGGGCGCCGTTGTAGTTCTGCGGCAGGTTGTTGGGGTCGCTCGGGTTGTTCAGCGGGCCGTCCGCCCCGGCGGTGCGGAAGATGAACTGCGTGCCGAGGAAGTACAGCTCGTCGTAGAGGAATTTCGCGTCGACCACCGGACGCGCCTGCCCGGCGGGTGGCGCCCCGGATGCCGACTGCCCGGTCGCCGCGCTGCCGGCCAGCACGGCCAGCATCATGACGGCTGCGACGGCAATCCAGCGCCGCGTTCTCATTGTCTTTCTCGATCGCGCGATCATGACGTGGCCTCCTTCGCGGCCGCGACGAGGCGCGCCGACTCGTCGGACGAGACGGTGCCGCAGGGATCAGTCGCCGGAGCCGGCCCGGTTGGACTGTCGACCGCCACCGCCTGCCGGTACACGTCAAAGGTGTTGCCCGAACCGACGGCGAGCTTGACGTCGGCCCAGGTCGCACCGTGGAACGTGTGGGTGACGCGCTGCCCGGTGGCAGTGGTGCCGTCGCCGAAGTCCCAGAAGTACTTCAGCCCGCTGTTGCTGCCGTTGCTGTTGCGGGAGAAGCCCGCGTCGAACGTGACGGTCAGCGTCGAGTCGGGCTTGGCCGGCGTGGTCTCGAAGTACGCGACCGGGCCACTCGGGTGCGACGTCGCGCCGAGGTAGTCGTCGCCGGCGAGCAGCATGCTCGTCCACTGCGCCGGCAGCTCGAGCGCCTGCTTGAGCTCCTCGGTGGGCTGGTCCGGCTGCAAGCCGTGCGGTGCGCCACCGGTGAAGTAGTTCAGGTGCTCGATCGTGTCGGACAGGAAGCCCTGCGGCTGGTTCTCGTTCACGTTGAACGGGACGCCCACCGGGTGCGCCCGGGCGAGCGCGTGCGTCAGCGTGACCGCGGTGCCGTTGATCGACTGGATCTGGTTGTACTCAATGTTCGCGCCCGTATCGGTGAAGATCGGCTGGCCGGCGGTCAGGTTCGTCGCGTCCGCGACTGTGACCGTCGTGTCGCCCGGCGCCGAGGCGGCGGCCAGCGTGGTCATGCCCGGTTGCGGCGTGCCGTTGCCGAGCTGGAACGTGGTCTGGTTGCCCGCATAGCCGATCACCGGGGTGGCCTTGCGCTGAGCGCTGACCGACGCCGCATACGGGTTCTCATCGCTGTTGGAGTTCTTCACGCCGGCCACGGTGAAGCCGGGGATGCCCTTGTCGAAGAACGCCTGCTCGTCCTCGAGCGCGTCAGTGTCGTCGCGGACCGGCGAGAACTGCTGCTGGTCGGCCGCGGAGTACGCCGGCTTGGTCGGGACGATGCCGCTGTACGGGTTGGGCGCCTGACCGGTCTGGTTGTAGCGCAGGGGGTTTTCCAGCGGGACGGAGAAGTTGTACTTCTGGCCCTGCTGGCCGAAGCCCGCCGTGACCGCGGACTGCAGGTCGGTGCGGAACTCGCCGATCGCGGCGGCGTTAGCGGCGATGTTCGCGCCCGGCGAGCCCGCACCCGTGTCGGGGTAAGCGTCGTTGGGAGCGATGGGCGTCGCCTTGATGAACGTGAACCAGGGGCCCACGCCGCCACCGGTGACGTTGTTCCAGAAGAACTCGGTGCCGAGGTGCCGCGCCGGGTAGTCGAGGCCAAGGGAGTCCATGTTGGCGAACAGCACGTATTGGCCCTGCGGCCCGGCGGGGATGAGGTTGGCCGCGTAGTGCGCCGAGCCTTCACGACTGAACAGGCCGTCTGCGGTCTTGCCGCGCGACGCGTCCAGCAGCGTGACCTTCAGCGTGCGCTTCGGGTAGGTGTCGTTCGCCGCGTACCAGTTCAGCAACCCCTTGTACTCGGCCAGGGTGAGCGCCACGCCGGAGAGTCCGTCGTAGGCGCCCTCGTTGCCGAGATTGCTATCCGTGATGTGTCGGCGCGCCGCGCCGAAACCGGTCGTCCCGCTCGTGGTGCCGGAGTCGATCAGCCCGACGACGTCGGTGGGCACCGGGGTCTCGTCCGGGTGCGCCGCGAGCAGCACCCGCTGGCCCGCGCAGGATGCGCCGGGCAACGTCACCTCGGCGTCGTCGGACTTGAACCGATAGCCGCCGCTGCGCTGGAAGTAGTGGTCGGTCACGGTCGCGAACTGGGCCAACGGCCCGTTCGTCTGCTCACTGGTCAGCGTGTTCTTCCAGTAAGCGAACAGTTCCTGCCAGCCGTTGACGGTCGGCGGCAGGTTGAACGGATCGGCCGGGTTCTGCGGATCGCCGTCGGCGCCGGAGATCCGGTAGCTGAACGCCTTCGACATGGTGAACAGCTGCTGGTACAGATAGTCGCCGCTGACGGACGGTGCCGCGACAGGCGCGGCGGCCGCCGCGGCCCGACTACCGGCCACGCCGGAGCCGCTGGCGCTGATCGCCAGCGGTACCCCGACCGCGATGCACGCGATCATCACCGGCCACCTTCGCCGGCGGAACCTACGAAGCACTCTCATCGCGGAGCGAGACCTCCTTCGGCTAGACGGCCGAGCAGCTGATCGCTGCCGGGCTATGGACTGCAGCAGCGGGTCGAAGCTAGCGACGCGCCCCGACAAAAATTGGGCTGCGTCGCAAGATCGCGGGTGGTCGGTCCGGCTCGGCCGCCCGAACGCGCGGACGACAGCGACAGCGGGTACGTGACCGGAATGAGTCGAAACCCGGGGCGGCGCGGGAGCGGCGCGACTTCGGACTCCGAGCCCGAACGCACCTCATGGCTCTCACCCTTCGTGAGGGTTACGAAATAAGCGGGGTCGACGCCGCCGACGAGCGAGCCTGAGCCAGACCCGTTCGGTGGGAGCGACGTCGGTCTGCGCTGTGCGGGAGGTGTGGATCACACCCTCCACCGCTGTCCTAATGGTTCGAAGTAACCGTGTCAATACGCAATAACCAGCAACGCACGTGTAAATCCGGAGTTGCCGGGGCTGCACTGAACGATCGCTTCGCGACTGATATAGATCTGTGACCATTTCGCGACGCATTGAGGGCCGGATCACCCGTCCGCCGGCGAAGGGTGGCGGCTATTTGGTGAGCAGGTCGACCAGCTCGTGCCCGCGGGTGGTCCGACTTACCCAGACGGACTGGCCACGGCGCTCCCGAACGATGAGGCCGGCCGCTTCGAGCTGGGTGCAGTGGTAGGTGGTCATGCGGGGGCTGCATCCGACCTCGGCGGCGAGCTTTCCCATGGTGATCGGTCCGCCCGCCGCGCGCAGCAGGTGACCCCGGGCGCTGCCGAGCACCTGGTCCAGACTGTCAGCGCCCGGCGGTATCGGGCTCGCCGACCGGCGCTCACCGAGGCTGGCCTGCCCGGGCACGGGGTAGGCGAGATAGACGACGTCGGGCAGATCGAAGCCGACCAGCCGGCCCGCTCCGCCCGCGATGGTCGGCAACAGGGCCAGGCGCCGCCCGTCCAGGCCGACCGTTAGCTCGCGCGTGGACGGCACCCAGATCTCGCCGTTCTCGTACCGGATCCGCGGGTGCAGCGCGTTCAGCAGCACGTCGGTGCAACCCCGCACCACCGCCGCGCCGACGCGCCGCGCCTCCAGGTCGAACAGCGGCTGGGCGTGGTGCCACCTCGGTGACACGGCCGACCAGGCGTCAGCCGTGGCACAGGCGTAGGCGTTCAACCAGCGCCGGGGCAGCTCGGCGGGCGGCCGCCCCACCGCCGGCAGGTTCGGCCCGAACGTGCGGGTGAGATCGTCGACGACCGTGTCGCCGGGAAGATCGCGCAACCGCCGCACCTGCTCATCGACCG
>JBKPQM010000033.1:0-6962 GCA_046734095.1 Actinomycetota bacterium | reverse complement strand
GACTGGGGCTTCGCGCTGCCTCGCGGCACGTCCGTCGGTCACCTGGACGCGGCCGCGAGCGCACCGCCCGAGGGAGCGGCGCGAACCAGCGCAGCGCGACCCAACCCGGATGCCGCCGCGGCTCGTCCGAATCGGGGATCGCCGCCGTGGACCATCATCGCGGTGCTGATCGTCGCCGCCGGAGCGGGCGTGATCTGCCTGTCTGGCCGCGGGAATGCCCGCCACCGCGGCGGCGCCTCCGGGCGGTGAACGCAGCGACCGCACCCCCTAAGGCGACACCCGCGCCGAACAACGATGCCGCGTCGCGAAGCGGAGACGTCGCCGGCCGACGCTCGGGCCTCGGGGGCTGCCCGGCCTCGACCGGCTGATCCGGCGCCGGGGAATCGGGCGCCGTTGATGGCGCGGGCGCCGCGGCCGGCATCAGGGTGGCCGTCCAAGCGGCGGAGTAGAGCACGAGCCGAGACACGAGATCCATCCAGAGGAGGATGCCGATGATGCTGCCGAATGCGCCCGCGGCCGGGCTTTGCGTCACGCGGCTGATGTAGTAGGTGCCTATCAGCTTGAGGATCTCGAAACCGACCGAGGCGAACAGCGCGCCCTTGAACACCACGCGGGCCGGCGGTTCGGTGCGCGGCAGCCGCACGAGCACCCAGGCGAAGATCACCAAGTCGCCGGCAAGCGCCACCAAGATGCCGGTAATGGTGAGAATGGTGTGTGCTGCGGGCACGTCGGCCAGACCGAGTGCGCGCAGAGTCCGGTCGGCGAACCTCGTACCCGTCGTCGTGAGCGCGATCGAGATGACGATGCCGATGCCCAATCCGATCAGCACGCCCAGATTGGACAGCTGCGCCATGACGACATTCCTGCGCGGCGGCTCGACGCCCCACACCGCGTTGATCGCGGCGCGCAGGTTGCCGACCCACCCCTGTCCGGTCAGCAGCAGGCCCACCAGCCCGAAGATCCCGATGCTGGTGCGCTGACGAACCGCGGAATTGATCGAGTCTTTGACCGTCTGCCCGAACCCGCCGGGCAAGTTGGCCGCGATGCGGTCGAACAACTCCTGCTGCAGCTGCTGGTTGTGGCGCAGGACGTATCCGATCACGGATACGGACAGCAGCAAGATCGGGAACAGCGCCAGGAAGCTGAAATAGGTGAGCGCAGCGGCGTAGTGGTTGCCGTTGTTGTCTCGGTAGCGGTTCCAGGCGAGGACGAGGTGTTTGAGCCAGAAGTGACGCTCGCTCTCGGCGTGCCATCGCGCCTTGATGTAGTCGCGGGCCCGGGTGATGAAACCCGGCAGTTTCACGGCGCTCCGAGCGCGAACTCCGTACGGGCCAGCCACTTGCCGTCACTCTGACGCTCGAAGAGGCCGAACCGCTCGACCGCAAACCGGGCGACGAAACCGGACAGCCCGTCGTAGGCGAGGTCGAGCGCCTCGTCAGGTACATCCTGGGCGACCGTAACGTGCGGGTGGTACGGAAAGTCGAGCTTGCGCTGCAGCGGCCCGGTACGGATCGACTTCTCGAGCACCTCGCAGTCAGACAGCCCGCGCGCCACCTGGATGAACACCACCGGCGACACCGGACGGAACGTGCCGGTGCCCGACAGGTGCATGACGAACGGCGGACGTGATGCCGCCGCGGCCGCGAGGTGCTCCTCGATAAGGCCCAGCCGATGTGTCGCGACCGGCGTGGGCGGTAGCAGCGTGACGTGCGGCCAGATCAGATCGGCTTGCGCATCACCGACGCGGCGGCGCCATCGGTTCAGGACGGTCGCATGAGGTTCCGGGATGGCGATGGCAACCCCGAGCGTGACGGTCATTGGCCCATCCCGCTCTTCGCGCGAGCGCTCATCGCAGGCTCATCGCTGCTCGCTGAGGAAGCCCACCCGATCGTAGGCGGCTCGAAGCGTCGGCTCGGCGACCTCGCGGGCGCGGGCGGCGCCGCGTGTCAACAGCCGATCCAGTTCGGCCGGGTCGTCGAGCAGCATGGCTGTACGTTTCGCGAACGGCTCGGCGAAGGCCACCACAGCATCGGCAACGGCCCCCTTCAACGCGCCGTAACCCTGCTCCTCGAACTCGGCCGTGACGGCCTCGACCGGCCGGCCGGTGACCGCGGCGAGGATGGCCAGCAGATTGGAGACCCCCGGCTTGGCGTCCGGGTCGTAGCGCACATCGGTGCCGGTGTCGGTGACTGCTCGCCTGATCTTGCGCGTCAGCACGGCCGGATCGTCGAGCAGGTTCAGTGTGCCGGCGTCGCCGAGCGACTTGCTCATCTTCGCGGTCGGATCCTGCAGGTCGAGGATCTTCGCCGTCCCGGACAGGATGTAGGGCTCGGGGACGACGAACGTGTCGCCGTAGCGGGAGTTGAAGCGCTGTGCGAGGTTGCGGGTGAGCTCGAGGTGCTGGCGCTGGTCCTCACCGACCGGGACGGCATCGGCCTGATATAGGAGGATGTCGGCGGCTTGCAGGACCGGATAGGTGAACAGCCCGACCGCGTAGTTGCCGCCCCGGGCCGACTTGTCCTTGAACTGCGTCATCCGGCTCGCCTCGCCGAAGCCGGTCAGGCACTCGAGCACCCACGACAGCTGGGTGTGCTGCGGCACATGGCTCTGCACGAACAGCGTGCAGCGTTCCGGGTCGAGCCCGGCCGCCAATAGCTGGGCGGCGGCGACGCGGGTGCGCTGGCGCAGTTCGTCCGGCGCGGGCGGGTCGAGCGTGATCGCGTGCAGGTCAACGACGCAGTAGAAGGCGTCGTAGGTGTCCTGCAGCGCGACCCAGTGCTTAACGGCGCCCAGGTAGTTGCCGAGGTGGAATGACGACGCCGTTGGCTGGATTCCGGAGAGCACCCGTGCGCGTGTCGCCATGCCCCGATTCTGGCACCCCGCGGTACCCGATCAGGCCTCGGGCGGCGTGACACGCACGCGGGCGGCTCGACGCCCGTCGACGGCGCTGACGGCGATCGTGTGACCGGCGTATTCGATGTGGTCGCCGAGATTCGGCAGATGTCCCAACGCCGACATCACGTATCCCGCCGCGGTTTCGTAGGGGCCATCGGGCAACTGCAGACCAGTCAACTCCGCGAATTCGTCGAGGTTCACCCGGCCGTCGACCTCGATCGCCCCGCCCTTCAACCGCGACGGACCGGCGCGTGCCTCGTCGTACTCGTCGCGGATGTCACCAATGACCTCCTCGATCAGGTCTTCCAGAGTGACGATGCCGTCAGTGCCGCCGTACTCGTCGACGACGATGGCCAGATGTGAGCTCTCGCGCCGCATTTCCGATAGGGCAGCCAGCACATTCTTCGAGCCGGGCAACCGCTTGACCTCACGGGCGGCATCGCCGACCGTTCGGCCGCGTTGCGCTCGTTCGTCGATGAGGTCCCGGATGTGCACGAACCCCTGGACGTCGTCCTGGCTGCGGCCGACGACCGGGTATCGCGAGTGCGGCGACTCAGCGGCGACTTTCCGAGCCCGGCTGACCGTGAGCGACGCGTCGAGGAAGGCCACGTCGGTGCGCGGCACCATCACCTCGCTGACCGTGCGCTCGCTGGCGGCGAAGACATCGTCGATCAGTCGCCGCTCGTCCGGCGTGAGGGACTCGTGGGCCGCGACGAGGCCGCGCAACTCCTCCTCGGTGATCGCCTCGCGGCCGATGGTCGGGTCACCGCCGAGCACTCGCACCAAGACGTCGGTGCACCGCGACAACACCCAGATGAGCGGCCGCGAGATCGTCGCGAGTCGGTCGAGGGTCGGGCTGACCAGCCGCGCCGTGCTGTCCGAGCGCTGCAAGGCCAGCCGTTTCGGAACCAGCTCGCCCACCACGAGCGTGACGAACGAGATCACCAAGGTCACGCCGATGAACCCGATTGGGCCGGCCAGCCCCTTGCTCACCCCGTGATCGACCAGCGCGTTCTTCGCCTCGTCGGACAGCGTTATGGCGCCGAACGCGCTGGAGAGCAGCGAAGTCAGCGTGACTCCGACCTGAACGGTCGCCAGGAAGCGGTTCGGATCGCGCACCAGGCGGGCGACGGCCGTGCCGCGCCGACCGGACTCGGCGAGGGCCTGCACCTGCCCCTCGCGCAATGACACCAAGGCAATCTCGGACGCGACGAACATGGCCTCGACCAGGATCAGCGCCAGCACGATGGCGATGTTGAGCAGGGTAGAACCCATTGCCTACCGGTTCTTCGTCGGAGCTCTGCTCACGCCGCGGAAGTCTACGGGGACGGGCGTTGGGCTGGCGTGCACGTTAGGCTCTGTTTGAATGTGCCGGTGCGCGTTCTGGTGACTGGCGGGGCCGGGTATATCGGTAGCGTCGTCGTAGCCATGCTGCTGGACGCGGGCCACGAGGTGACCGCGCTCGACGACCTCTCGACCGGCCACGAGGACGCAGTCCCCCGAGGCGCGCAGTTCGTCAAAGCACCGATCGTCGAAGTCGCCCCGGTGCTCGCCGAGCGGCGTTACGACGCGGTGCTGCATTTCGCCGCGCGCTCACTGGTCGCCGAGTCGGTCGAGCAACCTGATCGCTACTGGCACAACAATGTCGGCGGCTCGCTCGCCTTGCTGGACGCCGTGCGCGCACACGGAGTGTCGCGGCTGGTGTTCTCGTCCACGGCAGCGACCTACGGCGAGCCCGCCGAGGTGCCGATTCTCGAGAGTGCGCCGGCCACGCCGTCGAACCCCTACGGGGCGAGCAAGCTCGCCGTCGAGCTGGCGATCGCGGACTATGCCCGCGCCTACGGTCTGGCCGCCGTGAGCCTGCGCTACTTCAACGTGGCGGGCGCGCTGGTGCGAGCGCAGGACGCCTTCGGCGAGCGCCACGCCGTCGAGACGCACCTGATTCCGATCGCCTTGCAGGTCGTCGCGGGTACCCGTCCGGTGCTCGACGTCTACGGAACCGACTACCCCACCCCCGACGGCACATGCATCCGCGACTACGTGCACGTGGTAGACCTCGGTGAGGCCCACCTGCAGGCGATGGCGGCCGCCGTCGCTGGGCAGCACCGCGTCATCAACCTCGGCAGCGGCAGTGGCTACTCGGTGCGCCAGATCGTCGATGCCGTACGCCGCGTCACCGGGCATGCCCTTCCCACCCGCGAGGCGTCTCGGCGACCGGGCGATCCGGCGGTGCTCGTTGCGGCCACTGCCCGCGCCGACGCCGAGCTCGGCTGGCGGCCGAAGCGCGATCTGGAGCAGATGGTCACCGACGCCTGGACGTTTGCCCGCCGCTGACCCAAGCCGGGTCGGGCCGCGCGTCAGTGGGACAGGGCACGTGTCAGTGGGACAGGGCGCGCTGCAGGTTCGTGTCGATCGCGCCGAGGAACTCCTCGGTCGTAAGCCATGGTGTGTCGGCGCCGACGAGCAGGGCGAGGTCCTTGGTCATCTGCCCGCTCTCAACGGTGTCGATGCAGACCTGCTCCAGCGTCTTCCCGAACTGACTCACCTCAGGGGTGCCGTCCAGCTTCCCGCGGTGCTCGAGCCCGCGCGTCCACGCGAAGATGGAGGCGATCGGGTTCGTAGAGGTGGGCTTGCCCTGCTGGTGCTGGCGGAAGTGGCGGGTCACGGTGCCGTGCGCCGCCTCGGCCTCGACGGTGCGTCCGTCCGGGGTCATGAGCACGCTGGTCATGAGCCCGAGGGAACCGAAGCCCTGGGCGACCGTATCCGACTGCACGTCGCCGTCGTAGTTCTTCGCTGCCCAGACGTAGCCGCCCTCCCACTTGAGCGCGGCCGCCACCATGTCGTCGATCAGCCGATGCTCGTAGGTCAGCCCGGCCTTCTCGAACTCGTCCTTGAACTCCGTCTCGAACACCTCGGCAAACAGATCCTTGAAGCGACCGTCGTAGGCCTTGAGGATTGTGTTCTTGGTCGACAGGTACACCGGGTAGCCGCGCTCGAGCCCGTACCGGAACGACGCCCGGGCGAAGTCGCGGATCGAGGCGTCGAGGTTGTACATCGCCAGCGCCACACCGCCACCTGGGAAGTCGAACACGTCGAATTCAATCGGCTCACTTCCGTCCTTCGGCGTGAAGGTCAGGGTCAGCGTGCCCGCACCGGGAACCACGAAGTCGGTGGCTCGATACTGGTCGCCGAACGCGTGACGGCCAATGACGATGGGCTTGGCCCAGGTCGGGACAAGGCGTGGCACGTTCGCGATGACGATCGGCTCCCGGAAGATCACGCCGCCGAGGATGTTGCGGATCGTGCCGTTCGGCGAGCGGTACATCCGCTTCAAGCCGAACTCCTGGACCCGCGCCTCGTCGGGTGTGATAGTGGCGCACTTGACGCCGACGCCGTGCCGCTGGATGGCGTGCGCCGCGTCAACGGTGACCTGGTCATCGGTCGCGTCCCGATGCTCGATGCCGAGGTCGTAATACTCCAAATTCACATCCAGATTGGGCAGGATCAGCTTGTCCTTGATGAACTGCCAGATGATGCGCGTCATCTCGTCGCCGTCGAGCTCGACGACCGTCCCCTGCACCTTGATCTTGGACATGCTGTTGCCTCCGGCCATCACGTTTTCTTGGCTTCAAGATATCTGGCTACACAGCGTACCCGTGGCCCAGTAAGATCCGGACATGACGGATATCCCGCGTAGTCATACCGCAGTCGACCACCTTGTCGACGCCTACCTGGACGACTACATCGCCCTCGACCCGATCGCCGCGACGGCAATCGGCATCTCCGGCCACGAGACGGAGTTGCCCGACCTCTCGCCGGACGGCCTGGCCGCTGTCGCTGCGCTGCGGCAAGGCACCCTGCGCGCGCTGGCCGAGGCCGGGCCCGTGGACTCGGTCGACCGCGTCACGGTAGCGGCGGCGAGCGCGGAGCTGAACGTCGCCGAGGAGATTCGCGAACTGGGCGCCGAGGAGTCGCGCCTGGCGATTCTCGGCAGTCCGGTGCAGGAAGTGCGCATGGTGTTCGACCTGATGGCCACCGCGACCGCAGATGACTGGTCCGCGATCGCC
>JBKPQM010000032.1:0-6513 GCA_046734095.1 Actinomycetota bacterium | reverse complement strand
GATCTGCACGAGGCAGCGATCGGGCGCCAACGCCTCGAAGCTGAGCTCGGCCCATGGTCCTATCCGCGCCGCCATCTCCTCGGCCGGCACGTGCATGATCAGCCGCCCGCGTACCCTCGTCTGCACCTGCCGGGTTTTCGCCGCGACGTAGCCGGCGATGTCGTCGGCCGGCAACGGCCTCGCGGTGAACCGATGTCCGGCCGACCGCACCACGCCCATGCGGTCAACCCGGAACGTCCGCCAGTCATTGCGCTCGACGTCGAATGCCACGAGATACCACCGGCGGCCCCAGTTCACCAGGCGGTACGGCTCAACCCGCCGCTCGGACGCCGACCCGGCGTGGTCGGAGTAACGGAAGCGCATGATCTCGCGGTCCCGCGCAGTGGCTGCAATCATCGCGAGCAACCGCCCGGCGATGTCCGGTCCGCGGCGGCGGCTGGACACACGCACGGTATGCGACTGCAGCGCGTCAACCCGCCGAGCCAGCCGCGCCGGCAGCACCTGCTGCAACTTGGTCAAGGCCCGCAACGCCGTCTCCTCAACGCCTTCGACCGCGCCGCCCGTGGTAGTCCGCAGGCTCACCGCGATCGCGACGGCTTCGTCGTCGTCCAGGAGCAGTGGCGGCATTGCGGTCCCGGCCGCTAGCCGATACCCGCCGACGGCGCCACGGGTGGCTTGCACCGGATAGCCGAGCTGGCGTAGCCGCTCGACATCGTTGCGCACCGTCCGGGTCGAGACGCCGAGTCGGCGGGCGAGCTCGGGCCCAGGCCACTCCCGCGGCGTCTGCAGCAGGGACAGCAGGTTCAGCAGACGTCCCGAAGTCTCCGACATGTGGACGAGATTACGCCATAATGCGGAAGGAAACGTTCCTAATGGCCCTCTAGGGTAAGCCTCGTCCGATCGACGAAGACACGAGGAGCAAGCCATGACGACCGCCCTCGAAGCGCCGACGAATCTGGCGGCAGGGAAGCTCGATGCGCGGGCACCCGCCCGGCCCTGGACAGGTTTCGCCGTGATCTTGGCGGCAATGATCATGAACATCCTGGACTCGACGATCGTCAACGTGGCGGCGCCGTCGATCCAGCGTGACTTGTCGATGTCCAACTCGGCGCTGGAGTGGATCGCCGCCGGCTACACCCTCGCCATCGCCATCGGCCTGCTGACGGGCGGGCGGTTGGGCGACATGTTCGGCCGCAAGCGGATGCTGCTCATCGGCCTGAGCGGTTTCGTGTTGTCCTCCGCGATGTGTGCGTTCGCCGGATCAGCCGAGTCGCTGATCGTGTCCCGCGTGATCCAGGGCTGTCAGCGGCGGCGATGACTCCGCAGGCATTCGGGCTTATCCGGGACATCTTCCCGCCGGAGCGGATGGGCAAGGCGTTTGCCGCGCTCGGCCCGACGATCGGCCTGTCGACTGTGGCCGGTCCGGTCGTCGCCGGGCTCCTGATCAAGGCCGACCTGTTCGGTTCGGACTGGCGAGCGCTGTTCCTGATCAACCTGCCGATCGGCCTGTTCGCGCTGGTTGTGGGCGCGCGGGTGTTGCCGTCCGCGACCACGCGTCGAGGCGGTCTGCGGCTGGATGTCGTCGGCACAATGCTGATAGCCGGGGTGAGCTTCCTCGTCGTCTTCCCGCTGGTCGACGGGCGTTCGCTGGGTTGGCCAACCTGGATCTTCGGCGTGCTGGCGGCCGCAGTGCCGACGGTGGCCGTGTTCGTTGTGCAGCAGCGTCGCCGCGTCCGGGCCGGTCGTACTCCGCTGATGGAGTCCAGCATCTTGCGCAAGCGGTCTTACGTGTCCGGCATTGTGTTCGTGCTGGTCTTCTTCGGTGCGATCGTGGGCTTCTCACTGACGATCGGGCTGTTCCTGCAGATCGGGCTCGGCTTCAGCCCGATGAAGGCGAGCCTGTATCTCGCGGCCTTGGCGATCGGCGCGTTCCTCGGCTCGGGCGTCGGCGCCTGGGCGGCGACTGCGGTGGGCCGGCCGATTCTGCACGTCGGGCTGACGATTATGGCGACTGGCACAGCCGTGCTGTACTTTTCGCTCCGCGCCGTCGAGGGTGGCGTCGGCCTGGCTCAGCTGGCTCCGGGACTTGCTGTGTTCGGTTTCGGTATGGGCATGATCTTCGTCCCGCTGTTCAGCATCATCATCGGTGAGATCGACGATCACGAGGTCGGCTCGGCGTCCGGGCTGCTGGAGTCGCTGCAGCAGTTGGGCGCATCGCTCGGCGTTGCTGTGCTGGCCACGCTGTTCTTCGGCAAGATCAAGCTCGAGGACGGCGGCCCGGTCGCGGCTCGGGCGGTCGGACGCCACCTGGTCGCCGCGCAGGACACCCTGCTCGTGACTCTCGCCCTGATCGCACTCGCGTTTGCCGTCGGCTGGCTGCTGCCGCGCCGGGCCCGCGCCATGCACTGAACCGGCCACCTACGAACTCGCCAGTCAGGCATCGTGGACATCATGGCACGCGTCTTCGTCACCGGATCGACCGATGGCCTCGGCCTCATGGCGGCTCAATTGCTCACCGGGCGGGGGCACTCAGTGACGGCGCACGCGCGCAATCAGCACCGGGCGGACGAGGCTCGCGCCGTGTTGCGAGCCGACGCCGTTGCCGTCGGCGACCTGTCGGCGATCGCCGAGATGCGCGCCGTCGCCGACCAGGTGAACGCGCTGGGACGCCACGACGCCGTCATCCACAATGCCGCCGTGGGCTATCGCGAGCCCCGGCGAATCACGACAGCCGACGGCCTGGCCCAGGTGTTCGCGGTCAACGTCTTGGCGCCGTACGTGCTGACCGCGCTCATCGAGCGGCCGCAGCGGCTGGTCTACCTCAGTTCCGGTATGCAGCGCGGCGGACGGTCCGACCTCGGCGACGCCCAGTGGGAACAGCGTCGATGGAATGGCTCCCAGGCCTACGCCGACAGCAAGTTGTTCGACACGATGCTGACCTTCGCCGTGGCCCGGCTGTGGCCGGACGTGCTGGCGAACTCCGTCGATCCCGGCTGGGTAGCAACCAGGATGGGCGGCGGGGGAGCGCCGGACGACCTCGCCGCCGGCGCGGTGACGCAGGTCTGGCTCGCCGTCAGCAACGATCCAGCCGCCTCGGTCACCGGAGAGCACTTCTATCACCAGCACCCCCACGGCACGCACCCGGACGCGCGCTCCGTCGAGCGCCAGGACGCCCTGCTCCACTACTGCGCCCAGCGATCCGGCATTTCGCTGTCGCACCTTGGCCCGCCATGATGTACGGATGTCGCGACGACACCTCACTCGGGCTGTAGTCGCGGTATGCGCGCTCGCCGGCGTGATAGCCGCCTGCTCGTCGGGACCAGCACCGACATCCACACCGTCCTCCAGAACGCCGGCTGCGAGCCCGACCCGGGCGACCGCACCGCCGCGTCCGGCCGCAGTACCAGTTGCCCCGCTGCGCCCCGGCGAGCGGTGGGTTGACCTGCCGATGCCCGGCGGGTCCTATCGCCCGCAGGCGGAGCCGGGCGGTACCGACGACTATCGCTGCATTCTGCTCGATCCGAAGATCACGACCGGCTCGTTCCTGTCCGGTGTTGTGCTCGAACCTGGAAATCCCAAGCTCGTCCACCACGCGATCCTGTACCGGGTCGACCCGGACCAGGTCACTGCCGCGCGCGCCAAGGACGCGAGCGATCCCCGCCTGGGCTGGTCCTGCTTTGGTGACCCAGGCCTCTCGAACGAGGCGGATGTGATCAGCCAACTCAACTCCGCTCCCTGGGTGGCGGCCTGGGCCACGTCCGGCGGCGAGCAGCGCTTCGCGACGGGCACCGGGCAGCAGCTGGCGGCCGGCACCCGTCTGATCCTGCAGATGCACTACAACCTGCTCAACGGCACGGGCCGCGACAACACCGAGGTCCGACTGCGCATCGCGGCGGCCGGAGCGAAGTTGCAGCCGCTGCACACGTTCCTGCTGCCGGCCCCGGTCGAGTTGCCCTGTCCGGCAAACCAGAACGGCCCGCTGTGCAACCGCGCCGCATCGGTGTTCGACGTCGCGCGGCGCTTCGGCAACCAGGCCGGGGCCACCGTGGCCGGGCTGCAGCTGTTGTGCGGCGGCTCGCCCCTCGACCCCGCCCCGGGACCCACCCAGACGTGCGCTCGCCCGGTCGGTGCCCCGATGCAGATCAGGGCGGTGGCCGGGCACATGCACTTGCTGGGCCGGTCGATCCGAATCGAGCTCGAGCGGCGCGATGGCACCCACCAGCGCCTGCTTGACGTCAAGGTCTGGGACTTCGACGACCAGCGCGCCACCGTGCTGGCCAACCCAGTGACCGTGCAGGCTGGTGACCGACTCAGCGTCACCTGCACCCACGATGCGACGCTGCGCGAGAAACTGCCCGAGCTGGCCAAGCTGCCCCCGCGCTACGTCGTGTGGGGCGAGGGGTCCTCCGATGAGATGTGCCTGGGAATCATCGCCTACACCGAGCGCTAACTGGTCGCCAGCCGGCGGGTCACCTGCAAGAGGTACTCGCGGCGGTTGAGCGGGTTGTGGTCCCACCGGGCCCGGACGGGCGGGGCACCGCGCATACTTTCGTAGTGATCGAATTCGGCCTCGAGCACACCTTCGCCGCGAGTCAGCGTGGGCAGCCGTTGACGCAGTTCGTGCACCCGGGCCGCCGGGATCTCGCCCTCGACGACGCCGGTAGATCCGATAGTCGCAGATGATCGTGGTACCGCCCGGAGCTCGCCCAGCCCGCGTAGGACGATCGGCAGCGCGGCGTCCGGGAACTCGAGCCGGAAGCGGTGGACCGGCTCGTACACCAGCGTGCCGGCCTGCTTCAGCGCATCCATGAGCACCAGGGGAGTCAGGCCGCGGAAATCTCCAGCCGTGCTGGACATGCTCTTGTCGAAGCCTTGGTGCGCATGGCTTTGCCGAGGCCAATAACCCGCGTGCGTCATCGTCACCATGCAGTCGGTTACCCGCCAGCCGTAGCGGCCTTGCTGCAGTGCCTCGCCAACGGTCTGCTCGACCGCCTTGAAGAACGCCAACGGCATCGACCCCAGCTCGACGCCGAGCCGGAACCGCACACCGCTGCCCATCCGCGCGGGCTCGACGCGCAGCCCGACTGTCGCGAGGAAGGGATTCGGCTCATGGCCGATGAATTCGACGGATTCGCCGACGCCGATCGGCCGCTCGATGCAGATCGTGGTCGTCGCGCGAAACGTCACGTGGACGCCGTAATCCTCGGCCAGCGTCGCCTGGATGACCTCCTTCTGGACCTCGCCGTAGAGCGAGACGGACAGCTCGTGGCGGACGTCGTCCTGGCGCAGGTTGATCAGCGGGTCCTGCTCGGCCAGCTGGACGAGCGCAGCTTGCAGCGCGCCCCGAGCGGCGGGGCGATCCGGCACCACGACCGTTTCCAGCGTCGGCGGGGGGAAATAGTGCGCCCGGCCGCCCGTCGCCTCGTCGCCGATCGGGTCGCCGACCCGGATGTCACCCAGCCCGGAGATTTTGCCGATCTCGCCCGCGGCCAGCCGCGAGTGGCGCACCGCTCCACCCCGATCGAAAACGCTGATCGCGCTGACCTTGTCCTCGGCCCCGTCGCCGAATCGCAGCTCGTCGCGCACCCGCACCGTCCCCGAGAAGAGGCGGACGTAGGCGATCTTCTCACCGGCCGGGCCGCGCTCAATCTTGAACGCTCGTCCCTGGACCGGACCGTTCGGGTCGCCGGGCCGGCTGGGCAGCAATTCCGTGAGGCCAGCCGTCAACTCGACGACGCCCGCGCCGGTGATGGCCGAGCCGAAGAACACCGGATGGATGAGCGCCCGGCCGGTCTGGCGCGCGAGCTCGCGGCGGAGCCGGCCATCAGGCACCGAAGCGTCCTCGACGTACGCCGCCAGCAGCGCATCGTCGTGTGCGGCGAGTTGTTCGAGCAGGCGCGAGGTCATCGCCGCCGGCTCGAACCCGGCGATCGCCGCCGCTCGAGTACCCGGTGCCACCACCGAATTCATCGCGACGATCGACGGGGTCAGCTTCGCCGAAATGTCGCGCAGCACGCGGCCGGGGTCGGCCCCCACGCGATCGACCTTGTTCGCAAAGATGATCGTGGGAATATGCAGCCGCCGCAGGGTGCGCATCAAGATCCCGGTCTGCGGCTGGACGCCCTCGACCGCCGATACCACCAGCACGGCGCCGTCGAGCACGTTGAGCGTGCGCTCGACCTCGGCGATGAAGTCTGGGTGCCCGGGCGTGTCGATCAGGTTGACCGTGACGTCGCCGACGACGAACGATACGACGGCGGACTTGATCGTGATGCCGCGTCGCCGCTCCAGGGCAAGGGAATCGGTCTGGGTGCTGCCCCGATCGACGCTGCCGACCTCGCCGATGACACCGGCGTTGTACAGAAGCCGCTCGGTCAGGCTGGTCTTACCGGCGTCGACGTGGGCCAGGATCCCCAGGTTGAGCGTGCGCGCCAAGTGTCATGTCCCTTGGGTAGGTGGTCTCCTTCCAGTTGGACATGACCTTTCGCATGTGGGCAGCACATCAGACATGGT
>JBKPQM010000031.1:0-8546 GCA_046734095.1 Actinomycetota bacterium | reverse complement strand
GGATTGATCCGAGCAATCGCCTGCAACGGTCCGGCCAGCAGATTAAGCGGCACGAAGTTCGGCGTTAGGAAGAGCAACGGGAAGAAGATCAGGAAGGACGCGTTGGTCGTCTGCACGTTCTTCGTCTTCAGCGCAATGGCTATCGCGATTCCGGCGTAGGCGACGCCCCACAATGCCGAGAGCACGATCAACAAGATGATGCCGGTCGCACCCGACTTCACCCGGGCCCCGAACGCGTAGCCAACTGCCAGCACGATCACGGACACGGCGGTGCCTCGGACGAGGTCGGCCGCGAGGCGCCCCCACACAATCGCGGTGCGGCGGATCGGCGCCGCGAGCAACTTGTCGAGGTAACCGACGTCGATATCTGTGACCATCGCCAACCCGGACGTTGCCGAGCTCACCGCAAAGACCAGTGAGACCGGGATCTGGAACGCCACGTAGTGCTGCCCGTGTAGGAACGGCGTGTTGTCGGGGGCGAAGATCTTGTTGACCTGGCCGATGTTGACGACCAGGAAGAACACCGGAATGAACAGTGCTGGAATCGTGGCCGCCGGGATCCGCCACACCTCGCGGATCGCTCGGCGCCCGAGCAGCACCGTCTCGTTCACCGCGCCGCCCTCTCCGGCCGAGACACGCGGATCTTCCTGACCGCACGCTTCGTGGTGGCGCTTCTCATCGCGCGACTCCCTCCACCCGGCTGAGCGCTTCTCATCGCGCGACTCCCTCCACCCGGCTGGGCGCTTCTCATCGCGCGACTCCCTCCACCCGGCTGGGCGCTTCTCATCGCGCGCCTCCCGCGACCGGCTGGGGCGTACCGCCTTCGATGCGCCGTCCGGTGGCGGCGAGGAACACGTCGTCGAGGCTCGGGCGCGACAGCATGATCGCCCCTGGTCGGATGCTCGCCCCGTCCAGCAGCTGCACGATGCCGGCGATGGCAGCGGCTCCGTCGTCCACATACACCGCCAGACCTTCGGCGGCGTCGGTGATGTGGTCGAGATTTGGGACGCTCTCGAGCACAAGGCGGGCGTCCTCGTGACGGTCGGCGGGTAGGCCCACGGTGACCACGTCGCTGCCCAGCTCGGACTTCAATGCGTCCGGCGTGCCCCCGGCCACGATCTTGCCGTCGTCGATGATCGCCACCCGGTGGCAGAGTTGATCGGCCTCCTCCAGGTACTGCGTGGTCAGGAACACGGTGGTTCCAGACGCGTTGATCCGTCGGACCTCGTCCCAAATCGTGACGCGGCTCGCCGGATCGAGGCCGGTGGTTGGCTCGTCGAGGAACAGCACCCGCGGCTCGTGCACGAGGGCTGTGGCGAGGTCGAGCCGGCGCTTCATCCCGCCGGAATATTCGCGCACGATCCGGTTCTCGGCGTCGCTGAGCCCGACCAGATCGAGCAGTTCGCTTGCCCGCCCGGCGGGATTGGGCACCTTGTAGAGGCCGCACTGCAACTCGAGCAGTTCACGGCCGGTCTGCGTCCCGTCCAGCCCTGCCTCTTGCAGCGCGACGCCGATCCGCTGACGCACCCGGGCTGGGTTTCGCCGAACGTCGACGCCCGCGACCGTCGCGCTGCCTTCGCTGATCGGCAGGAGCGTGCACAGCATCCGCACGGTCGTCGACTTACCTGCCCCGTTCGGGCCTAGGAAGCCGAAGACCTCACCGGCCGCCACCTCAAGATCGATGCCGCGGACGGCCTCGACATCGGGCTGGCCCCGCGATCCCCGATATCGCTTCGCCAGCCCGATGACCTCGATCGCGCGCTCGCCGTCCAACGCGCCCTCCTTCATTGCGTGCTCGTGCTGGTGTCACCCTAGATCGCACCCCCGACAAATCTGACCGAATACCGATCCCATGCAGGCGCGCCCTCGTCGGGGGGTGCCAAGCGATTGCCACCGCTTCAGCGCGCGTTCCTGCCTGGCCATGCTTCCCGGCCGCGATGACCAAATTCAGCGTCCTCAAGTGGTCAGCTCGGCCGGAGAGCGCGCCGGCCCGATCCGGAATCGACGCGGCCGGCTCGGGTGGTCCGCGAGCCGGTCTGCATCCGCGGCTTCCTCGCTGAGCGACCACGCCGGCGGTCGCGACCCCGTGAACTCATCGGGGAAGCAGGCGCGCTGGTTATCCGACGCACTCGTGCCACTGAGCGACAGGCGTGTGACTCGATCAGGTCAACACGTACGGTAGCTTCGGACGCCTGGAGGGCTCGCCTAGTGGCCGATGGCGGCGGTCTTGAAAACCGCTAGGAGTTCACGCTCCTCGTGGGTTCGAATCCCACGCCCTCCGCTTCGCGGCAGCGGACCTCCGTGTGTCATAAGCGCTTCCTTGCCAGTACAGCGTTCCGGGCGTCGCATGCTTTTGGCCCGACGTGACCCAGCCGGCGAAACTCGCCCATGCTCAAAGTTGTGTCAACCCGGACCTCCGGACGCGTGTGATCACATGAGGGAGAGGGGAGTCAGTCGTGACAGCCGTAAGGCAGGGGGTCAATTTGAGCCGACGCGAGATCGGTGCTGAGTTCGCGACCTTCGTCTCAGAGCAATCGGTCAACATGCTGCGGGTCGCCTTCCTGCTCACCGGCCAGCAGGCGGCCGCCGAAGACCTCCTGCAAACCTCCCTAGAGCGCCTCTACGTCGTGGGACCGACTCGACACCGACACCCAGCCGAACAAGTACCTGCGCCGGATTCTGTACACGACGCACGTCTCATCCTGGCGCCGCCGACTTCGCCGGGCACGGGAACAGCTGGTCCGATCCCGTCGTCTTTACCGGAACGTAAACCGGCCGCGTGACACGGGCGGCCCTATGTCGGTCGCCGGGGGTATTCGCACGACTGGGTTGTCGGGCTGCCGTCCGATTGACGGTGATCGCGGGGCGGGCTGTCGCTCGACGCACATCGCCCGGAACGCATCGAGTCCAGTTTCCAGCCCGATGGAGACCGCCTCGGTCAACAGCACCGGATCGCGCGAAGTGCGCGGCACCGACGGGGAGGCAACCGGCGGCCGGATCTGCGCGACGCAGGCGGTGCCGGATGCCGATGCGTCGTCGCAGACCGCGGCGAGCAACTGCTCGTCGGCGATCCCGCGCCGATACCGGCTCGCCCAGGGTCGGATTGCGCCGCGGCCACGGGCGGCCAGGTAGCTGCCGACGAAGATGCGCTCGCCCCACGATGCCTTCAAGGCGGGCTGGTCCGCGCGGCGCGTCCGCAACAGGAGGATGTGCGTGGCCCCCTGCCGCCACGGCGTGTGAACCGGGATTGCTTCGGCGAGCCCACCGTCGAACAGTCGCCGTCCGCCTAGCGACACCGCCGGCCCGCTGACCAGCGGTAGCCCGATCGCCACACGCAGCGCGGTCCGCACGGCGGCCGGCGTGCTCAGAAACGGGTGCATGTCCACCACCGCGCCGGTGGCGGCGTCCGTCGCCAGCGGATGAAAGCCGACCGGGTTGCCCAGAAGGGTCGCGTAGTCGACGCCTCCCGCCACGCTCACCAGGTACTCGGTGTCGAACACGGGGCCACCGCGCAGCAGGCGACTCGGGTTGATTGCCCGGGTCAGCATCTGCGGATCGCGCAACATCTCCGCTGCGGCCACGGCCTGCCCGCTCAGCATCCACGCCCCGACGAGGGCACCGGAGGACACCGCGTACACGCCGTCGAAGCAAGGCAATACGCCATGCCGTTCGACGGCCAGGGCCATGCCGCTGCAGAACGCCGCACGGCTGCCGCCGCCCTCGATGACCAGCGCCAGCCGGTAGCCGTCGTCACGGCGTCCCGGCATCGACCTGGCAGCCGCCCGAGCGGCGAGCGCACTCCACAGCGACTGCACGCTGATCATTCAGTCCGGACCGGTGTCAACGATCGCGAACGTCGCCCCAATGTCAGGTGAAGCGCTGGACAACAGTTGACCGCGCCAGCACCGTCGGCGGGAGCGTTTGACGCTCACAAGCCTGGCAACTCAATGGGATGATGGCCCAGGCCCATCTTGTGATCAACAGGGCGAAGTGGCTGCGGGCGTAGCCACTTCGCCCTCTTGATGCCTGAGCCACGCTTCGGTACGACGGTTCACTAGTCGATCACCTTTCCCCGGAACTGATCGGTTCCAGCAACTCAGACCAACCACTAGCGGGGATAACCTGATCGACAGGGGCTAATCGGCGTTCACGACCGCGATCAGCCGCGCGAGCAAGCCGGTGGGGTCGTAGATCGGCCTCATGCCGTCAGCGACCACGCGCCGCGTCCCTGGATCGACCGGCGTTGTGTCGGCCCAGGACGGGACACCGACCCCGACCTCGACTTGCAGGCCATCGGCTAGCCGAATACGCCGCTCCTGGACCGCCCCGAAGTCCGCGCAGCGAATCAGTTCGGCCGGCGAACCGAGCAGCTCATACCAATCGCTGGACGCCAGCAACGCCAACGGCTGCGTGGTCAGGACGACCAGATCGACGTCGGAATCCAGGCGACCCGCTCCGCGAGCCCACGAGCCGGCAAGCCCGATTGAAACGATGCCCGGCTTCGCGGCAGCCAGCCGCCGCGACGCGTCGAGAACCACCGCCACCCGCGGAGGCAAGCGGGCATCATCCGAGCGCACGTCGCGATCCTGACAGCGCCGACGCTAGCTACCAGCGAGCGTTACTCGGTGATCTGCAGCGGGACGGTGTTGGACGGTCCGGCGGAGGTGTTGACGGTGACCGTGGCCGTGTCGCCCGGGTTGACGTGCCAAATTCCGCCCGGGCCGCTGGGTGTCGGGACGGTGAACGTGATCGCCGTGTCGGACCAGCTGTTGACGGTGAAGGTCGCGCCGTCGAACGGTGCGCCCCAACTAGTGCCACCGTCGACGAAGAACACATAGTCCTGGTTGGGATCTGTCTGGCTCGCACCGAAGTTTGAGCCGTGAATGGTGACCTGTTGGCCGGCGGCGGCGCTGGTGGGCTCGAGTGACGTAATGACGGGTGGCAGATTGGCCGGCGGGCCTTGATAGGTGACGACTACGCCGGGCGCGGCGGTCGCGCCGTCCGTGAAGTGGGCCGTTGCCTTCAGTACAGCGGTGGCTTGGGTTGACCCTGGCGGTGCGGTGACCGTCCAGTCTTGGGTTGCGGACTCACCAGCGCCCACCGGGCCGGCCGATTGAGAACCGGCGGGGGTGACCGTCCACCCGTCGGGCGCGCTCAGGTCCACCGTGGTATTCGCGATCGAGCCCGGACCGGCGTTGGTCACGGTGGTGTGCACAGTGGTGGATGTTCCGGCGGGCAATGTCAGCGGCGTCGGCGGGTCGATCGTGAGGTCTACGGCGGCGGGTTGTGGCCGGTCGACCGCTCGCGCTCCGGCTTGGCCGACGGTGTGCTTGCGGTCCGTCGGCAGGGACGGCGTGCGCACGTGGAGAGTGGCGGTTGACGAGTCGTACCACCATCCCGTCGCCGTGCTGCCCGGGCTGACCTGGGGCAGTGACCGGTCGTCGATGGTCACGTCATGCGGGGCGGTGATGTCGACCAGGTCGAGCACATAAGGGCGGCTGGTCTCCCGGCCCGGATAGGTGCCGCGATCGGCGCCGATCACGATGTGGGAGCTGCCGTTTTCGGTGTAGCTGACCGGCGTCTGGGCGTACTGCCCGGTCGCGTATCCATTGCCTTCGCCGGCGTCCCGGTAGACGGTGAAGTCGCCGGAGGCGCCTGAATAGACCTTGAGGGTCAGCGGGGCGGACCTGTCGGCGCCGGCGTACGCCTGGCCGGGCTGCTCGGGCACGATCCCGCCTGCCTTGACGAAGACCGGCATGCGATTCAGCGGGACCTGAAGGGTGGCGCTGGTCGGGCCGGTGTACGTCGCCCCGGTGAAGAAGTCCACCCAGCGGCCCGGCGGGAACCAGACGCTTCGAGCCGCGACGTTGCCCGGTGAGGTGACCGGCGCAACCAGCACGTTCGGCCCGTAGAGGTACTCGTCGGGGTGGGCGTAGGAGGCGTCGAGGTCGGGGTAGTCGAGGTAGAGCGGACGGGTCATCGGCAGGCCACTGTCGTGCGCTTGCCAGCCGAGGGTGTACGTGTACGGCAGCAATGCCTCGCGCAGGCGCAGCGCGTCGGCGGCTGGTTGCTGGCCCGCACCGTACTGCCACGGCAGCCGGTCGCCATGGTCGGAGTGCAGCCGCAGGATCGGCGAGAACGCGCCGAGCTGCACCCAACGGTCGTAGAGGTCATCCGGCAGGTGCTTTCCTTTGAAACTTCCGATGTCGTTGCTGACGTAGGGCAGTCCGATGCTGGCCTCGGCTGGAGAAAGCTTGGCCGCATACGCCAACGCCTCCCACGTCGGGTCGGTGTCGCCGGTGAACGCGACCGTGCTGCGGTGCTCCCCCCACGGGCCAGAAGCCGGGGCACTGCGGTAGTCCTCGAACGAGGAGCCAATCCGGGCCAGGATGAAGCCGCGCTGCCCGTTCTTGTCCAGATCCTTCGCGTAGCGGTCGTTGATCCAGCTGTCCGGAGTCAGCCCCGGCATGCTCACGACGCTGTCGGTACAACACCAGTCCAACCACCATTGCCGGACGCCCTGGCTCTCGAACTGCTGATGGAGATCGAACCAGGCCCGCGCCTGCGCTGGGTCACTCCAGTCGAAGCGGTAGCAAGTCGGTGAGAAGCATTGTGCCGCTCTCTGCAACGAACCGCCGGCCGTTTGCTGCGCGGCCGGGAACTTCGGGTCGCTGCCGTCGATACCGGCGTGCACATTGAGCGTGACATTCAGGTGATGCTGTTTAGCCCAGTCAAGAAATGCCTGCGGATCCGGGAACAGGTTCGGATTCCAATTCCAACCATCCCACTGCTGCGGGGATTTCCAATCCGTGTCGACGACAAGGTAATCCAACGGAACCTGGTTGTGTTCAAACGCCGGGATCAGCTGGTTCTGATAATCGCTGGTCGTGAATGCATTGAACTCGGAGAACCACACGCCGAACGCGGACTCCGGCAGCATCGCCGAGGGTCCGGTAATCGCCTGCAGATCTTTCAGGGCCTGCTGATAATCGTGGCCGTAACCGAACAAGTAGCCGTCCTGGTACGGACCGGCATGTGTTGGGCGGGGCGTCGCCCAGCCGTCGGAGGTTCGCAGCGCGGTATAAGTGTCATCGAGCAGCGACCAACCCTGCCGGTTCAAGATCCCCGGGTGCAACTGGTAAGCGCCGACATCGGTGCCGGCTTGGTTCGTATAGGCGTCCAGGCCCCGGGTCCAGCCGCCCAGCTGCCCCGGCTGATCGACTGGAGGCCCCGTCGTCCCGGTGCTCGTCGGGTAGTCGGCCGAGGCGGCGGTGACCGCGACACTGTCGAGGTTGACATTGCAGCCATCGCCCGCGGCGCAGGCGGTGCTGATCGTGTTCGTCCCGGCCGCAAGGTGCATCGGCACGGACGTGATCCCCCAGCTGTCCCAGTTCGCTGTCGCAGGGAGCGTCAGCTCGCTCGGCGCGGCCCCATTCGCCGAGGCGCTCAACGTGCGGCTCTGGCCGCCGCCGTTGGCATACCGCACCTGCAGTGAGTAGTCGCCGGCGGCAGGGACGTCCGGGATCGTCCAACTGTCCGACGCACTGACCTGGCCGTAATCCGCGGTGAAGCCTCGGCCGGTGAAACCGGAGTGGTCATAGTTCACGCTTTCGCCGCCGTTGATCCGCCCGTCCTCGGCCTCACACTTCGTGTCGAAGCTGCACTGGCCCGGGGCCGGTGACCAAGCGGGGTTTCCGGTGACCGGCCGCCCCCCGACGGGCACTGTCACCGCGGTGTTCGACGTGGTGAACGGGCCCGAACCTTGCCGGTATCGCAGCGTGAGCCGATCCGTCGTGATCGTCAGCCATCCACCGGACCGGCTGACCTTGAACTTCGGGACCGGCAAGTCGCGGTTGATCACGTTGAACGTCGCTGCATCCTCGAAGTGATCGTCGGCGGCATACTCCAGCCGGACCAAGGTCGGGGTCAGCACCTCGAACCGCGCCCCGCCCTCGCGAATCGTGTTCGACGTCGGCGCCGAAGCCGCCGGCGTCTGCGCACCCACGACCAATAAGGCAATCGATGCTGCGACCACCGCGCTGATGAGCAGGACCGACCTCGACATTCCAGCACTGAGCCGCATCGCCGCCACCCTTACCACCAGTCACCGACCGTACGGTGATAGCTACCGCCTTACCGGCCAACTTGGCAGTCTCCAGCGAACATGTCAATAGACCCGCAAACCACGCTTTGCGACCCGCCGCGCGGTAGGGCGCGAGCGGCTGGTGCGCGTGAGCGAGGATCCTTTCGTGACTGCGGTTATCGCTTTCGATGTCAACGAGACCCTGCTCGATCTCAGCGCGTTGGACAACGCGTTTGAGGAGCTGCTCGGCTCGGCGGGATTGCGGCCCCAGTGGTTCCTGCGGATGCTTCAGCTGTCGTTCGTCGGCGGCCTGACCGGCGTGTACATCGACTTCAGCACTGCGCAGCGAGCCGCGCTGCGAATGATCGCTGAGCGGGTTGAGCGTTCGGTCACCACGTCGCAGATCGACGAGATGGTGCTGCGCATGTCCCGGCTGCCGCCCCATCCCGAGGTACCGGCTGCG
>JBKPQM010000030.1:0-10891 GCA_046734095.1 Actinomycetota bacterium | reverse complement strand
GCCCCGACCCGGCTCACATGGCCGCGGCCGTCTTCGACGCGATCAACGGCTCGCGCCAAGCTGCCGGGTTGCGCCCGCTGCAGTGGAACTCTGCGTTGCAGATCAGCGCTCAGCGGCACAACCAAGCGATGTCGCACGCCGACACGCTCACGCATCAGGCGCCCGGCGAGGCCGACCTCGGTACCCGCGAATCGAGCGCTGGCGTGTCGTGGTGGTGGGCCGCCGAGAACATCGGTGTGAGCAGCGAGCTCACCGAGCAGGCCGCGCTGGGTCTCGAGGCGGCGATGGTGAACGAGCAGCCACCCAACGACGGGCACCGGCAGAACATCCTGTCCGGCGATGCCGATTCGGTCGGCGTGGACGTGCTGCTCGACCCGGCGCATAACCGGCTGTGGCTCACCGAGGACTTCGCACAAACGCGCTGACCGCTTCGTCTCCGCCGCACACTAGCCGCAAATGGCACCGTAGGCGGCGGAGCCCACGAGCTTCGCGTACTTGCCCAGCACGCCGTAGTCGAACCGGGCCGGCAGAGGCTTCCAGTCCGCGCGGCGGCGGTCGAGCTCGGCGTCGTCGACGAGCAGGTCGAGCGCTCGAGTCGGCATATCGAGACGGATGCGGTCGCCGTCGCGGACGAGCCCGATCGGTCCGCCGACGGCGGCCTCGGGAGCGACATGGCCGATGCACAGCCCGGTCGTGCCGCCGGAGAAGCGCCCGTCCGTCAGCAGCAATACGTCCTTGCCCAGGCCGGCGCCCTTGATCGCACTCGTGACGGCGAGCATCTCCCGCATGCCCGGACCGCCCTTCGGCCCTTCCCAGCGGATCACGACGACATCGCCCTTCTGGAGTGTGCCGTTCGCCACCGCGTCCATCGCGGCCTGCTCGCCGTCGAACACCCGGGCCGGTCCCTCCCACACGTCCGAATCGAAGCCGGCGCTCTTGACGACGGCGCCCTCCGCCGCCAGCGATCCGCGCAAGATCGTCAACCCGCCGCTGCGGTGGATCGGATCGCTCAGCGCGTGGATGATCTTGCCATCGGGGTCGGGCGGCGCGATGTCGTGCAGATTCTCGGCCACGGTTCGACCCGTGACGGTGAGGCAGTCGCCATGAAGCAGCCCGGCGTCCAGCAGCGCCTTCATCACGACCGGCACGCCGCCGATCGCGTCGATGTCCGTCATCACGTACCGGCCGAACGGCTTGACGTCGGCCAAGTGCGGGACGCGGTCGCCGATCCGGTTGAAGTCGTCGAGGGTGAGCTCGACGTGTGCCTCGTTGGCGATGGCCAGTAGATGCAGCACCGCGTTGGTCGAGCCGCCGAGCGCCATCACCACAGTGATCGCGTTCTCGAACGCGTCCTTGGTGAGGATGGTCCGAGCGGTGACGCCCGCGTCGACCAGATGCACGACCGCCTCGCCAGACCGCTCGGCATACACGTCGCGACGCGAGTCGGGCGCCGGTGGTGCCGCCGAGCCCGGCAGCGACATACCCAATGCCTCGGCGGCGCTAGCCATCGTGTTCGCGGTGTACATGCCCCCGCAGGCGCCCTCGCCGGGACAGATCGCCTTCTCGATCTCGGTCAGTTCGTCGCGGGTGATCCGGCCGGCGAGGCAGGCGCCGACGCCTTCGAACGCGTCAATGATCGTGACATCGCGGCCCTGATAGCGGCCCGGCAGCGTCGAGCCCGCGTAGAGGAACACGGCGGCGACGTCGAGGCGGGCGGCGGCCATGAGCATGCCGGGCTCGGATTTGTCGCAACCGGCCAGCAGCACGCCGCCGTCGAGTTGCTCGGCGCGGAACACGGTCTCCACCGAGTCGGCGATCACCTCGCGCGACACGAGCGAGTAGTGCATGCCGTCGTGGCCCATGGAGATGCCGTCGGAAACCGAGATCGTCCCGAATTCCAAGGGGAATCCATCCGCGCCGCGCACGCCGATCTTGGCCCGCTTGGCCAGGCGGTCAAGCGACAGATTGCACGGGGTGATCTCGTTCCAAGAAGACGCGACGCCGATCTGCGGCTTGCGCCAGTCGTCGTCGGTCATGCCGACGGCGCGCAGCATGCCGCGTGCGCCGGCTCGCTCGATGCCGTCGGTGACGACGCTGCTGTGCGGTTTACGATGCTGCTTGGTCACGAGTGCACCTTAGAACGTAGGGTTTCGGCGTGTCGTCGCGTGTCTTTCGGGTGTCCAAGCCGGCGTATCTCGCCGTGCTGGTCCTGGCCCTGTGCGTGACGCCGTTGGTGCAGCATCCGATCGCGACGATCGTGTACGTGATACCCGTCGCCGCGGCCGTCTTTATCGCGCGCACGGCGACGATCGTCGACCCGAACGGTGTGACGGTGCGGGCCCTCATCGGGCAGCGCACGCTGCCATGGGCGGACGTCCGCGGGCTGTCGGTGACCGGGCGCAGCGTCTACGCGGTGACCGCTGACGGCGCGGTGCGGCTGCCGTGCGTCCGAGTGTCGGACCTCGCCGCCGTGTCGGCCGCCTCGGGCGGGCACTTGCCGCCGTTGCCGAAAGCCACGCCGAAGTACGCACCCTCCAGACGCCGATGACCCGGCCCAAGCTCAGTATCCGTCGGTGACGACGTTGATCAGGGGCTCTCCGGCGACATAGCGCAGGATCTGGTCGCGCACCAGCCGATACGCCCGTTGCGGGAAGCCCCGCACGCTCCCGCCGACGTGCGGGGTGAGCAGCAGGTTGGGCGCCGTCCAGAGTGGATGGTCGGCGGGCGGCGGCTCAGGATCGGTGACGTCGAGCGCGGCGTGCAGCCGTCCCGCGGACAGCTCGGCGACGAGCGCGTCGGTGACGACCACGGGTCCGCGGGCCGCGTTGACGACCAGCGCGCCGTCCGGCAGGGCAGCGAGGAACCGCTCATCGACCATGCCCCGGGTCTGGGGCGTGAGCGGGACGACGAGCACCACGATGTCGGCCGAGGGCAGCAGGTCGGGCAGTTCGTCGACGCTGTGCACGCCGTCACGCGCGCGGCGCGCGACCATGATGGGCGATGCCTGGAACGCGCGCAGCCGAAGCTCGACGTGCTCGCCGAGGTCGCCCGCGCCGATAACGACCACACGCTTGCCGGCCAGCTCGTCGGTCGTGGCCGGGTCCCAGCGGCGGGCGTCCTGGTCCCGGACGAAGCGGGGGAATTCCCGCAGCACCGACAAGATCGCGGTGAGCACCCACTCGGCGGTCGAGCCGCCGTGTACGCCCCGGCCGTCACACAACAGCACGCCGTCCGGAACATGCCCGGTCCACATTTCCGCACCGGCGGTCACCAGCTGAATCACCTGCAGTTTCGGCATCGCCGCCAAGGCGGCATCACGGAGGGCGGCGTCGGCGAGCAGGAACGTCGGCACCCAGAACTCGACGTCAGCCGGCGGAGCTCTCCGCCCGTCCCACGCGACGACCTCGACGCCCTCGCGCAGAGCACCCACCAGACGGATCGCTTCGGCATCGGGCAGGCAGATGACGCTCACCCAGCCGACCTTAGTGTCCACGGGCCGGCGACGAGATCCGGAGGCGGTCGCGTCCACACAGGTACCCAAGGCAGACTGGGCGGCATGCGTCGGATCCCGTGGCGGGCCGTCGGGCTGCTCGCCAGCGCCGGACTGCTCGCCGCGTGCGGCAGCGGGGCGGCGGCGGCGCCGACGTGGGTGCCGCAACCGTCGATCAGCCTCGAAGGCGGCGGCCCCGAGCAGACGCAGCCGAACCGGCCGGGTCCCTCGTCGGGGCCGACCGGAGCGCCGCCGATTCCCAATCCGACATCGCCCAATTCGTCCACCGGTCCGAACGGCGGCGGCTCGGGATCCGGCGTGGTCGCAGAAAACCTAACTGCGCCCACCGGACTCGTCATACTGCCAGACGGCAGCGCTCTGGTCGGTGAGCGCACCACCGGGCGCATCGTGCGGGTTCAGCCGGTACCGAACCAGCCGGTGCCGACGCTCCGCACCCTGTCCGGGCTGTCGACCGCCGGCGACGGCGGGCTGCTCGACCTCGCGCTCTCGCCGACCTACGACGAGGACGGGCTGATCTACGCCTACGTCACGACGCCGACCGACAATCGGGTCATCGACTTCACCCTGACGGGGCCGACGGCGGACGTGCTCACCGGCATCCCGCGTGGTGTCACCGGCAACACCGGCCGGTTGGTATTCGACGCTGCGGGGAACCTCTACGTCGGCACCGGCGACGCGGGCTCCCCCCAACTCGCGGCCAACCCCAACAGTCTGGCCGGCAAGGTGCTTCGCGTGGACGGGATCGGGCACGCCGTCCCCGGAAATCCGAAGCCGGGCTCAGCAGTCTTCACCCGCGGCCACCACACCGTCAATGGGCTGTGCACGAGCCCAACCCTCGACAGCGTGTATGAGACGGAGGCGCCCGCCGAGGTCAACGTGCTCAACGCCGGCGCCGACTACGGCTGGCCCGCCGCCGGGCCGAGAGCGCAGCGTCCGGCGAGCACTCTGCCGTCCGACCGCTCGGGCGCCGGCGGCTGCGCCATCGAGGGCAACACGATCTTCGTCGCGACCAGCGACGGCCAGGCGTTGCTGGCCGCGTCGCTCGGCCCGCGTGGCGAGGTGGACAAATTCACCTTGCTTCGACTGGACAAGCCGTACGGGCGGCTGCGCACCGTCGTGGCTGCACCGGACGGCGCCTTGTGGATCACGACCACGAACAAGGACGGCCACGGCCACCCCCTACCGGATGACGAACGGGTCGTGCGGATCATCCAGGCCGGCGCGGCCGGCGGCGAGCCGCCGGTCTGAGCGGAGGCCGCCTCGTTGTCGCGAGGCCGAAAAGTGCGGCAGACTCGGCGCGGTGAGCGACCCGTCTGACCCCAACAACCCGACGGGCTCCGGCTATCCCGGCAACTATCCGCCCGGCGGATCCCCGGCCTATCCGGGCTATCCCAGGTATCCGGGCTATCCCGGCGACGGTGGGGCGCCGCGCAAGCCGATGCGCGGCCGTCGCGCTATCCAGGTAGGCGCGATCCTCATCGCGGTGGGCATCGTGCTCGTCATCGTCGGCGGCGTGCTCGCGAACACCAACGCCTACAGCAAGGTGAACGACTTTCAGCGAGTGGCGGTGAAGGACCGTACCGGCACGGTCACCTTCAACAACGCGGGCGGCTACGTCGCCTACTACGAGTCCAGCTCGGTCACCAGCAGCACCAGCCAGGAGATACCGCTGATCCCGGTGCGCCTTACGAACCGGGCGACCGGGCAGGCGATGACGCTCACCACCACGTACGGCGACCAGTCCGACGGCCGGGTCAAGTACCTGCACTACGACCACGACGGTCATAAAGGTCTGGCCATGTGGCAATTCCACATCGACCAGACGGGCACGTACGGCGTGAAACTCGGCACGAACCCGGCGGCTGACGCCGACGCCGCCGTCGCGTTCGGCAAGTCGATCGCCGGGGGCGTTGTTCTCGGCGGGGCGTTCGTCATCGCCGCGATCTTGGTGCTGATCGCCGGCGTGATCGTCTTGATCGTGGGACTCGTCAAGCGGAGCCGCAACAAGCGGGAACTGCGAACCGGCGGCGGTTACGGGGGCTTCGGCACCGCACAGCCGTCGGGGTGGCCACCCGGCAGCGGCATGCAGGGCTGGCCGCCGGCCGGCGGGCAACCGCAACAATGGCCACAGCCGGGCGGGCAACCGCCGCAACAATGGCCGCCGGCCGGCGGACAACCGCCGCAACAATGGCCACAGCCCGGGGATGCCCAGGGATGGGGGCCGCCGCCGCAGTCGCCCGAGCCGGGAGACGCTCCGGAGCGTCCGCCGGAGCCGCCGTCCCGCTAGCTGCCGGCACCGGCCAGCGGAGCCGGTACCAGCGCTCGACGCCGCACGATCACCCGGCCGCCGACGATCCGGGCGACCAAATAGAGCCCGAAACTGATCGTGGTGATCCACACGCTGGCCTTGACCGATGGGGTCTCCAGGCTCGCGATCAGTCCGCCGAGGCTCGCGATCAGCGCGAAGAGCACGCTCAGCCCGGTGACCGTCGCGGGACGGGCGGAGAGGCGTTGCGCCGCCGCCGCCGGCGTGATGGCCAGGCTGAGCACGAGCAGCGTACCGACGATCTGCGCCGCTTCGGTGACGGTCAGTGCGAGGACCACGAGGAACACCAACCCGACCATACGTCCGCGTACGCCCCGGGCCTCGGCGACGTCCGGATCGACGGACGCGAACAGCAGCGGGCGATAGAGCACCACCATCGCCACCAGGACGCCGCCGGCGACCGCGAGCAGCAGCCAGATCTGATCGGTGCTGACACTGAAGATCGAACCGAACAGGATGTTCGTCGCCGTGCTGGCAAACCCGTGATACTTGCTCAGCAGCCATACCCCGGCGCCGAGCCCGAAGGCGAGGATGACGCCGATCGCCGAGTCGCGTTCGCGCTCCCGCACGCCCAGCACGCCAATCGCCGCCGCCACCACGATGCTGCCGATCAGCGCGCCGGCGACGGCGTCATTGGCGATGACCAACCCCGCGGCGGCGCCGGTGAAGGAGAGCTCCGCGGTGCCGTGCACCGCGAACGCGGCCCGCCGGGTGATCACGAACGGCCCGATCAAACCGCTGATGATCGCCACCAGTGCGCCGGAGATCAGAGCGTGCTGGACGAAGCTCAGCTGCAGGTAATCACTCAGGCCCATGCGCGATCATCCGCTTCGTCGTGATCGTCGTCGACCGCGTGGTGATAGTGACTCGCGCCGACGTCGCCGTGTGCAGCGTCCGGGGCGCCGACCACCACGATGCGGCCCCTGACTCGCAGCACGTCCACGTCGGTGTCGTACAGCTCCGAGAGCCGCGCGCTGGTCATCACCTCGTCCGGCGAGCCGATCGCCCAGCGGCCGCCAACCAGGTACAGCACCCGGTCGACGAGCGGCAGCACCGGATTGATCTCGTGCGTCACGAACAACACGGACGTCTTCGCCTCGCGCCGTCTGGCGTCGATCAGCGCGCTCGTCGCCTGCTGGTGGGCGATATCCAGGCTGAGCAGGGGCTCGTCGCACAGCAGCACGCGCGGGTCGCCGAGCAGCGCCTGGGCGATGCGCAGCCGCTGCTGTTCGCCGCCCGACAGCGTGCCAAGCGGCGCGTCCGCGAATGTGCTCGCCCCGACCGACTCGATCGCGCGCTCGACCTTGGCGCGTGCCGCCCGGCTCGGCAGCGGGATCCCCCACCGATGCCCGTCCAATCCGAGGCGTACGAGATCGCGGCCGCGCAACGGGATGTCGCGGTCGAAGGCCTTCTGCTGCGGGATATAGCCGACCAGGTTGCTGCCCCGCCGCGGCGTGCGCCCGCAGACGGTGACCGTGCCGGAGGTCAGCCGTTGCAAACCCAGCAGTACCTTCAGCAGGCTCGTCTTACCGCTGCCGTTCGGGCCCAGCACCGCGACGAACTCGCCCGGCGCGACGTCGAGGTCGAGGTCGCGCCACAGCTCGCGCGCGCCGAAGCGCAGGGTCGCTGCGCGCAGCGCCACCGTCGACTTGGTCTGCGTGGCCGCCTCGGTCACGGAGAGCACGTTAGCCGCCTAATGCCGTCAGCAGCGCCTGAGCCTGGTCGGTCTGCCAAGTCTGGAAGTCTTTCTCGTTGGGCGGCAGGGTCTCGGTGACCCCGACGACCGGGACTCCGCTGCTCTTCGCGAGGTCCCTGAGCTGCTGGGTAATGGGGCTGGTTACCTGCGCGTTGTAGAGCAGCGCTTTCACCTTGTGATCCTTCAGCGCCACCTGGAAGGCGGCAGTGTCTCCGGGGCTCGGGTCGTTGCCGTCCTCGATTGACTGCGAGAACGACGCGGGTGTACCGAGCTTCAGTCCCGCGGCCTCGATCAGGTAGCCGGGAACCCTTTCGGTGTAGGCGATCTGGTCGCCACCGTGCTTCGCCTTGATCTCGCCGATGACGTCGACGACCTGCTGCTCACCGGTCAGGAACTTCGCGAGGTTCGCTTGGTACGCGGCAGCGTGGGTTGGATCCTCCTTGGCCAGTTGGCCTTCGATGGCCTGCGCGGCTTTGGTCACGTAGTCGGGGTTGTACCAGAGATGCGGGTTGGCGTCGCTGCTCGCGCCGACAACGTCGGCGATCTTGAGCACCTCGCGGTCGTTCTTCGGGCTGGCCTTGAGGAGTTTGTCAACGAAGTCGTCGTAACCGACGCCGTTCTCGATCACGAAGCCCGCGCGGGCGAGTGCGGCCGCATCGCGTGGGTTCGTCTCGTACGCGTGGGGGTCGGTGTTCGGGTCGCTGATAATCGAGGCCACCTCGACAGTGTCGCCGCCGATCTGCGAAGCGATATTGCCCCAGAAGTTCTCCGCCGCGACGACACCGAGTTTGCCCCCGGTGCCCGTGCTCGACGCCGCACCGTTGCTCGGTGCGCTCGGCAGGCCGTTGCCCGCAGCCGGGTCGGTGGACGATCCGCAGGCGGCCAGCAAGACCGTGGCGGCGCCCGCCGCAAGCGTCGTGGCAACCGTGGCGCGACGCCGGCCGATGCGGGGCATGGTGTCTCCTCTGCTGATGAACACGGGAACCGTTCCCGATATGAGTTTCACTCTAGCGCCCAGCTACGACCACGTGAAGGCGGGTCAGGCGATCAGCGGGAGCAGTCGGCGCAAACGCCGAAGACCTCGACCGTGTGATCGACCTGGGTGTAGCCGTACTTGCCGGCCATGGTGGTGGCCCACCTCTCGATGGCCCGACCCTCGATCTCCTCGGCTCGTCCGCACTTACGGCACACCAGGTGATGGTGGTGGGTCTGGCCGGCCTCTCCGCAGTAGCGGTAGGTGCTCTCGCCTTCGGGGGTGTGGATGACGTCGACCAACCCATCGTCGGCGAACGCCTGCAAATGCCGGTAGATCGTCGAGAGTCCGACCGGTTCACCCCGACCCCGCAGCGTCGCGTAGACGTCCTGGGCGCTGCGGAAGCCGCCCGCCTCGATCAGGGCGTCCTTGACGGCGCCACTCTGACGGGTGTTCCGCTGCCGATTCGGTGCCACGCCGTCTAGCTTACCGGTAATCGTTCCCGTTGCCGATTGGCTGGTACGGCTAACGTCGGGACTATGACGCGATCCGACCCGAACACCGTTCTTGTCACCGGCGCTACCGACGGCCTGGGCCGGGCGTTGGCCGAACGCATCGCGAGGGAGCAGCGGCGCGTGATCGTGCACGGCCGCGACCCCGCCCGCACCGAACGGGCCGTCGCCGAGATCCGCAGCGCCACCGGAAACGACGACGTGCACCCGGCTCTGGCCGACTTCAGCGAGCTGGCCCAGGTGCGGACGCTCGCCGAGGCGGTGAGCGACGATGGCTTGGACGTCCTGGTCAGCAATGCCGGCATCGGCTCGGACGTGCCCGGCGGCGGCCGGCGCCAGGTGAGCGCCGACGGGTACGAACTGCGCTTCGCCGTCAACTACCTGGCCGGCTTGCTACTCACTCGGCTGCTCGTGCCGGCACTCAATGCGGCGCCGGCGGCGCGGATCGTGCACGTCAGCTCGGCCGGCCAGGCACCGATCGACTTCGACGACATCATGCTCGAACGTCGCTACTCGGGCGTGCAGGCGTACTGCCAGAGCAAACTGGCGCAGATCATGTTCACGTTCGATCTCGCCGACGAGCTGGCCGGCACCGGGGTCACGGCGACGGCCCTGCATCCGGCGACCTACATGCCGACGAAGATCGTCCACAACCCGATCAGCACGATCGAGGACGGCGTCCGTGCGACGTTCCGGCTGGTGGCGGCCCCCGAGCTCGCCGGCGTGAGCGGCCGGTACTACAACGGCGGGCGGGAAGCCCGGGCCCATCCACAGGCCTACGATCCGAGCGCTCGGCGCCAGCTCCGTGAGCTGTCCGAGCAGCTCACGAAACCCTGAGACCGCGCCGGCGCTTACTCCCCCTCAACGAACGCGCAGAACTCGTTTCCAGCCGGGTCGGCCAGCACGTGCCAGGAGATCTCATCGTCGCGGGGGCGCAGCAGCGTGGCCCCGGCGTCGAGCAGCGGCGGCAACTCGGCCACCCAGACGTCCCAGTGGATGCGGTTCTTCACGGTCTTGGGCTCGGGCACGGCGTTGAAGTCCATGGTCAGGATGGGCATGCCGGGCACCTTCTCGACGGTGGCCCAGCCCTCGGCCTGAACCTCGACCGGCGCGTCGTAGACGCCGGCCCACCATCGGCCGATTGCCCCCGGGTCGGTGCTGTCGACGACCAGTCCGTGCAGCCGATCCGGCGGCAGTTCCTCGCGGAGAAAGGCGCAGAACTGGGTGCCCTCCAGATCGGTCATCACCGTCCATCGGGGGAACACCGTGACGATCCGCGCACCCAGCTCCTCGAGCGCCGACAAACTCTTCGTGTAGATGTCGAAGTGCACCCGGTTCTTGACGGTGATCGGCTCGGGCACCTGGTTGATCCAGATCGTGTGCTCCGGCGTGGACCCGGATAGCCAACCCTCGCCGTTGTCCTGCGCGTGCCATTCGAGTCCGAGCACCTGCCCCCAGAACGCGGCGGCCCGAGGCGGGTCGATCGCATCTAGCACCAGGTCCTTGAATCGCGCGATTGCCATGCACGAACGCTAGCGGCGGGCACTGACCGGGTTTGCCCCCCGGGCCGCGGGCGAACGGACGGCGCCGCCTCAGCGGCCGAGCCAATCGATGGAGCTACCGTGTGGCCCGGTGAGCGCGACCGGCTCGCCGTCACGGGCGAGCACGAACCGGCTCGTCCCGCTGGTGTCGACGGCGGTGCCCGGAACGACGCCCGGAGCCTCGTTGCTCAGCCAGCACGCATCCAGCTGCGAAACCGCCTCCGCGAACGCGTGGCGCCCGGCGAGGTCGACGTAGGCCAGCACGGCCGTGTGGAACACAACCAACGTCGCGTCTCTCGGGGCCTGCGCGGCCAGGGCGGCCAGATCCCGCA
>JBKPQM010000029.1:0-13033 GCA_046734095.1 Actinomycetota bacterium | reverse complement strand
ACGTCGACACGTTGACGCCGAACAGCAAGTTCTGTGACATGTCATGAACAATACATGACACGTCAAGAAGATTCTGCACGTGGCGAACAACGCAGCTGTCTCGTCGCGCAGTTAGAAGTGTGTGGGCCAGCGGGCATCCCGGGCAGACCGAGCCGAGCGGCGGGGACGGGAGGAGCGCGCGCGACGGGCAGGCCGGGCCCGTCGCGCGACGCTGGTGCTGGCGGTCGGTGCACTGGCCGCGATCGGCCTGACGGCGGGCCGACCGGACCCTTCATCGTCGCGTCCACCAGGCGCGATCGGGTTGGTGGCCTACCGCAGCTGCGCCGAGCTGCTGTCGGGGCTGCGCGAGCACACTGCCGCCAACATCGCCAGCCGCGGCTATCGCAACGCGTACGTCGGCGCCGGCCAGGCCGGAGTGGTGCCGCTGGCCGCGGGGTCGGCGGCCGCGGGTTCGGCGGCTGCGCCGGCGCCGGAGCACTCGACGACAACCGTGCACGAGGCCGGGGCGGATGAGCCGGACGTGGTCAAGACCGATGGGCGGCGGGTCGTCACGGTCGCGCACGGCATGCTGCGGGTCGTCGACGTGGCCACTCGGCGCATCACCGGCACCATCCGCATCGCCGCGGCGGGGCCCGGCTGGGCACCCTCAGCCAACCTACTGATCAGTGGCGATCGGGCGCTGGTGATCCTGCCGGACACGTACCGGGACGGAGTGTTGGGGGCGTCGCCAGATCCGCCGTTGCCGCAGGCGTCCACTCGCTTCGTACTGGTCGACGTCGCCGGTGCGGCCAAGGTGCTCGGCACCCAGACCGTGACCGGGAGCTACGTCGACGCCCGGCTGGTCGGCTCCGTCGCGCGCCTCGTCGCGCGGAGTCAGCCGGTGATCAAGTATCCGCCGCCCCGGTTCAGCCAGGCGCCGCAGCAGCTGCCGAGCGCCGGCCGCGAGGCCGTGCGGACGGCGCCGGTCTCGGCGTGGCTGCCGGCGTACCGGATCTCGGACAGCGGCGGAACCGTGACCCGCAGCGTCGAGTGCCGGCAGGTCAGTCATCCCGCCGTATATACCGGGACGTCGTTACTCACCGTGTACAGCGTCGACTTGAGTCGTCAGCTCGGCAGCATTCCGCCGATCAGTGTGGCCGCGGACGGCGACACCGTCTACGCAACGGAGGGCAGCCTCTACGTCGCGAGCAATCCGCGGTGGTCGAACGGGGTGCCGGGCGCGGTCCCGCCGGGCACTCCGGTTCCGACAGGCGGCGCGGAGCAGACCGATATTCATCGCTTCGACATCACCGGCCCGGGCGCACCCCGCTACGTCGCATCGGGCGCCGTTCCGGGCCAGCTACTCAACCAGTATTCGCTGTCTGAGTACGCCGGCGACCTGCGCGTGGCCACGACGTCCGGCGACGCGCCGACGTGGCAGCAAAGCGCCGTGTACGAGCTCGACGCGAGCACCCTGGCTCGGCTCGGCTCGGTCGGGGGCCTCGGCCGCGGACAGCGCATCTACGCGGTACGGTTCCTCGGGCCGGTCGGGTACGTCGTCACGTTCCGTCAGATCGATCCGCTGTACACGCTCGATCTACGCAATCCGGCGAAGCCTCGCGTGGCCGGCGAACTCGAGCTCACCGGCTACTCCGCATACCTGAGCCCTGCGGGCGACGATCGGCTGATCGGAGTCGGGCAGGAAGCCAACTCCCAGGGCCGGACGACCGGATTGCAGGTGGCGCTGTTCGATGTGCGCGATCCAGGGCATCCGACGCGGTTGGCGCAGGTGGTGCGCGACGACGTTCACTCGGCCGCCGAATGGGATCCGCACGCGTTCCTGTACTGGCCGGCTACCGGCACCGTCGTGCTTCCGATGACGGCCTCGGACGGCAGTCCACCCGCAGCGTCGGCGATCGTGCTGCGAGTCACGGCGTCGGCGGTAACCGTGCAGGGCACAATCTCGCACCCGGAGGGTGGGCCAGGCCCTGGCCTGGGCCGAGCGATGGTCATCGGCACCGACCTGTGGACGCTGTCCGACGCCGGCCTGCAGGTGAACGACGTCGCGACGCTCGCGACTCGCGGCTGGGTCGCCCTCTGACCTCGCCGTCGCAACAAAGCCATCCGCGCCACCCAGCGCGGATGTGCTGGGAAGCGCGGACGGCGCTGGGTTGACTAGGACTGGGCCGGCTGGTCGAGGACGGCCTCGGCCTCGATGTTGATGGTGACCTTGTCGCTGACGACGACGCCGCCGCCCTCGATGGCTGCATTCCAGCTCACACCGAAATCGTGGCGGTTGATGACGCCCGTCGCGCTCAGGCCCAGGCGCGTGCCGCCCCACGGGTCCTGGCTGAAGCCGCCGAGCTCGACCTTGAGGGTAATCGCCTTGGTCGTGCTGCCGATGGTGAGCTCGCCGTCGACGAGGAAGTCCTCGCCGTCCGGGCGGATGGCGGTAGAGCGGAACGTCATCTTCGCGTTCGTCGCGGTGTCGAAGAAGTCGTTGCTGCGCAGGTGGTTGTCACGCTGCTCGTTGCCGGTCGTGATCGAGTCGAGATCGATTTCGGCCTCGGCGTGCGAGTCGAGCGGGTTCGCAGCAGTCGTGATCGAGCCGCTGAACTGCTCGAACTTGCCGCGCACCTTCGTCACCATCAGGTGCCGGGCGACGAAGCCGATCTCCGTGTGGGTGGGGTCGAGCGACCAGGTACCGACGACGTAGTTCGGAATCGCGGTGGTGGTCATTGGCAGTCTCCTATGGTCGGGGTGGATCAATAGTTGAGAGCAAAACTAAGCTACCGCACCGCTTATTCCGCCGCTAGAGGTCAGGGTCGGTCCCGCTGAGCTTCACACTGGCGTCACTGACACCTGCTCCGCGCCCGAGATGGGCACTGGTTACTCCTCGGGGGCAGGCAAGGCTGCGCACCTGATGTGGTTGCATGGCCGCTGACTTCCCAGGGCGAGTCGACTCACGCGTCGTAGTCGACAGTGACCTCGTCGGTGACGGGGGTCGACTGGCAGGTCAGCACGAAGCCGTCGTCGGTCTCGTTGACGTCGAGGGCGAAATTGCGGCGCATGTGGACATCGCCGTATATGACCCGGGCGCGGCAGGTGCCACAAACACCGCCCTTGCAAGCGAACGGCAGGTCCGGACGAACCCGCTGGGCGCCCTCGAGGATCGTGCTGCTCCGCGGCAGGGCCACGGTGGTCGCCCGGCCATCGAGCACCACCGTGACCCGGCTCGCCGGACCCTCGGGAGTCGGCTCGGCGTGGGTGGCCGGGGGTGGGGCAACGTCCTCGACGTAGAACAGCTCCTGGTGGACACGGCCGGACCTGACGCCGAGTTCGGCGAGCACCTGCCGAGCGTCGGTCACCAGCCCGTACGGGCCGCACAGCCACCAATGGTCGATTGATTTCGGATCGCAGACGATCGGCAGCAGGGTGCGCAGCTTGCCGGCGTCGAGTCGCCCGCTGAACAGGTCGACATCGCGCGCCTCACGCGACAGCACGTGGGTGATCGCGATCCGCTCGGGGTACCGGTCTTTGAGGTCCGCGAGCTCGTCGGCGAACATGACCGTGTCGCTGCGCCGATTGCCGTAAAGCAGCGTGACCCGGCTGGCCGGATTACGCAGCACCGACGCGGCGATAGAGAGCACCGGCGTGATGCCCGACCCGGCGGCGACCAACCCGTGGCGGCCGCCCGCCCTGATGTCCGGTACGAACCGTCCGGACGGCGGCAACGCCTCGATCTCATCGCCCGGCTTGATGTCGCGCACGAGCCAGCGCGACACGGCGCCGCCGGCGACTTCGCGCACGCCGATGCGGGGCCGGTCACCCGCCGGTGCGCAGATTGAGTACGACCGGCGGGCCTCGGCCCCGTCGACGACGCGCCGCACGGTCAGCGACTGGCCCGGCTGAAACGCGAACCCGTGCGGCGCCTCGAACGTGATAGCCACGGCGTCGTCGCAGAGTTCGTCGACGGCGGCCACCCGCAGGGTCGTGAACGTCGGCATTAGATCGCCTTGACGCTCTCGAACGGCTCCTCGCACGCGGTACAGCGGTAGAGCGCCTTGCAGGCGGTAGCGCCGAACCTGGACACCTCGATGGTGTTCGGTGATCCGCAGCGGGGGCAGCTCGCAGGCGCGCGGCGGCCCAGGGTGAGCGTCGGCCGATGCCGCGGCGCGGGTTGCGGCGGGGCGATGCCGTGCTCGGCCAGCTTGCGCCGGCCCTCGGGCGTGATCCAGTCGCTGGTCCACGCCGGATGCAGCACTGTGCGCACGTCCACGTCGGGATAGCCCGCCTCGTTGAGCCGCCGTACCAGGTCGGCCCGGATGGCGCCCATCGCCGGACATCCCGAGTACGTCGGGGTGATCTGCACGGTCACATGGTCGCCGCACTCGTCGACGGTGCGCAGGATGCCCAGGTCGGCGATGGTGAGCATCGGCAACTCGGGGTCTCCGACGGCGGCGGCCACGTCGCGCGCACTCACCACGTCGCCCCCGGATGAGCGCGCGCGACGCTTTGCATCTCGGCGAGCAGGTAGCCCATCGTCTCGGTGTGCACGCCGTCGCGGCCCGCCCGTCCGGCTACCCGGGCGAGTGGCCCGACATGGGGGAGGTGCAGCTGCGCCGCCCGGAAAACCTGCTCGATCACGGCGTCGAACTCGATGCGCAGCACGCTCGTATCGACGCCGACCCGCCGCTCGACGTCGTGCGGTGCGAACAACTCGGCGGCATATGGCCAGACTGCTGCGATCCCGGTTGCAATGCGTTCGTGCGAGTAGGCCGTGCCGTCGCCGAGGCGCACCGTCCAGTCGGCCGCGTACTCGCGGTGGTAGGTGACCTCCTTGACGCCCTTGGTGGCGATGGCGGCCAGCACCGGGTCGGGCGACTCGGTCAGCCGTTCGAGCAGGGCCAGCCGCCAGGTCGAGAACACCAGCAGCCGGGCGATCTCGCGGGCGAAGTCGCCGCGCGGGACTTCGACGAGGCGCACGTTGCGGAACTCGCGCTCGCCGCGCAGGTAGGCCAGCGTGTCCTCATCGCCGGCGCCGCGGGCTTGTGCAGCCCGGCTGAGCAATAGGCGGGCCTGACCGAGCAGGTCCAGGGCGATGTTGGCCAGGGCGACTTCGTCTTCGAGCTCGGGCGCGTTGGTGCACCACTCGGACAGTCGGTGGGACATGATCAGCGCGTCGTCGCCGAGCATCAGGCAGTACGTGGCCAGGTCGTCCCCGTCCATACCCTCTGGTATGGATGTGTCGACCCCGGCGAGCGGGTCGTCGAATCCGGTGCCGAACGCCCAGCGAGTGTGGTCGTTCTGCTCGATGATCGCGTCGTAGGCGTTGGTCACCGTCATATGTGCGGCACGTCCTCGGGGATCTTGTAGAACGTCGGGTGCCGATAGACCTTGTCACCGCTGGGCGCGAAGAACGGATCCTTCTCGTCCGGGCTGGACGCCGTGATCGCATCCGAGCGGACGACCCAGATGCTGACGCCCTCGTTGCGGCGGGTGTACAGATCGCGAGCGTGGTGCAACGCCATGTCGGGGTCCGCGGCGTGCAGCGAGCCCACGTGCACGTGATTGAGCCCGCGCTTGCTGCGCACGAACACCTCCCACAGGGGCCAGTCGTCGTTCATGCTCGGCTCCCGCTGCCGGCCAGGGTTTCCCCGGAATTGTGGGGTTCCGAGGTGAGCAACCGACCGCTACTGGGGAAAACGTGATGGGATCCGTGCTTGGCGGCATGAGCCACGGCGGCCTCGCGGACCCAGGCACCCTCCTCGTGAGCGCGGCGCCGCTGCGCGACGCGCTGGGCGTTGCACGGACCGTCGCCGCTGATCACCCGCTTGAACTCCGCCCAGTCGGGCTGGCCGAAGTCGTACGAGCCGCGTTCCTCGTTCCACCGCAGGTCGGGATCGGGCAGCGTGACGTCGAGAGCCAACGCCTGCGGCACGGTCATGTCGACGAAGCGCTGCCGCAACTCGTCGTTCGTGTGGCGCTTGATCCGCCAGGCCATCGATTGAGCCGTGTTGGGGGAGTCGGTGTCGGGTGGTCCGAACATCATGAGCGATGGCCACCACCAGCGATTCGTCGCGTCCTGCACCATCTCGCGCTGCGCGTCGGTGCCCTGCATCATCGTCAGCAACAGCTCGTAGCCCTGACGTTGATGGAACGACTCTTCCTTGCAGATACGGATCATCGCCCGGGCGTACGGCCCGTAGGACGACCGGCACAGCGGTACCTGGTTGCAGATCGCCGCTCCGTCGACCAGCCAGCCGATCACGCCCACGTCGGCGAACGTCAGGGCCGGGTAGTTGAAGATCGACGAGTACTTCTGCCGCCCCTCGATCAGCCGCTGCGTCAGGTCGCCGCGATCGGCGCCCAGGGTCTCGGTGGCCGAGTAGAGGTAGAGCCCGTGACCCGCTTCGTCCTGCACCTTGGCGAGGAGAATCGCCTTACGGCGTAAGGACGGCGCCCGGGTGAGCCAGTTGCCTTCGGGCTGCATGCCGATGATCTCGGAGTGCGCGTGCTGGGCGATCTGGCGGATCATCGTCGCCTGGTAGGCATCGGGCATCCAGTCCCGAGGCTCGATGCGCTCGTCGTGGGCGATCGTCGCCTCGAAGTGCCGCTGCAACTCGGCAGTTTGCCCGGCGGCGACACGGTGCGAGGGGCTCTCCGTGTGCCGTCCAGAGGCACGGTCGGGGTTAGGCATGTTTGGCCACCAACGTCAATACGTCGTACTTGGCGACGGACTCGCCGTTCTGGTTCGTCACGTCGGCGTCCCAGCGCACCTCGCCGTAGTCGGCGTCGACGCGAGGAGTGATCTGCTTGGCCGTCAGGGTGACCGTCAGCGAGTCGCCGGGGTTGACCGGGGTGAGGAAGCGCAGGTTCTCCAGCCCGTAGTTCGCAAGTACCGGACCTGGATCAGGCTGCACGAACAGGCCGGCCGCGAACGACACGATCAGGTAGCCGTGCGCCACCCGTCCGTCGAAGAACGGGTTCGCCCGCGCGGCTTCCTCGTCCATGTGCGCGTAGAAAGTGTCGCCGGTGAACTCGGCGAAATGCTCGATGTCCTCGAGCGTGACCGGCCGCGGGCCGGCCACCACCGTGTCGCCGATCCGCAGTTCGCCGAGCGGCTTGCGGAACGGATGTACGCCTTCGTTGCGCGCCGCGCCGGGCACCCACCGACTCGTCACCCGCGACAGAACCCGTGGCGATGCCTGAACGGCGGTGCGCTGCATGTGATGCAGCACGCCGCGGATACCGCCCAATTCCTCGCCGCCGCCCGCCCGTCCGGGGCCGCCGTGCACGAGCATCGGCAGCGGCGAACCGTGCCCGGTCGACTCGGCGGCGTCGTCGCGGTCGAGCACGAGCAGCCGTCCGTGCCACGGCGCGACGCCGAGCACGACGTCTCGCGCGAAGTCGCCGTCGGCGCTCACGATCGAGCCGACCAAGCTGCCAGCACCCCGAGCGGCGAGGGCGATCACCTCATCGGCCGACGTGTACGGGATCAGCGTGCTGACCGGGCCGAACGCCTCGACCTCGTGGGGCTCCGCGCGCGTCGCGTCCTCCGTACGCAGCAGCACGGGAGAGATGAACGCGCCCCGCTCGGGATCGGCGTCGACCACCTCGACACGCTCGGGGTCGCCGAACACCAGGCGGCTCGCGTCGAGTAGTGCCTTGAGCGAGCGGCGCACCTCGTCGCGCTGTTCCAGACTCGCCAGCGCGCCCATCCGGACAGCCGGGTTGGCCGGGTTGCCGACCGTCACCCGAGCCAGCCGAGCGGCGGACGCCTCGGCGACCGCGTCCATCAGCGCGGCCGGCACGAAGGCGCGCCGGATCGCGGTGCACTTCTGCCCAGCCTTGACGGTCATCTCGGCGACGAGCTGCTTTACGAACAGGTCGAATTCAGGTGAGTCTGGGCCCGCATCAGGGCCCAGGACCGAGCAGTTCAGCGAGTCCGCCTCGGCGTTGAACCGCACGGCACGGCCCACGACGGTCGGGTGGGTGCGCAGTCGCTGCGCGGTGGACGCCGACCCGGTGAACGCGACGTGGTCCTGTTCGGTGAGGTGGTCGAGCAGATCGCCCACGCTGCCGCAGATTAGCTGCAACGACCCCTCGGGAAGTAGTCCGGAATCGAGGATGAGTTCGACCAGTCGTTCCGTCAGGTAGGCCGTCTGGGAGGCCGGCTTGATCAGCGACGGCACACCAGCGAGAAATGCCGGGGCGAACTTCTCGAGCGGCCCCCACACCGGGAAGTTGAACGCGTTGATCTGAACGGCCACGCCGCGCTGGGGCACCAGTATGTGCTGACTGAGGAACGTGCCGCCCTTGCCGAGCGATTCCACGTCGCCCTCGACGTACACCGCGTCGTTGGGCAGCTCCCGGCGTCCCTTGCTGCCGTAACTGAACAGCACGCCAATGCCGCCGTCCACGTCGAACTTGGAGTCGCCGAGGGTGGCGCCGGTACGCGCTGACAGGGCGTACAGCTCGTCGCGGTGCTCGCGCAGCTGTGAAGCCAGCGCCTTGAGCAGCGCCGCCCGTTGGTGGAACGTCAGCTCGCGCAACGCGGGACTACCGAGCCGGCGACCGTACTCGAGCGCCCCCGCCATGTCGATGCCGGCCGACGATATGCGCGTGATCTCCGCGCCGGTGACCGCATCGTGCAGCGGAACGCCCTCGTCCGAGGGGGTGAACCACGAGCCGGCTACGTAGCTGCGCAACATCAGACTGCCTCCACCAGTTGGGCCGCCAATCCCTTGATCTGTCGCTGTTCGTCCGCCATTATTCTTACTGACCATTCGGTCAGTAATCAAGGAGTCGGCATGACGGATCCGGTGGCCACGATGCTCGCGGCCGACCACGCCTCGCGCGACCTCGGCATCGAGTTGCTCGAGTCGGGACCTGGGCGGGCAACCGCGCGCATGAGGGTGACGGCCAGCATGGTGAACGGGCATCGCCTGGCCCACGGCGCTTTCGTCTTTGCCGTCGCCGACACCGCGTTCGCCTGTGCCTGCAACAGCCATGGACCGGTCACCGTCGCGGCCGGCGCCGACATTACGTTCGTGGCCCCGGTGCGCGAGGGCGACGAGCTCGTCGCCGAGGCCGTGGAGCGCACGCGGTTCGGTCGCGACGGCATCTACGACGTGACCGTACGGCGCGGTACGGAGATCGTTGCCGAATTCCGCGGCCGCAGCCGGACGGTGGGGGAGCCATGAGCGTTCTCGATGCCGCTGAACGGATGACCCCGGACGAACTGGCCACCCTGCAGCTGACCCGCTTACGCGAGACGCTGTTCCATGCCTACGAGCATGTTCCGCACTACCGGGTGGCGTTCGACGCGGCCGGCGTGCATCCCACCGACTGCCACTCGCTGGCCGATCTCAGCCGCTTCCCCTGCACGACGAAGGCTGATCTGCGCGACAACTATCCCTTCGGGATGTTCGCCATCCCCGTCGAGCAGGTCCGCCGGATCCACGCGTCGAGCGGCACCACGGGAGCGCCCACTGTCGTCGGTTACTCCGAAAACGACCTCAACGCCTGGTCCGACGTCATGGCGCGATCGATTCGGGCCGCGGGCGGGCGTCCGGGCATGAGGGTGCATGTCGCGTACGGATACGGGCTGTTCACCGGCGGGCTCGGCGCGCACTACGGGGCCGAACGGCTGGGCTGCACGGTGATTCCCGTGTCGGGCGGCATGACGGCTCGCCAGGTGCAGCTCATCCGAGACCTCCGGCCCGAGATCATCATGGTCACGCCGACCTACCTTCTCACGATCATCGACGAGTTCGATCGCCAGGGCGTTGACTCCCGTGACACCTCGCTGCGCATCGCCATCCTGGGCGCCGAGCCCTGGACCGAGCAGATGCGAAGCGAGATCGAGAAACGGCTTGACCTCGACGCGGTGGACATCTACGGCCTCTCCGAGGTGATGGGCCCGGGTGTTGCCCAGGAGGCCGTCGAGACGAAAGACGGCTTGCACATCTGGGAGGACCACTTCTACCCCGAGGTCATCGATCCCGTGACCGGCGAGGTGCTGCCCGACGGCGAACGCGGCGAGTTGGTGTTCACCTCGCTCACCAAGGAGGCGCTGCCGATCGTCCGGTACCGCACCCGCGATCTGACCAGGCTCCTTCCCGGCACGGCTCGGCCGGCGATGCGGCGGATGGAGAGGATCACCGGGCGAACCGATGACCTGATCATTCTGCGCGGCGTGAACGTGTTTCCCACGCAGATCGAGGAGCTGGTGCTGGGGACGCCGGCGTTGTCGCCGCACTTCCAGTTGGTGTTGCACCGCCGGGAACGGCTGGATGAGATGACGGTGCGAGTAGAGGCGCGCCCTGGACCATCGCCGGCCCAGCGGGCGGTGGCGGCCGAGGAACTGCGGGCTGCGGTCAAGGACAAGGTCGGCGTGTCGGTCGAGGTCGAGGTGGTCGATCCGGACACGCTCGAACGCTCGGTGGGCAAGCTGCGCCGCGTCATCGACCAGCGATGACCGTCGCCTTCACCGAGGTCCGCTCGTGACCGCGACCGCCAAGCGCGGACGTCCTGGGTACGACGTCGATTCGCTCCTCGCCGTCGCCGTCAAGGTGTTCAACGAGAAGGGCTATGACGGCACGAGCATGGATGACCTGTCGCGCCGCCTCGGTCGCACCAAGTCGGCGATCTACCACCACGTGACGGGCAAGGAGGAGCTGCTGCGCCTCGCCCTGGACCGCGCGCTCGATGCGCTGTTCGCCGTGACGGACGAGCCGGGATTTCGCAATGGGCGGGCGATCGAGCGACTCGAATATCTCGTGCGAGGCAGCGTGCTCGTGCTCGCGGCCGAGCTGCCCTACGTGACACTGCTGCTGCGGGTGCGGGGGAACACGCGCGTCGAGCGGGCCGCGCTCGCTCGTCGCCGCCGCTTCGATGCGATCGTGAGCGCCCTGGTCGCCGAAGCCGAGGCAGACGGCGACGTCCGTCCGGATGTCGACCCGGCAATCACGGCCCGGCTGTTGTTCGGCATGGTGAACTCGCTGGTCGAGTGGTACCGCCCGCGAGGCGCCATCTCGGCGAGCGAACTCGCGGATGCGGTAACCAAGATCGCCTTCGACGGCCTCCGCGTGCGGCCGTAGCCGGACGCGCATGGCCGTAGCTCGCAGGAGGCGTGCGCCGCACCGGCCCGGCTTGGGCGGCTCATCTGCCGGTTCCCGTGGCAAGCTGAGGGGATGAGCCTCCCCGCCGGCACGCCGACCGAACTGTTCATCGACGGAAAGTGGAGCGGCGGCTCGGGCGGCACGCTGCCTGTGCTCGACCCATCCACCGGCACCACTATCGGCGAGGTGGCCCGGGCCGGCGACGACGACGTGGCCCGCGCCGTCGAGGCCGCCGCGTCGGCGCTTCCGGGCTGGACGGCCACCGCGCCCCGCGAGCGGGGCGAAGTGCTGCGCAAGGCGTTCGAGCTGATGATCTCTCGACGCGAAGAGATCGCCTACGTGATGAGCCTGGAGATGGGCAAGTCGCTCACCGACTCCCGGGCTGAAGTCGCCTATGCCGCGGAGTTCTTCCGCTGGTTCAGCGAAGAGGCGGTGCGTATCGGCGGCGAGCTGCGCCGGGCGCCGTCCGGCGCGAACCGCATCCTGACTTTCCGCAAGCCGGTCGGCGTCTCGCTGCTTCTCACTCCGTGGAACTTCCCGGCCGCGATGGCGACCCGCAAGATCGGCCCGGCGCTCGCCGCCGGCTGCACGGTGATCTTGAAGCCGGCGCACGAGACGCCCTACACCGCATTGCTGCTCGGCCAGGTATTGGCCGATGCGGGGGCGCCGCCCGGGGTGGTCAACCTGCTCACGACTGACCACCCGGCCGACCTGGTGCGGGCCGCCCTGGCCGACGAGCGGGTGCGCAAGCTGTCGTTCACCGGCTCGACGAGCGTGGGCAGCCAACTGCTCAAGCAAGCCGCGGACCGGATCGTCAACTGCTCGATGGAGCTCGGCGGCAATGGCCCGTTCATCATCTTCGACGACGCGGACCTGGACGCCGCTGTTAATGGCGCGATGCTGGCGAAGATGCGCAACGGCGGCCAGGCCTGCACCGCGGCCAACCGGTTCCTGGTCCAGGAACGAGTGGTCGATGCCTTCGCCGAACGGCTGGCCGCGACGATGGGGGCGCTGCGGATCGGCGCCGGCACGTCCGAAGACACCCAGCTCGGCCCGATGGTGAGCGAACGCGCCGTCGCCGGTATCGCGTCGAAGGTCACGGACTCGATCGCCGCCGGCGCCGTGGCCACGATCGGCGGGTCCCGGCTGGAGCGGCCCGGGTTCTTCTACCCGGCAACCGTGCTCACCGATGTGCCACGCTCGGCGCCGGTCGCGACGGAGGAGGTCTTCGGTCCGGTCGCCCCGATCATCACGGTGCGCGACGAGGACGATGCGATCGCCGTCGCCAACTCCAGCGAGATGGGCCTGACCGGCTACGTCTACGCCGGCGACCTCGCCCGCGGGCTGCGTGTCGCCGAACGGCTCGAGGTCGGGATGGTCGGGCTCAACCGCGGGCTGGTGTCTGACCCGGCCGCGCCGTTCGGCGGGGTGAAGGAATCGGGCATCGGGCGCGAGGGTGGCTTCGAGGGGATCGAGGAGTACCTCGAGACGCAGTACGTCGCCACTTCCTGGTGAGGTACTTCGACGGCGCGGCGGTCCGAGGAGCCATCTCGATACGTTCCGCGATCGAGGCGCTTCGGGTGGGATTGGCCGCAGGCGCGCCGCGGCAGCCGGTCCGCAGCTCCACGGCCTGGACGGGCGGCGAGTTGCTCGTCATGCCGGCCGAGGCCGGGGCGGTCGCCGGCGTCAAGCTCGTCACGGTGGGCATGGGGCCGGTGCGAGTGCAGGGCGTCTACGTGCTGTTCGACGCTGCGACTCTGACGCCGCTCGTGGTGGCCGATGCCATCTCCTTGACCCTGCTGCGAACCGCGGCCCTCTCTGCCCTCGCCACCGACCTGCTCGCCGCGCCGTCGGCGTCCCGACTGGCGGTGGTGGGTACCGGCCCGCAGGCGCGCGAGCATATTGCCGCGATGTGCGCGGTGCGGGCC
>JBKPQM010000028.1:0-9462 GCA_046734095.1 Actinomycetota bacterium | reverse complement strand
CCTTCAGCACGATCGGACCGTCCCAATGGGAACGCAGAAATGACAGCTGATCCCACGACTTGTCCGTGCCGGCGAACATCGGTAGCCAGCGCACCAGCGCCGCCATGAGGTCGTCCTCCGGCGCCTTTTCCAGGCCGGCGCGGAACGCGGGATCGGAGAAGTACACGGCCAGGCCGGTGCCGCGGATGAACGGCAGGTACGACTGGTCGAGGTCGTGCGGACGCCATCCCAGTAGCCACGTGTCGAGCGTGACGACCAGCGTGGTGAACCCGGCGGCACGCGCTCGGGCTAGGAAGCTGGCGCAGACGTGCTCGTCGTTGGGCCAGTACAGCTGAAACCAGCGGGGACCATCGCTGCTGGCAGCGGCCACGTCCTCGATTGAGTACGACGATGCCGTCGACATGATCATCGGCACTCCGAGCTCTGCGGCCGCGCGCGCCGTGGCCAGCTCGCCGTCGGCGTGGATGATCGACTGGACGCCGATCGGGGCGAGCACGACCGGAGCCGGCATCGCCGTGCCGAGCACGGTCGTCGCGAGGGAGCGGTTGGTCGCGTCCCGGAGCATCCGCGGCACGAGCCGCCACCGCTCGAACGCCTCGCGGTTGGCGCGCACGGTGGCCCCGGACCCGGCGCCGCCCGCGACGTACCAGAACGGGCCGGGCTCCATGATCGCCTGCGCCGACTCTTCCAACAGCGACGCGTCGGTGGTGAACGCCGGTCGGACGTCGGCCAGGCCCTGCAGGTAGATCTCGTTGGCGTAGTTCGCCAAGGGCGCCGTCATAGCCGTGCAGTCTGCCTGACCATGCGGGATACCTCATCGCGTGCCTGCAGGTAGGCCGGGTCCGTGAAATAGCCGCTGTGCCCCAGGGTTGGTGGCCACGAGCCGTCACCGGGTCGGCGGTCGAACGCCGGATCGAGCAGCCACCAGTCGATCTCGGCACTTCGCCCCGGGTGCCCGAACCGGTCGGTGAAGACGTGCCCGCCGATGGGATCGCTCGGCCGGTACAGGTTTCGCCACCGCGCGGCGACGGAGGCTTCGACTCGGCGCAACGTGTCCGAGCCGAAGTAGGCCGGGAAGATCGGGTCGTACAGGCGGCGCAGCGGCGAGCCGTAGGTCAGGAACCCGAGGTCGGAGGCCACGCCGAGCTGCAGCACGGTTGCGGCGCCGATGACGGTGCCCTGCGAGTGACACGACAAGACGACCGGACCGTCCGCCCGGCGGAACTCGACGCGCCGCAGCAGGTCGGGCAGCGTTCGTTCGCTGTAACACGGCGGCGCGAGCGGATGCACCGCGCGCGGCCAGAAGGTGCCGAGATCCCAGAGGATCCCGACGGTGCGCCGCTGCGCCTGGTCCGAGTAGGCGCGACGGCCGATCTGGATAAGCAGCAGCGCGAGCCCCGCCAACGCGAGCACGCCCAATGTCACGGCCCAAGACATCTGCTCGAGGATCCACTCGTGGTCGATGCCATAGCCGACGGCGCACGCCATGACCAGCGCCAGCACCGCGCTCAGCAGCGCCCCCGTGACCGGCACCAACTCGTCGGTGAGCGCCGCTCGGGCCCACTGGCGAGCGATCGTCGTCACCCGGGCGTCGGCGTCGGCGCCCGATGGGTGGCCGTAGCTCGCGGCGACCTGCGGTCGCAGCCGGGCGGATGTGGTGCGCCACGTCCACACCAGCCAGCCGAGCGCCGGTACGAGCGCCAGCGCCGACCCCAGCGCGGCCGCGGAGGTCCAGAAGTACGAAGTCGGGACGATCAGATCCCGGGCCGAGTTCACCCGGCTGGCGGCCGACGGCGAGCCGAGAATCCGCGCCACGGCCAGCGTCAAACCGGCGCCGAACCCGCCGGCGACGAGCCAGCCCATCGCCGCGAAAACGGTCGGCGCGAGCCCGGCCCAGGCGGTGCGACCAATCCCCCGCTGCCACCAGCACAAGGCCGCCGAGGCGGTCATCAGCACCGCCTGCACAGCGAACAACCACACCACGGCATCGGCGTAACCGGGCAGGCCGTCGCTCGTGACCGAACCCGGCCAGGCCTCCTCGAACGCCGGGGAGAACCACACGAAGACGCCCACTCCGACGGCCAGCACGAGCGCGATCCACGGCAGAAAGAGATACCAGTCGAACTCTGAAGGCGGCCTCTCGCCAGGACGTTCGCGATCGGTCATCGAGGGCAGACAGGCCAGCACGATGACAACCACGAGCAGGGCCACGACCAGGGCGCTGAACACGCCGAGCAGCCCGCCGCGGCCGGCCGCGTGAGCCGAGACGCCGCCGTGCCATACGGGCATCAGCAACATCGCGGCGACGACCGCGAAGCCGCCGGCCACATGCACAGCCCGCAACTTGCGTACCGGCCCCCGACCGTTGAACATCGCGCGATCGGCCAGCGGCGTGTCCGCCGGCCGGGATGGCGCCGGTGGGACCGCCGTCCGCTCGGTGCGCGACCAGGTCTGATTGGCCAGCCACCACAGCAGCCCGACCGCGGCTAGCGGCACGACGGCAGTCAGCGCGAGTTGGCGCTGCGGATGGTTCAGCCAGGGCCAGCGCATCCACTTGAGAAGTGGTTGGGTGACTTCGCGGCCGGGCCGCAGATACTGCCAGGCGACGAGATCCATCGAGACCGATACGATGCTCAGCACGAAGGTCAACGTCAGCGACAAAGCAATCAGCCGCAGCAGGGTTGCCTGCACGCGCCGACCCCGGCCGGCCTCGGTGAGCGGCGCGGCCGCCGAGTAGAAGGCGATGTTGACGAACATGTACGGCACCAGCAGCAGCCACAGTGCGCGCCATCGGCCGCCGGAGGTCAGCCCGCTCCACGAGTACGCCTCGACAATCGGTTCGAGCTGCGGATCCGGCCGCGCGGTGCTGCTGATCGCCGGCTGGTAGAAGCCGGCGGCGGCGTCGCCCGCGACCCGGACCGCGTTCGGTACCTGCAACATCGCGGTCGGCGGAGTGCCGGATACGCCGTGCACCCGGATTTCGTGCAGTGACGGGCTCACGCCGCGGATTCTGCCCGGCCCAGCCTCGGCGGGCCCGACTTCGATCGAGAAACGCCGAACGACGCGCCCTGACGCGACGTTTCGGCGGACGAAGTCGGCGGCACGGTCAGTCGCAGAGCGCCCGGCGGGCGGTTATGGCGGCGGCCCGTAGCCTCCGCCGCCGGGTGTCTCGACCACGAGCACGTCGCCGGGGCCGACGTCGGCCGAATCGCTGCCGGCCAGCTCGTCAACGCGACCGTCGGCCCGCACGATCCGGTTGCGGCCGACGGCGCCCGGCCGCCCGCCGGCCAAGCCGTATGGGGGCCGCCGCCGGTGCCCGGACAGCGTGCTCACCGTCATCGGCTCCCGGAACCGGATCCGGCGCACCGCCCCGTCGCCGCCGGGCCAACGCCCGGCGCCGCCGCTCCCCCGGCGGATCGCGAAGCTGTCGACGAGCACCGGGTACCGCGACTCCAGAACCTCGGGATCGGTCAGCCGGGAGTTGGTCATGTGCGTCTGCACGACCGCCGCCCCGGCGAACCCCTCGCCCGCGCCCGACCCTGACGCCACCGTCTCGTAGTACTGGTAGCGCTCATTGCCGAACGTCACGTTGTTCATCGTCCCCGAACCCTCGGCCTGAACACCCAGCGCCGCGTACAGCGCGCCGACGATCGCCTGCGACGTCTCGACATTGCCGGCGACCACCGCCGCCGGATACGTCGGTGCGAGCATCGATCCGGGCGGGATGACGAGCCGGAGCGGGCGCAAACACCCATCGTTCAAAGGGATGTCGTCGGCCACCAGTGTCCGAAAAACATACAGCACGGCTGCAGTTGCCACGGACGACGGGGCGTTGAAGTTGGTCTCGAGCTCGAGCGACGTCCCGCTGAAGTCGATCGTCGCCGAGCGACTGGCCCGGTCGACGCGGACCCGCACCGCGATGACCGCGCCGGAGTCCATCTGGTACTGGTACTCGCCGTTGTCGAGCGCGTCGACGACGCGGCGCACGGCTTCCTCGGCGTTGTCCTGCACGTGCCGCATGTACGCCTGCACGACGTCGAGGCCGAAGTGGTCGATCATGGCCCGTACTTCGGCGACGCCTCGCTGGTTGGCGGCGATCTGCGCGCGCAGATCGGCCAGGTTCGTCGCGGGATTGCGAGATGGGTAAGGGCCGCGGGCGAGCAGTTCCAGGGTCTCGGTCTCCCGTAGCCGGCCGTCGGACACGAGCAGCCAATTGTCGAAGAGCACGCCCTCCTCGTGCACGTCGCGGCTGGCCGCCGGCATCGAGCCCGGCGTGAGCCCGCCGATCTCCGCGTGGTGTCCGCGCGACGCGACGTAGAACAGCATCTCGTCACGGTCGAAGACCGGCGTGATCACCGTGATGTCGGGCAGATGCGTGCCTCCGTGATACGGGTCGTTCACCGCGTATACCTCGCCGGCTCGCATCGTGCCGGCCCGGCGGCGGATCACCTCCTTGACGCTCGTGCCCATCGAGCCGAGGTGGACGGGCATGTGGGGGGCGTTCGCGATCAGATTGCCGTCCGGGTCGAACAGCGCGCAGGAGAAGTCCAGGCGTTCCTTGATGTTCACCGACTGAGCGGTCGATTCGAGGGCGGCGCCCATCTGCTCGGCGATCGACATGAACAGGTTGTTGAAGATCTCGAGCAAGACCGGATCAGCGGCGATGCCCACGTCGCCCCCGGCCGGCGCGGCAACCCGTTCGATGACGAGCTGGCCGCCCGTGCTCAGGTTCGCCCGCCAACCTTCGTCCACCACGGTCGTCGCACCGTCTTCGGCGATGATCGCCGGACCGTCGACCGCGCGTCGCAGCGACGAGCGGACATGTAGCGGGACGTCGCGCCACGCGCCGTCGGCGTACATCTGCGCCGTCTCGGCCGGCGCCGCGGTCAGAGTCGGCTCGGGCAACACGACCGCGTCGCTCACGCCGACTGCCTCGACGGACACCGCTTCGACGATCAGCGGGCGATCCATCAGGAACGAATAGATCTGCCGGTAGCTCTGTTCGAACGCGCCCACCATTGCCTCGACGCCATCGAGTTCGACGGCGATTGGCGTGTCGGTGCCCTCGTAGCGCAGATGTGCCCGCCGCGCGACGCGGGGATCGCCGCCTACCTCGGCGCACGCGCTTTCCTGCAGCGTGTCGGCGACCTTGCCCAGCCGGGGCAGCACGTCTGCGTCGAGTGGCGCCTCGATGGACTGCTCACGCATCGCCGTGGTGTCGGCGAGCCCGATGCCGAGCGCCGAAAGCACCCCGGCCATCGGCGGCACGAGAACCGTGCGGATGCCCAGCGCATCAGCGACCGCGCACGCGTGCTGACCGCCCGCCCCGCCGAATGTGGTGAGCACGTACTCGGTGACGTCGCGCCCGCGCTGCACGGAGATGCGCTTGACGGCATTGGCCATATTGGCCACCGCGATCTGCCCGAAGCCTTCGGCGACCTGTTCGGGTGTGCGGCCGTCGCCGATGCGTCCCGCCAGGGTGGCGAACTCGGCGCGCACGACCTCGACGTCCAGCGGCTGATCGCCGCCTGGGCCGAACACACGCGGGAAGTGCGATGCCTGGATCCGCCCGAGCATGACGTTGGCGTCGGTGACGGTGAGCGGCCCGCCGTTGCGGTAGCAGGCCGGTCCCGGATCGGCGCCGGCCGAGTCGGGGCCGACTCGGTAACGGGTGCCATCGAAGTGCAGGATCGAGCCGCCACCGGACGCCACGGTATGGATGGCGAGCATCGGCGCCCGAAGGCGCACGCCGGCCACCTCACTGTGGAACACACGCTCGTACTCACCGGCGAAATGCGAAACGTCCGTCGAGGTTCCGCCCATGTCGAAGCCGATCGCCTTGTCGAAGCCGGCAAGCTGCGACATGCGGGCCATTCCGACGATGCCACCCGCCGGTCCGGACAGGATCGCGTCCTTGCCACGGAAGTGCCCGGCCTCGGTCAGCCCCCCGTTGGATTGCATGAACATCAGCCGCGTATCGCCAAGCGCGGCGGCCACCCCGTCCACATAGCGGCGCAACACGGGCGACAGGTACGCATCGACGACCGCCGTGTCGCCGCGCGGCACCAGCTTCAGCAGCGGGCTAGCCTCACTGGAGAGCGACACCTGCGGGAACCCGAGCTCACGGGCGAGTGTCCCGATGGCCTGCTCATGCGCCGGGTAGAGGTGACTGTGCAGGCAAGCGACGGCGATCGCGTCGATGCCATCGTCGCGGGCTCGTCCAAGTTCGGTGCGCAGCAACGTCAGGTCGGGCGGGCGCAGCACGGTGCCGTCGGCGGTGGTGCGCTCGTCCATCTCGATCACGCGCTCGTACAGCGGTTCGGGCAGCACAATGTGGCGGTCGAAGATGCGGGGACGGTTCTGGTATCCGATGCGGAGCGCGTCGCCGAAGCCGCGGGTGATCACCAGTGCGGTGCGCTCACCCTGCCGTTCCAGCAGTGCGTTCGTGGCCACGGTGGTGCCCATGCGCACGTCGTCGATCTCGGCGCTGCTGCTCGTGTGGCCGCCTCCCAGCAGCTCACGGATCCCGGCCACCGCGGCATCGGCGTAGCGCGTCGGGTTCTCCGACAGGAGCTTGCGGGTGAGCAGGCGCCCGTCGGGACGGCGCGCGACGATATCGGTGAACGTGCCGCCGCGGTCGACCCAGAACTGCCAGCCCGCCATTTGCCCATCTTGCCCGCACAGGTGATCGACAGCGCGGTCAGACGTTGCGGTGTCGGATGCTCCGGATGACGAGCAGCACGACCAACGCGACGGCGCCGCCGATAATGGCACGGCCGGCCGGGGTCTGCGCCTTCGCGATCAGCGTCTGCTTGGTCTGATTGGCAATGCGCTTGGGGCTGGTGCGCTCCGCGAGCTGGTCGACCGCCACCGCGAGCGACGCCCGCGCCTGCTCGATGTCGCGCTGGATATCGTCGGCGGTCTTGTTCTCAGCCACGCTGCACTCCTCCCTGCGGCGATCGGGTGCCAGCCTAGTGTCCCGTGCGCCTGATCCCGGCAACCGCCTCCGGCCCGGCGCGAGACACTAGTGCCATGACCCGACTTTCTCCCGGCGACACCGCGCCGGACTTCACCCTGCCCGATGCCGATGGCAAGGACGTTTCGCTGCACGACTTCCGGGGCCGTCGCGTCGTCGTGTACTTCTACCCGGCCGCCATGACACCCGGCTGCACCAAGGAGGCTTGCGACTTCCGGGACAGCCTCTCGTCGTTGCAGGCGGCCGGCGTCGACGTCGTCGGCATTTCGCCCGACAAGCCGGAGAAGCTCATCAAATTCCGCGAACGTGACGGGTTGACGTTCCCACTGCTGTCCGACCCCTCGCGTTCCGTGCTCGAGGCCTATGGCGCATACGGCGAAAAGACGATGTACGGCAAGAAGGTCACCGGCGTGATTCGCTCGACATTCGTGGTCGACCCGGAGGGCAAGCTCGAACAGGCACAATACAACGTCAAGGCCACGGGGCACGTCGCCAAGCTGCGCCGCGACCTCGGTCTGTAATCCGGTGGCTGCCGGCGCCCATGATGGTTGCCGGACACGCGAGGCGTCCCTGATGCGGCCGCGGTTACCGATCGGCGCGACGCCGTAGGCTGCCCGTGTCGGGGGCCGTAGCCCAATCGGCAGAGGCACACGGTTTAGGTCCGTGCCAGTGAGGGTTCGACTCCCTCCGGCCCCACCTGCCAGACGTCGCTGCGGCCAGTCGCGCGACACTGATGGCACAGCGGTCCCATGCGCTGGCGGTCGCGCGCCGCTGATGGCACAGCGGTCCCATGCGCAGTCGGTCGCGCGACGCTGATGATCTTGGACTTGTGGTTGGAATTCAGCCCAAACGCCAAGATCATCAATTTGATGAGGTGCGTGCTCGCCCATCCAGGGTCGTTGGGTGAGGATTGCTGGCATTATCCCGGTTAGTGAGGCGACCCGATCGGGGACCAGGCGGCGCTGGACGCGGGCCCACAACGCGGGCGACCATAGACGCATGCCCACCACGGAGCGTCTGCAGTGCGACGGCGTTGGCTGCACCGCCTCCGGTGACTACCGGACGGTCACCGGCGGGCACCTGTGCGAGCGCTGCCACGAGCGGCGCGAGGCCGACGAGGCGGCCTGCATGACCCTGAACGGGGCGTGCGCACCGGTGGCGTTCGTGTCCTGGTGGCGCCGGGTACTCCGTCGCCGCTGAATTTCGGCGCGCACACGCCTCAAGACGCGGCCGATTGGCGGCCCGGCTCTTGCCGCTCACCGAGTCGCGCGCTGCGCAGCTCGTGGCCTACCGACGTGAGGCACTTGCCGTCGGCCAGGCGCCATCTCCACCCGTGCATCTGGCAGGTAAGGACGCCGTCCTCGATGCGACCGAAGCGTTTCAAGTCGGCCTTGAGATGTGGGCAGCGCGACTGCACCTGCCACCCCTCGAGCTCGATCATCTCGTTGGCTTCAACGGCGTTCTGCTCGGTGTACCAGCCCTCGGCGTAGTTCAGCCGTTCCTCGGACAGGCACTTGAAGAACGTGTAGACGAACTCGTTGTACGGGCCGATGCGCTGCGCGGAGAACCGGCAAGACAGGAACAGCGAGTTGACCCAGTCGATCTCGTGCTCGGCGACCAGCTTCTCCAGGTACGCGCGCCGGGTGCGAAATCGGTAGCGCACCTTCTCCCCCGCGTACTCGCGCACGTCGCAGGTGATGAAGTCGATGAGGAGGTCGATGTCGCCGCGTTCGGCATCTTCAGCGGTGAACCGCACGCCGCCGTTGATGCCGGCGGCCATGTGGTCGGCCTCTTCGAGCAACGGCGTGAACCATTGCGTGAGCTCGGCAAGGACGTCGACCTCGGGGTGCGCCCAGCTCTTTTTGGCCACCTCGACCTCGGGCATCCGGCGCGACTGGTACTCGCGCAGGTAGCGGGTCTTGTTGCCGAAGATCGCCTTCGGGTCGATCGGATGTTGCACCGGACACCCGGTCTCGGTTACCGCGGCGACCGAGCCGGGCAGCAGCAGCCGCCCTTCGTCATGGCCGTGCTCGGCCAGCCAGTCCAGGTACACCTGCTGATCCGGGAAGATGCTGGACTCGTCGCCGAAGATGTCGTTGAGGCCCCACAGCTCCTCGTCGAGAAAACACGGCGGCCCCGCCGTCGGAAAGACGAACCGCGCCCCGGCTTCCTCGATGTAGCGCAGCGTGCGGTCGAACTGCCGCTCGCGCTTGGTCTTGCCCAGCGCCTGCTTGGCCCGCTCGGGCAGCTCGTAGACCATCGGGAACCAGATCGCGCCGGAGAACTGAACCAGGTAGGCGTCGATCGGGCCCAGATCGGTGAAAGCGGACAGCTCGGCCGGGCGGGCGTCGTTCTGGTTCAGCAGCCGGCTGGTGCCGTCGTAGACCCACAGGGACGAGTCGCCGATCGGTCCATCGGTGGGCGAGATGAGCGATTGGATCATGATGTGCAGCCCGTCGAGGTCGACGACCTCCCCAGACTCAGGC
>JBKPQM010000027.1:0-12164 GCA_046734095.1 Actinomycetota bacterium | reverse complement strand
CGCCCCGGCTGCACCGACCGCGGCCGCCGCGTATCCGCGCACGCGATCGACGCGCTGCTCGCGGGCGGCGGCCGCGAGTACAACCGCATCGGTCGCGTCGACCAACGCGCTCAGCATCAGCGCCGGCACCCGGCCGCGCCGGGTGATGGCGGTACCGAGTACCCCGAGCCCGAGCGCGGCATCGCGGACAGCGGTCATCCGGGCCAGCCACACCATCCGATTGGCTGAGGCCGTGTCGATGCCGAGGATGCGGACCGACTCCGCGGGATATGCGAGAAATGCCGAGCCGATAGCCAACCGTCCTGCGCCCAGCAGCGCCGTAAGGCTGTGGATCTCCTGAGAGTGGCCCGCGAATGCAACCTCACCGGTCTCTTGTACGTCTACTTGGGTAGGACGCGGGCGCCGGGGGAAGTCCATGGTGCCACTCCTGGGTTCGGGGCTCAGTCCCGCGCCGGTTAGTGCCGGTACCGGGCCGGGAATCCTGACAAGACGTTGTTCGTTCCACCCGCGGAAGTCTTGAGAGTCTTGGAGGTGCCCACTATGGCAGATCGCACCCTGCGGGGCAGTCGGATGGGCGCTGTCAGCTACGAAACCGAGTATGGTGCCGAGCCCGCGCCCCGAAACCTCGCCGCATACCGCTGCGCGCGCGGCCACGAGTTCACCATTCCGTTCTCGGAAGAGGCCGAGGTACCGCCGACCTGGGAATGCCGCCTCGACGGCACCGTCGCCCAGCTGGTCGACGGACCGGAGCCGGAAACCAAGAAGGCCAAGCCACCACGCACGCACTGGGACATGTTGATGGAGCGGCGCACGGTCGCAGACCTCGAAGAAGTGCTGGCCGAGCGCCTCGACGTGCTGCGCGCCCGACGGGGGCAGAAGTCAGCCTGACGTATTGCCGCGCCGGACGAGCCGGCGCAGTTGATCCGCACGGTGGCGGGCACCCCATTGGGTGACCCGCCACAGTGCTTCTCGGACGATGGCTCCACTCATCTTGCTCTCGCCGCGCTCGCGGTCGGTAAACGTGATCGGAACCTCGACGACCCGGAACCCGGCTCGCGACGCCCGCCAGGCCAGATCGACCTGAAAGCAGTAGCCCTGCGAGGCCACGCCCCCGTAATCGACCGCTTCGAGCACCGTTCGCCGGTAGGCGCGGTATCCGCCCGTGGCATCGCGCAGGTCGACTCCGAGGGCGATGCGGGTGTAGAGGTTCCCGCCGCGTGAGATCAGCTCACGCGACTTCGGCCAGTTGACCACGGTGCCACCGTTGACCCAACGCGAACCGAGCACCACGTCGGCCTCGTGCATCGCCGTGAGCAGCGACGGCAACTGCTCGGGGGCGTGTGAGCCGTCGGCGTCCATCTCGACCAGCACGTCGTAGCCACGCTCGATACCCCAGCCGAAGCCTGCGATGTACGCGGCGCCGAGGCCGGCCTTCTCGGTGCGGTGCAACACGAAGATGCGCGGGTCGTTGGCGGCGAGCTCGTCGGCGATCTTGCCGGTGCCATCGGGGCTGCTGTCGTCGGCGATCAGCACGTGCGCATCCGGCGCGGACCGCACGACTCGATCGATGATCGCCTCGATGTTGTCGCGCTCGTTGTAGGTCGGGATGACGACCAGCACGCGTCCGACATCGTCGCCCGCCTGCGGTGCTCGCGCGCTCAAGCCGTCACCATCTCCTCCGTCTCGGCCCCGTCCTGCTCGGACGCCCGCCCATTACCGCGCCGGGCGGCTCGTGCGGCCCAGATCGACCAACCCAGCGCGAGCAAAGCCGCGCCCGTCAACACGTACTCGGGTATGGCGCCGACCCGAGTCGCCAGCGTAGTGGTCGTGCGCAGCGGCACGCTCGCGACCAGGATCCCCTGGGTGTAGAGCGCCCCAGTTCGCTGCCGGATCTGACCATCGGGGCCGATAACGGCCGAGACGCCGGTGGTCGATACCTGCGCTACCGCTCGGCCGAACTCGACGGCGCGTAGTTGGCTCATGGCCAGTTGCTGGTAGGTCTCGCCGGAGTGCCCGAATGTCGCGTTGTTGGTCTGGATGACCAGAAGCTGCGCTCCGGCCTGCACCGAAGAGCGCACCAGCTCGTCGTAGGCGACCTCGAAGCAAATCACGTCGCCGATCGGGAACGGCCCGCCCGTGAGCAGCCCGTTGCCGTGGCCCGCGACCATGTCCCGCTCGACCAGGTTCGCCTTCGAGCTGATCGCGGTGGCGAGGCCACGCAACGGCATGTACTCCCCGAACGGCACCGGGTGCCGCTTGGTGTAGCTCGCGCCCGGGCCGGTGATCGGTGACCATAGGATGCCGACGTTGCGGTCGTGGTTCGGGCCTGGGCCATCGAGGATCGCACCGACCAGGATCGGCACGCCGACGGCCTTGGTCACCCGGTTGATCTCTGCTGCGGCGTCGGCGTTCGTGTACGGATCAAGATCTGATGAGTTCTCCGGCCACAGGACGAGACTGGGCCGGGGCTGGGTTCCGGCCTTGATCTCGGCGGCGAGCTTCAGGGTCTGCGCGACGTGATTGTCGAGCACCTGGCGCGGGCGGTCTTCGAAGTTGAGCTTGTCGCGCTCAGGGACGCTGCCCTGGATGACCGCGATGGTCGCGGTCGGGCCGTGGCTGTCCGGGGCCGGTCGCAGCACGACCCCGAGCAGCAGGCCGGCAACCGGAACGGCGGCGAGGACGGCGGCGCCGTACGCGATCGGCCGCCAGCGGCGCTCGCGTACGTGAAGCAGCAGCAGGGCCAGCCCGCCACCGCTCAGCCCGACCGCGAAGGTCACCAGCGGAGCCCCGCCGAGCGCGGCCAGCCATCGCACCGGCGACTCGGCCTGGCTGAACGCCAAGCGTCCCCAGGGGAACCCGCCGAACGGCCACCGGTCGCGAACCGACTCCTCGAGGACCCAGGTCACACCGACCCAAAGCGGCGCCCAGGGCAGGCGCTGCACGATCGACAGCACCGCGCCCATGCCCGCGAAGTAACCGGCCTCGGCCGCCGCCAGGATCAGCCACGGGACGGCGCCGACATAGACGCCCGTCCAGTGCAGCAGCGGCCCGAAGAACGCCGCGCCGTATACCAGGCCGAGCCACGCCGCCTGTCGGGCCCGGCGACCGTGCACGACGATGCTGAAGGACGCCACGCTGGCGAACGCGAGCGGCCACACCCCGAACGGCGGGAACGCCAAGACGGCGAGCAGCCCGGCGCCGACTGCGATCAACGCGGCCCACGGCGTGGCGACCGGCGGCTCGGCGGCTCGCGGGCGGGGCAGCATCCAGCAAGTATCCCCGGTCAACGTGTGCCGCGGCCCAGTCCCGGCCCCAAACCAGTTGAGTGGTGCGTTGTTCGCCGAGTGGTGCGTTATAACGCACCACTCGAGCAGAAACGCACCACTCAACGAAAAGGGGCGCGGACTTCAGACCGCGAAAACGGTCTCGCCGCGCACGACGGTGCGCAGGCACGTCGGTAGTGCGGCGCCGGGCGATACGTCCGGCAGCCCGTCGTCCCCGTACTCAGCCGCCTGCCACACTGCGAACGTCGCGGGAGCGCCCGGTCGCAACATGCCGCCGTCCCGGCGAGCGGCCCGCCAGCCGCCCTGCGTGTGCGCGGCGAACGCCGCCCGCGGGCTGATCGCCGCCGCCGGCACGTGGGGATATGCGGCGGCGCGGACGGCGGCCCAGGGGTTCATCGCGGTCACCGGGGCGTCCGAGCCGAAGGCGAGCGGGACGCCGGCTGCGGCGAGGTCGGCGAACCGGTTCAGCCCCACGGCCCGCCCGGCGCCGAGCCGGTCGGCGTACATACCGTCCGCTCCGCCCCAGGCCGCGTCGAACCCCGGCTGCATGGACGCCGAGAGCCCGGCGGCGGCGAGCCGCTCCGGGGAGCGCACCATTTCGGCGTGCTCGATGCGGTGCCCAACTCCTGCCTGTGGGCCGAGTCGCCCGATGGCCTCGAGGATCGTCTCGACCGCGGCGTCGCCGATGGCGTGAAAGCCGGCTTGTAGCCCGGCTTCGGTGCAGCGGCGGACGTGCTCGGTGATCTCCTCCACGCCGAGATGCAGCTCGCCGGACGTCTCGGGCGCGTCGGCGTACGGCGAGCTCAACGCCGCGGTGTGCGAACCGAGCGATCCGTCGCAGAACAGGTCGCCGGCGGCCCCGGCCGCGCCCAGTTCCCGGGCCGTGTCGATACCGAACAGCTCCCCCCAGTAACCGATCACGTCCGGTCCCGGCTCGGTGGCCGCGAGTGCGAGCAGGCCGGCCAGGTCGTCGGCCCCGGATACCTCAGGGCCGGCCATCTCGTGCATACAGGCGATGCCGAGCGATGCCGCGTGGCGCAGCGCCGCCCGTTGCGCGTCGCGCACCTGGGTCACGCCGAGCCCGCCGAATGCCACCCGCCGGACCGCGTGATGGGCGTCGCCGGTGAGCCAGCCGTCCGGGCGGAAGCCGGACAGGAACTCGACGCCCGACGTAGCCGCGAGCAGCGCCGAGGACACCGTGGCGGAGTGCGAGTCGACCCGGGCAAGGTAGACCGCTCCCCCGTAGGCGGCGCGGTCCAACTCGGCGCGCGTCGGCGGGCGATGTTCGGGCCAACTCGTGTCATCCCAGCCATGGCCCAGTACCGGTCGCCCCCGCCCGGCGCGGCTGTGCTGCTCGACCCGGTCGAGGGTCTCGGGAAGCGACGTCGTTCCGGACAGATCCAACCCGGTCAGGGACAGCCCGGCGCCCGTCGCGTGCACGTGCGCGTCCACGAACGCCGGCGTGACGAGGGCGCCGTCGAGGTCGACGCTGCGATCAGCCCGGCCCGGCGACTCGTCGCCGAGCCAGGTGATGCCCTCGTCGTCGGTCATGAGGGCACTGGCCGACCGGGTGGCATTCGGGTAGATCCGTCCGTTGCGGTAGAGGGTGCGCACCGCTCGAGCATGCCGGGTGGTTTGCCAGTGGCTAACAATGGGTTAGCGTTCGGGCAGTCCCATCCGCCGTGAGCGGATTTCCGCGGCGAGCAGAGTGCTATGACTTCGAGTATCGAGGACGTCGCCAAGCTCGCGGGCGTGTCCATCGCTACGGTGTCACGCTCGCTGCGCGGCCTGCCCGACGTCGCCGCGGCGACGCGCGATCGGGTGCTGGCCGCCGCTAGGGAGCTGAACTACGTGGCCTCCCCGTTCGCCGCGCGACTGGCCAGCGGGCGTGCCGCGACGGTCGGCGTAGTGGTGCCGTTCGTCCACCGCTGGTACTTCGCCGAGGTGCTCGGCGCGGTCGAGAGCGTGCTGCACCGCGCTGGGTTCGACCTCTTGCTGTACAACCTGGGCGACTGGGAGGGCCGCGAGCGCTTCTTCGACCTCATGCCGGTGCGTAAGCGGGTGGACGCAATCGTCTTCGCGAGCCTCGTCCTCACCGATGCCGAAGCCGATGCCCTGGACAACCTCAACGTCCCGGTCGGGATGGTTGGGGTCGACCGTCCCGGCTGGCACTCCACGCGCATCGACGACGAGGAGGCCGCCCGATCCGCGGTACGACACCTCGTCGAGCTCGGGCACCGGCGCATCGCCCTCATCGGCGGCGATACCAACGACCCGATGCGGTTCACTGCGCCCCATCATCGGCGAGTCGGCTATCTCGACGCCCTGCGCGGCGCCGGGATCGAGTACGACCCGGATCTGGAGATCCTCGGCTACTTCACCGTGGATGGCGGCGAGGCGGCGACGAAGATCCTGCTCGACCGACCTGAGCGGCCGACCGCACTGTTCGCCGAGTCCGACGAGATGGCCTACGGCGCGATCCGCGCGATTCGCCGGGCCGGGCTGCGCGTGCCGTGGGACGTCGCGGTCGTGGGCTTCGACGACCACGCGAGCGCCGAGCTGCTCGACCTCTCGACAGTGCGCCAGCCGGTGGTGGAGCAGGCGGAGGATCTGACCGCCCGGCTGCTCGCGACGATCACCGCGCCGGACGCCGAGCCGCTCGTCCGGGTGCTGCCGACCGAGCTCGTCGTCCGCGGTTCGACCGACCCGACCCGCAGCGTCTACTGAGCCGCTTGCGTGCGGCGGGCAGCAGCGACCTCCGCCGAGCTCGGCGGGTCGGCGCCGGCCCGCTCGCAGGTCAGCGCCGCCACCAGGATCGCCTCATCCAGCGCGCGGCCCAGATCGGCGGCGGCGAGCGTAGTCGCGTCGTGCACCCCGGCGCTGGCCAGTGCGCTCAGCAGACCGGAGGTGAACGCGTCGCCCGCTCCGATCGTGTCGACCAGCCGCACCGGCCGGGCCGCCCGCACCAGCGGGTCCGCGCCCTCGCGATAACCGATCGCCCCGTGCCGGCCCCGGGTGATCACCACGATCATGGCGCCCAAGCCCAGCCAGTGGGCGGCGATGTCGTCGAGCCGATCGCCGGGGTACAGCCAGCCGACGTCGTCCTCGCTGGCCTTCACGACGTGGGCGACGCCGACGGCCCGCTCGATCAGCGGCCGGGCCCGCCCTGGTGTGCCCAGCAGCGACGGCCGCACGTTCGGGTCGTAGCTGATCATGACGCGGTCGCCGACCGCCCGAACAGCGGCGATTATGTGCGCGTCACCCGGCGGCAGCCAGCTCGCGAGCGAGCCGATGTGCACAATCCTGGCGTTCGCCGGGATGGCAAGTTCGTCCGGGCGCCACTGCCAGTCGGCACTGTCCTCGAGGTAGAAGTCGTAGCTGGCCCTACCCTGCTCGTCCAGGTTCACCACGGCGAGCGTCGCCGGCGCTTCGGCGTCCACCGCCGCCGAGAGGCCCACGGCGTTGTTCTCGGCGAACCGGCGCAGCCGCCGGCCGAACGTGTCGCGGGAGAAGCGGGCCATCAGCTCAGTCGGCTGGCCCAGGCGGGCCAGCCCGACGGCGACGTTGAGCGGGCTACCGGACAGATGCGCCGTGAAGGTGCGCTGGTCACCGGAGTCAACCAGGTCGACGAGGGTCTCGCCGATGACCGTGAGCATGGACGCGCACGTTACCGTCCCCGAGGTGACCCTCATGCTCGTCGACGCGGCCAACCTGTACTTCCGCGCGTTCCACGGGGTTCCCGAATCGATCACGGCGCCGGACGGCAGGCCGATCAACGCAGTGCGCGGCTTTCTCGACATGACGGCGACGCTGATCGACCGGCGCCGCCCGTCGCGCTACGTCGCCTGCCTGGACTTCGAATGGCGGCCGGCGTTCCGGGTCGCGCTGATCCCGTCGTACAAGGCTCATCGCCTGGCCCGGGACGGCAGCGAAGCGATCCCGGCCGGGTTGGTTGCGCAGATCCCGGTGCTGCTCGAGGTACTGGCCGCGCTGGGCCTCGCCACCGGCGGTGCCGAAGGATTCGAGGCGGACGACGTGATAGCGACGCTGGTGACGCGCGAACCCGGTCCGTGCGAGATCGTCAGCAGCGACCGCGACCTCATTGCGCTCGCCAGTGAACGGGTGCGGGTGCTCTACGTCGGTCGCGGCGTGTCAAAGCTCGAGGACCTCGGGCCGGACGATGTGCGCGCTCGCTACGGCGTTGCGCCCGAGCGATATGCCGACTACGCCGCGCTGCGCGGCGACCCCAGCGACGGGCTGCCCGGAGTGCCGGGCGTCGGAGACAAGACGGCGGCCGCGCTCGCGGCCCGCTTCGGCCCGGTCGAGGAGATCGTCGCCGCTGCCCGAGCAGGCCAGGACGGCTTCCCGGCTGGTTCAGCCGCCAAGGTGCTCGCCGCCGCCGACTACCTGGCGCGGGCGGCCGCGGTCGTTCGTGGGCGCACCGACGCGCCCGTTCCAGACTTGGCTGACGACCTGCCGGCCGAGCCAGCTGACGGCCCAGCGCTCGTGGCGCTCGCCGACCGCTACGGCATCGACGGCTCGATCAACCGCGTACTCAACGCGATAGCCCGAGCCAGGGCCTGATCAGCCCGCTGGGCTCCACTGGTAGTTGCCGCTGGAGCTGGTGATCCGCACAGTGATCCTCTTGCCGCCGTCGGCCGTACACGTGAACGTCGTGCCGCTCTTCACGGTGGGATTCTTGCCGTCGTTGCACACGACATTCGTGTAGCCGCCCTGCTCGATGGTGTTCTCCACGGCCGTGTGGTCGAGCACTTTCTTGAAGCCGAGGAATCCGGGTTTGGCGGTGAACGCGGCGATGGCCAGCGCCGCGATCACCACGACGACCGCCGCACCGATCCACAGCGCGACCCTCCGCGTCTTCGGCCGGCCCGGCGGCGCGTACGGCGCATACGACTGCTGCTGGTATTGCCCGTACTGGTCGTATCCGGCCGGGAACGCGCCATATGGCGACTGTGGTGGCGGGTAGCCCGAGTCGGGCTGGTAGGGAGCCTGCCCGTAACCGGGCTGCGACCAGGCCGGCTGTGTCCAGGACGATTGCGCGGGCGCATCCGGCTGGTACGGCGGGTTGTGCGGGTACCCCTGCTGCGGATAGGGCGCAGACGGGTACGGCGGCGGTTGATAAGGACCGCCGGGTGGTGGCGCGGGCGGCATTTGCTGGGTCGGCGCCGGACCGGGTTGGTCGAAGCGCGGGAACGATTGCGTCTGTTGGTCACGGGCCGAGCCTTCGGGCGGTGCTTGGTCCGCGGCCCGGGCGTCGGGCTGGGCGGGCGGTTCGAACCAGTTGTACCGCCGGGTCGGGGCGTCCCGGTCTGCGTCGAACGGCGGGGGCGGGGGCACCGGCCGGGCGATGGTAGCCTCGTCCGGCTCGTTGTCGGACGGATCCGGCGCATCCGGCCCGGGACTCGGCGCCGACGGCGAGCTCGGGGGCTGCTGCGGCGGATACTGCGGCCAGGGCTGACTGGCTTGTTCGCCGTTGTCGGATGCCATGATCTGCCTCTTCCATCCGGAACGGGTCGCCCGGTTCGCGCCTACGCTACTGCGTCATCGGCCGTCGACAGGTATCAGGGGAACATGCCCTGGGCCACGACGCCGCGCCGGATGATCCGGGCAGCCGCCCGGGCCTGCGCGGCCACCGGAGCCTCCACGCCGCTTGCGGATGGCGCTACCGCGATCTGCTCGAGCAGATCGAGTAGCTGCCGGCACCAACGGACGAAATCCCCGGCCGAGAGCTCCGCGCCGACCTCGGCGGCCGAGGTGAGGACCCGGTCCAGGCCATCCCGCTGCGTCCAGCGGTAGGCCGCCCACACGAAGCCGAGCTGGGGCTCGCGGGTGCGCGGCAGACCCCGGTCGGCCTCGCTCTGGGCGAGGTCGGCCCACATCCGGCTCGTGGCGGCCAGCGCGTCGCGAACGGCAGCGGTCGGCATCCGATCGACGAGCGGATCGTCGCGGCGGGCCTCATAGATCAAGGTGGACACGACGGCGGCCAGCTCCGCCGCGTCGAGGCCGTCCCACTCGCCCGAGCGCAGGCACTCGGCCACGAGCAGATCTGATTCCGACCAGATCCGCGACAGCTGCCGCCCGGCGGGCGTCGTCTCATCCCCGGCCAGGTAGCCGCGCAAGTCGAGCAGCGCGCAGATACGGTCGAACGTGCGCCCGAGGGAATTCGTGCGGCCCTCGATGCGCTGATGCAGCGCGGCGGTTTCGCGCTGCAGCCGATGCAGCCGCTCGGCCCACCGAGCGTGCGTTTCCCGGTCCGGGCACTGGTGGCACGGATTGGAACGGATCGCTACCCGCAACGCCGCGGCCCGATCGTCCTCCTCGGCGGGCGCGGGATTGCGCGGGCGACGCGGCGCCGGCGGCAGGTCGAGCGCGCGCAACGTCGAGGCCAGATCGCGCCGCTCCTGCGGCGAGCGATGGTTGAACCGCTTCGGGACGCGCACCGTGGCGAGCGCTTCCACGGGCCTCGGAAAGTCGGTGAGGGAGAGCCGACCGGCCCATCGCGCCTCGGTCAGCACGAGCGGGTGTGGGTCATCGTGCGCCGTCACGCCCGTATCCACGATCACGGCGAGGCCGGCCCGTCGTCCGCTCGGGACGCGGATGACATCGCCGGGACGCAGCGCCTCCAGCGAGGCGACCACGGTGCCCCGGCGGGTGCGCGCGCCCGCTCGGGCGAACTCCGCCTCGCGCTCGGACAGTTCGCGGCGCAGCTGCGCGTACTCCGCGAAGTCGCCACGATCGCACTGCATGCGGGCGGTGTAATCGCGCATGGTCGCCTCGTTGCGGCGGATCTGCTGCACCAGGCCGGCGACCGAGCGGTCCGCCTGGAACTGCGCGAACGACGCATCGAGGAGCTCGCGGGCGGCCGGGCGTCCCATCTGTCCGACCAGGTTGACCGCCATGTTGTAGGACGGCCGGAACGAGGAGAGCAGCGGGTACGTGCGCGTCGAGGCCAACCCGGCCACCCGGCCCGGATCGGCCTCCGGACTCCAGAGCACGACGGCGTGACCCTCGATGTCGATGCCCCTCCGTCCGGCGCGGCCGGTGAGTTGGGTGTACTCCCCCGGCGTGATGTCGACGTGGGCATCGCCGTTGAACTTCGACAGCCGTTCGAGCACGACCGTGCGTGCCGGCATATTGATGCCGAGCGCCAGCGTCTCGGTCGCGAAGACGACCCGGACCAGACCGCGCACGAACAGGTCCTCGACGGTCTCCTTGAAGGTCGGAATGAGCCCGGCATGGTGCGCGGCGATACCTCGCCGAAGTCCGTCAAGCCACTCCCAGTAGCCGAGCACGTCGAGGTCCTCGGCCGGAATGGCGGCCGTACGTTCCTCGACGATGGCGGTTATCTCGTCGCGTTCGCCGGGCTCGGTCAGCCACATCCCCGACAGCACGCACTGTCGCACGGCGGCGTCGCAGCCGGCCCGGCTGAAGATGAACGTGATGAGCGGCAATAGCCCCTCGCGGTCCAGGCGGGCGATAACGTCCGGCCGGTGCGGCGGACGCCACCCGCGGGTCGGTCGACTACCCCGCAACGCCGGGTCGAGGTAGCGCATCCGCTCGGTGATGTAGCGCTTGAGCTCGGCGTTCACCGTGGTGCCGTCGCCGGCGAACAGGTCGAACATGCGCGTGCCGACCAGCATGTGCTGCCACAGCGGCACCGGCCGCTGCTCGTGCACGACCACCTGGGTGTCGCCGCGCACAGTCACCAGCCACTCGCCGAACTCCTCGGCGTTGGAGACCGTGGCCGACAGCGAGACGAGCCGCACCGACTGGGGCAGATGGATGATCACCTCTTCCCAGACCGCGCCGCGGAACCGGTCGCCGAGGTAATGCACCTCGTCCATGACGACGTAGCCCAAGCCGTCGATCGAGGCACTCCCCACATAAAGCATGTTGCGCAGCACTTCGGTCGTCATGACGACGATCGGAGCGCCGGCGTTGATCGCGTTGTCGCCGGTCAGCAGGCCGACCGCGTCCGGGCCGTGCCGGTCCACCAGGTCGTTGAACTTCTGGTTGGAGAGTGCCTTGATCGGCGTGGTGTAGAAGCACTTCTGCCCGGATACGAGCGCCAGGTGGACCGCGAACTCGCCGACGACGGTCTTACCGGATCCGGTCGGCGCGCACACCAGGACGCCGTGGCCCTCAGCGAGCGCCTCGCAGGCCTCGACCTGGAACTCGTCGAGCTCGAAGGAGTAGCCGCCGCGGAACCGCTCGAACTCCGGATACCTCATCCGGCGCCGAGCGGCGGCGTACCGATCAGCCGGCGCGGACATGTCATCCAGCCTACGGAAGACCTGGTGGGCGCTGATCATCGCCGCTGCGCAGTACCGGCGCGGCGTGCGTCAGGTCGTCTCCGTCCAGGGCCCGTCCAGCGGACGTGGGATCGGATCGACGCGCGAGGGCGCGATGAGGTCTTCCTCGCCGGCCTGCTGGGCCTTCGCGGCCTCAGCCTTGCGGCGGGCTTTGCGCCTGTCGTGGACCACCGCGAACAGCACGGCGCCTTCGAACAGCAACACCATGGGCACGGCCATTGCGCACATGGTGAACGGGTCGGTGGTCGGAGTCGCCACCGCGGCGAACAGGAAGATCAGGAAGATCGCAACGCGCTGCGACTTGCGCAGCCAACGGGCCGGCAGCGCGCCGGCCAAGTTCGCCATCGCGATCAGCAACGGCAGCTCGAAGGACGCGCCGAAGACGACCAACATCAGCGTGACGAACGACAGGTAGCTGTCCACCGTGAGCAGTGCCTGAGTGCCGGAACCCGCGATCCCGAGCAGCACGCGCAGGCCCTTGGCGAGCACGACGTATGCGAGCGCCACGCCGGCGGCGAACAGCACGGTGGACGAACCGATGAACCAG
>JBKPQM010000026.1:0-9159 GCA_046734095.1 Actinomycetota bacterium | reverse complement strand
GATCTCGTCGTTGCGGCAGTACGGGCTCTCGAATCCGCAGATCAACCTCGGTGTCGTCGAGCAGATCCCGCGCCAGGCCGCGACGGGCAAACTCAAGCGGTTCATCGCGATGAGTGAGTAGGCCCGGCAACTCTTACTGGGGCGTGCTTCGCGGCGGCAATCAGGGCGCCCCTGATCCGACGACGGGCGCCCTCGGTCGCGCCGACGCGACGCAGGGCATCGACGACGGCGCCGCACACCGGGGCCACGTCCAGCACCCGGATCTGAGCTCGCGGCGCTTTCGCCAAAACACCGGCAGTCACCCGATCGAGCAGAACGCCATTCTTCGACTGGAGCATGCCGCCGCCGAGAATCACTTCCACATCCGTCCGGACGAGGTGCAGGCGGCGGATGAGCGCACTCGCCATGATGGCCACTTCATCACCGAAGGCGGTGAGAATGGCCATTGCTACTGGGTCTCCGGTGGACGCCGCCTCGAACAGCACGGGCGCAAGCACACGAAGTCCTTCGTGGTCGAGAGTGTGGTTGTGGACCGCGATTGCGACCTGGTCAGCGGTACGGAGCCCGAAGTGCTTCGGTACCAGGGTTGTCAGCGCGGTACGGGGCCCTCGCCCGTCGCGGTCACGAATCGCGGCCGCAAGGCAATGGACTCCGAGACTGTGCCCACCGCCGAAATCACCGGTGTAATCACCGAACGCGAGATACCCAGCGGTTCGGCCGGATGGGTGGACGCCAATCGCATTGATGCCGGCGCCGGCTACGACGCCGATTCCCCACGGACGGGACGCACCGGCGCGCAACACCGCGAGCGTGTCGTTCTCGACGGCGGTCACCTGGGCGAACGCGGCCCCCGTCAACTCTCGCTGCGCGATCCGTCTCTCGGCCGGCAGGTCGATATTTGCCAGGCAGTACACGGCGCACGCGGCGGTACTCGCGGGCGCCACTCGGGCCTTGCCCAGAGCCTGCTCGACGAGTGGGATGAGTCGGTTGCGCCACACTACGAGGTGGCCCAACGGTGACGCCATACCAGGTCCTTGGCACCAGGCGAGAAGCCGGCCGCTCGTCGTCGCTACGACGGCATCGCTTTTCGAGTTGCCCGCGTCGACGCCGATGACGTACGGGCTACGGATCCGGCTTGTTCGCCTGCGCTCGATGCGCGGTGCGTCGGGCTCAGGCATCGGCGGGCCCGGCTGGTCGAGCCCTGCTCTCGCCGAAGAATTGCGGAAGGTAGGCGCGGTTCGCCTCGAGCAACGCGGCAAGCAGCGGCGCCGCGAAATCCCATTGCCGCACCAACGGATTGGCGAGTAGTGCCAGCACGGCAATTCTCCGGTCCCCGGATCGCGCGGCTTGGATCGTCAGGATTTCGTAAGCGGTCACGGCCTGCACGAGTCCGAGCATCTCGGGCGGCAGCGGCGTGACGGGCACCGGGTGCGCGCCGTCACGATCAACGTCGGCGGGTACTTCGACCACCGCTTCGTCGGGCAGTCCGGCGAGCGTGCCGTTGTTGCGAATGTCCACGTAGTGACGCGCGCCGTCACCGGTGAGCAGTGAGGTGACCAGCGCGGCGGCGGCTTCGCTGTAGTATGCGCCGCCTCGCTGTTCAAGCAGGGCCGGCTTGTGATCGAGCGTTGGATCCGCATACATGTCCAGCAGCTTCCGCTCGATCTCGAGTACCTGTTCGGCCCGGTGCGGACCGGTCGCCTGCCCAGCGACCGCGCGCTCGGTGCAGTAGTAGTAGTTCAGGTAGTAGGACGGGATGGCCCCAAGCGCGCGAAGCAGATCGGGCGGGACGTCGGTGGCCTCGGCGAGTTCGTCGACGTCGCTCGATGCCAACAGCTCGGGCAGCCGGTCCACGCCGTCGACGGATACGCCGCGGATCCACGACAAGTGGTTGAGCCCGGCGTGATCCAGCCGGATGCGGGTCGGAGCGACGCCGAACCTTTCGGCCAGCCGGCGCTGGAACCCGATCGCGACGTTGCAGAGGCCAAGGGCGCGATGCCCTTCGTCCAGCAGCGCGCGCGTGACGATTCCCACCGGGTTGGTGAAGTCAATGATCCACGCGTCGCGTTGCGCCCGGGCGGCGACGACGTCCGCGATAGCGAGGACGGGCGGGACAGTGCGCAGCGCTTTTGCGAATCCGCCTGGACCGGTCGTTTCCTGGCCGACCAGACCGAATCTGGCGGGCAACGTCTCGTCGACGAGCCTCGTGCGCTGACCGCCGATTCGCAGCTGCACCAGCACGGCGGCCGCCCCGTCAACCGCCTCGTCCAGCGACGTCGTGGTACTCAGCCGTCCCTCGAATCCTTGCTTCGTGAGGATTCTGCGGGCGAGTCCCCCGACAACCTCGAGACGACCGGGGGCGATGTCGTGCAGCACCAGCTCATCGACGACGAGGACATCGCCTCGGCGGGCGAATCCTTCGATCAGCTCGGGCGTGTACGTGCTCCCGCCTCCGACGACGGCGATCTTCACGGGTCGACCTCGTTTTGCACTGATCAGGATGTGGTTGTGGGGAACGATGGATCGGGCTCGGCGACGTGGCAGGCCGCGGTATGCGCCGGCGCCAGGAGCCGCGGGAGTGGCGTTTCCTGCGCGCATTGATCGATGGCCAGCGGGCAGCGCCAGCGGAACCGACATCCGGGGGTCGGATTGATGATCTTGGGTGGCTCTCCGCTGTCGGTCGCCGGCCCGACCTCGAGCGGCGCGCGCGGGTCGGGCACGGCCGAAAGCAAAAGCTGGGTGTACGGGTGCTTGGGGTTGGCCAGCACGGCTTCGGTTGGCCCAGACTCGACGATGTGCCCCGCGTACATGACCATGATTCGATCGGACACATAACGGGCGCTGGCGATGTCGTGAGTTATGTAGAGGATCGCCACGCCTTCGCGCTCCCGCAGGTCGGCCATCACGTTGAGCAGACCGATGCGGATCGACACGTCGAGCATCGATACCGGCTCATCCGCGATAATCAGCTTCGGCTTGTACGCCAAAGCCTGGGCAAAGCCGATCCGTTGCCGCTGGCCGCCGCTCAATTCATACGGGTATCTGTCGAGAACGTCCGCCGCGGGCCTCAAACCGACTGCTTCGACCACTCGTTGCGCCTCTTCGCGTCGCTGGGTTCGGCCCAGTTCCTTACGGTGCAGCTTCAGACCTCGCATGATGCCGTGCGAGACCCGGTACGCGGGATTCAATGAGCTGAACGGATCCTGGAACACCATCGGCACATCGCTGCGATAGGCGAGGGTCTGGCGACGCGTCCGCATCGATTGCAGGGACCGTCCCTGATAGACGATGTCGCCACGGGTCGGCTTGTAGACTCGAGCCAGCAACCGGGCGATCGTACTTTTCCCACTGCCACTCTCACCGACTAAGGCCACGATCTCAGTACGGTTGATAACGAAGCTGACGTCATCGACGGCGTGCAGGACTTTACGGGAAAGGTTGCCCCCGACCTTGAAGTGCTTGGTCAAGCCCCGAGTCTCGAGCAGCGGCGGCGGATTCGCATCCGGCTGCGAACGGTCGCTTCGGGCCACCGGTGCCGAGCGAGTCATGATCGGATCTCCTCGGCGGTGATCGCGTTCGGTTCCGGCTGCGGTGCGTTCAAATGGCATCGGGATCGGACCGCGCCGATCTGATACAGCGGTGGCATCTCGCCGCTGCACTCCTCCATCGCAAACGAACACCTCGGATGAAACCGGCACCCGCTCGGCGGACGACTGAGGTCGGGCGGGCTACCCGGAATTCCGGAGAGCGGAACCCGCGGCCCGCGAATAGACGGGAATGCGTCAAGTAGACCGCGACTATACGGATGCGACGGTCGATCGAACACCGTTCGCGTCGGTCCCGCCTCCATGACTTGACCCGCATACATCACCAGTAGTTGATCGGAGAAGTGGCTGACCAACGACATGTCATGGGTTACGAAGATGATCGCGAAGCCGAGTCTGCGCTGGAGCTCCTTGATCTGAACCATCAACGAACGCTGGGCCACAACGTCGAGAGCCGACGTCGGCTCATCCATGATCACAAGATCCGGGGTGAACAGCAACGCCATGGCGATCATCGCCCGCTGCCGCATCCCACCACTCAGTTGATGCGGGTAGCTCTTGAGATGAATCGGATCGATACCGACCAGCTTCATGACCTCGATGGAGCGGTCCGCTAGCTCACGCGGAGAAAGCTTGGCGTGCGCTTCGATAGCGTCCCGAAATTGCGCCCCGATTGTGGTCACCGGATTCAGCGCATTCATGGCGCTCTGCATCACGACGGAGAAGTTCCGCCATCGTATGGCGTTGAGCTTCCGGTCGCTCATCGTGATCAGGTTTTCGCCGCGGAACGTTACGGTGCCGGCCGTGACCGCTGCTGGCGAGCTCAGCAGACGAGCAATAGCAAACAGCAGCGTCGACTTACCACAGCCGGATTCGCCAACAACCCCGACAAACTCTCCGGCCGAGACGTCGAAGTCGACGCCGTCAACTGCCTTGACCGACCCCGCAGCGGTCGCATACTCGACCTGCAGGTCGCGTACCTGCAGTAGCGGCCCGTTCGGGGCGCTGGTGTCGACCGCGATACCGCCGTCCTCAACTGGAGGTGCGCTTGACACGTCGCCTCCTCACCGGACGAAGCGCGGGGTTGCTGATCTCGTCAAACGCGTAGTTGATCAGCGCGAAGGAGGCGCCGAGGAGAGCCACGCACATCCCCGGGGCGATCGACCAGAGCGGCATGCCCGTCTGCAATGCCTGCTGATTCTGCGACCAATAGAGCATCGTGCCCCAGCTGATTGAGTTCGGGTCGCCCAGTCCGAGGAATTGCAGGCCAGCCGCCGTCAGCACGGCATAAAGCGCAGCACCGAGGAAGCTCGCAACAATCAGCGACGTCATCGTCGGCAGTATTTCGAAAAAGACTATGTAGGTCCGACGCTCGCCACGGACCCGGGCCGCCTCTAAGAACTCGCGATTGCGCAAGGACAAAGCCTGCGCGCGCATCTGGTTCGCCCCGTAGGACCAGCCGGTGACGATGAGGACGATCAAGATGACCAGGAGCGTGCCCTTTCCCGCGTACGTTGCGAAGATGATGACCAGCGGAAACGTCGGAATGATCAAGAAGATATTCGTGAACATCAGCAGGATCTCGTCGGCGATCCCGCCGAGATAGGCCGCCGACACCCCGACGAGCACCGCCAGAAGCGTGGCAAAGAAACCTGCGACCAGGGCAATGATCAGCGATTGGCGCGTACCATACACAAGCTGCGAGTAGATATCTTGACCCAACGCGGTGGTTCCGAGCAGATGGCTGCTGGAAGGCGGTAGAGAGCGCTCGAATGCCAATTCGTCGGGGTGATGGACAGACGTAAACAGCCATGGCACGGCCGCGACGACGGCGAAGAACGCGAAGATGACCAGCCCGACAAATGCCTTGCGATTGGTCCGAACCGCGGTCCACAGGCCTCCGGCAGTCCGGTGACGTGCTGGGACCGGCGCACCTGGCGCCGGATTGGTGTCGACTAGGAGTGCGGTCACGGCTGCTCAGCCCTTTTCTCGTGCGCGGGGGTCGAGTACCGCGATCGCGAAGTCGCACAACAGCACCGCAACGAGCACCGAGACGGTGAACAGCATGAACAGGGCCTGCATCAGCGGGTAATCCGTGTTCTGCACGGCGTTGTACAGCAGATAGCCCAGGCCGGGGTAGTTGAAGACGTACTCGACGAGAATCGAGCCGGCGATGATGAACCCCAGCGACATCGCGAAGCCCGAGAGGTTGGGGAGAAACGCATTGCGAGCAGCGTAGTTCATCATTATACGTCGCTCGGAGAGCCCCTTCGCGCGACCCATCCGCACGTAGTCCTCGGCGATCGTAGTGATCATGTTGTTGCGCATGGTCAGGATCCAGGCGCCGATTGACGTGATCAGGATCGTGGCCGCCGGGAGTATGCCGTGCTGCAGCACGCTCCCGATGAACTCCCAGGACCAACCCGGCTGCAGGCTCGTGTCGTAGTTGAAGTCGGTCGGCAGCAAACCGTGCGTCCACACCGAGAAGACGAGGATAAGCAGCAGCCCCACCCAGAAGTACGGTAGCGCCGACGTGACGACGAACACCGGCGGTAGGACTGAATCCAACTTGCCGCCGCGCCGCCATCCGGCCAGAGCACCGATGAATGACCCGAGAAGGAACGCCAGAACGGTGGCCACTCCCACTAGCCCGATCGTCCATGGCAACGCATGTCCGATAATCTTGCTTACCGGCTCGCCGAGAGCCCCACCGATCGAGACGCCCCATCGTCCGGTGACCATATTCTTGAGGTACTCGAGATACTGAACGAAGGCGTTCTGGTGCGGCTTGAACCCGTACGACGTCAGCATCTGCTCCAGCGCTGCCGGCGAGAGCTTGTTATGCGTTCGATCCCGCAGAGCCTGCAGCGGGCTGCCCGGCATGAACCGAGGGATGAGGAAATTCAGGGTGAGCGCGGCCCACAGCGTGAGCAGGAAGAAGCCGAGTCGTCGAAGCAGGTACCTCATCTCGACCCAGCTCCTCCCGCTCCTCGTGCCGACACGTGCCCGGCTGGCTCGGCGGGGCGAACCAACACCTAGACTCTATTGCGCCGACGTCGAGTAGATCTTCAGCAGCAACTGCTCGACGTCGGGCACGTTGTACGCGCCGGGCTGGGTGTAGGGGTCGCTCGCGGTTGGCCAGCCCTGTATATCGGAAGTGTTGTACTGGAACCAGTCGACCGATTCCGTGACCGGGATGACCGGAATGTCCTTTAGCATCCAGTTGCCCACCTGCTTGATGATCGATACCTGACCCGCGTCGTCGGCGCTCGGATACTGATCGAAGAGCGCGTCGACCTCAGGGTTGTAGTACCTCTCGTAGTTGAAGCTCGCCGGCTTGCCAATGGGGGCCGAGTTCTTCGAGTAGAGAATCTGCCGCAGCTCGTAGTACGGTGTCGGGCCGCCCGCCTCACCGTAATAGGCAAGGTCGAATTCTCCGTTGTACAGCCGGGAATCGAACGTCTGAGCCGCAAGATCCGATACCGTGAGATCGATACCGATCGGCTTGAGCTGCTGCTTGATCACCGCCAGCGAAGCGTCCCAGTCGGTGTAGCCGGTGATCGATATGACGGTGAGCTTGAGTGGATTGGACGTCGAGTAGCCCGCGCTCTCCATCAGGCTCTTGGCCTTGTCGACGTTCGGCTTGTCATAGCCCGCGGCCGCGACTGCTGCGGCGTCGTAGTACTTGGCGAAGGTCGGGATCACCACACCGGTTTGATTAGCCGGCGGCTGTTGCCCGTCCTCGCCGATCAACGCCACCTTGCTCCGGTCGATGGCGAGCGCCATTGCCTGTCGCACGGCCAGCTTGCTGGTAGCGGCGTGTGATGGGTCGAGATTCGGGAACAGCACGACATTGGTGACGGGCGGCGACCACGTGTGGTTGTCCTTCGACTTGGATAGGTAGAACTTATCGATATTAGGGATGAATTGGCTTCCCCATTGGGCCTTGCCATTGGCCAGGTCGAGATTCGCTGGTCCGTTGTCCAGGTAGGCTGGGTACTCAACCTTCTGCACGTATGGCTTTCCCGGTTGCCAGTAGTTTGGGTTGGCCGTGAACTGGATGTTGTTCGCCGTGCATGGATTGACCATGAACGGGCCCGTGCCGACGGGATTCGGGTCGTTCCACGTATCAGGATGTGCGGCTGCCTCACCGGTGGAGAAGATGTGCTTGGGTACGATGCCGACCTGGTTCGCGAAATTGAAGAAGTACGGTTCGGCGGCTTGCTTGAACGTCATCGTGACCTGGTTACCGGCCGCCGTGACGGATTGCAGACCCGCTCCAGTCCACAGGGCATACAAGTCGGTCGCGGGCACCCTCTTCATCACGTCGAATGTGTAGACGACGTCGTCGGCGCTGAAGGGTTGACCGTCGTTCCACTTCACTCCGTCGCGGATTGTGAAAACGATCGACTTCTTGCCCGGACCCCACTTGTACGTGCTCGCCAGCATCGGGGTGGCGGCCTGGTTCTGCAGCAAGTTGACGAATACGAGCGGTTCGTAAACGAATCCCAACGACTCGGGATTCACGGCGGGATTGAACGGGTTGAAGTGACACGTCCAGGTCTGCCCCTGCACGTTGGCGATCGTTACGGTGCCGCCCTGCTTGCGCGACGCTTTCTCGGTGCTGCCCGGTTGTGTGACGGCGCCGCTCGGGGACCCGCTGGCACTGCTGGTTGACGAGGTCTTCTTGGTCGCGCTCGTGCACGCCGCCACGAGCAGACCGACCAAGACGACGGCCATGGCGATGATCTTGGTTCGGTTCATGCTGAGCGCCCCTTTCGTGGCGGACGAGGTGAGCAGCTTCATGCGGAAGCCTCGGCGTCAATGGCCTCCCGTGCGGCTGCGGTGCCAATTGCCAGCGCGCCCATCAACGGCGCGTCGTACGGAAACCCGGCCCGGACGAGCTCCGGCGGGAACGGCACAGCGGCGTCGAGCGCCTTGCGCAGGCCGCTGTAGAGGTGATCCCACGACCGCACCATCCCGCCGCCAATCGCGATGCGAGCCGAGTCGACCGCGATCGCGAGATTGACCAGATGGAAAGACAGTTCGGCCAGGAAGTCTGCGACCAATCCGCCCAATCGGGGATCGCTCGCGGCGCGTGCGAACGCGATCTCCGCGCGGTCCAGGGCGGGTGAAAGCTCACGTGCGCGCCGGTTCAGCGCCATGCCGCTGACCGCCCATTCGAGGGGCATCCGGTCCTCCAGCGCTCGGCCGACGTCCTCCACGCCCCGCAGGTTGTAGCCGATCTCGCCGGCCGCCCCGTGGGTGCCTGTGAGCACTACGCCGTTGGCGATGATTGCGGCGGCCAGACCGGTACCGAGGTTGACGTAGATCGCTGGGTCGCACCCGACGAGCGCGCCCCACTCTGCCTCGGCCAGCGCAGCCGCCTTGACGTCGGTTGCCAACCTGACCTCGACGCCGCCGAAGATTCGCCGCAGCTCACGATCGAGCGCGAGATCGCCCCAGCCTGGAATGTTCGTGGCGAGCGCGATGCCATCATCGCTCGGGATGCCGATCGTGCAGGCTCCGACCGCGGCCAACGGACGCCCGGGCGCGCTGCTCTCGAGGAGAGCCTGCGCAGCCGTGAGCGCTCGTTCGAGGCTCGCCTGCGCAC
>JBKPQM010000025.1:0-10420 GCA_046734095.1 Actinomycetota bacterium | reverse complement strand
GCCCGATCCGGCGCACGGCGGCCGGTACAGCGACTGGATGAACTGGGACACGTTCGCCGGCATCGCGCCCGCCGACAATCCCCAGTTCGTGGTGGCGATCATGGTCGACAACCCGGCCAACGGGCTGCATGGCGGCGACGTCGCGGCGCCCCTGTACCACCAGATCGCGACGTACGAACTGCAGCACGCGCGGATCCCGCCGACCGGGTCGCTGTCCAAGCATGTGCCCCTTCAGGTGTGCGACGCGACGACCCGGATGGCGAGCCCCAGTAGCGTGTGCTGACGTGTCGACGACCAGCACGCATGGGACGACGCCTCGACCGGCTCGCGTCGAGCCGCGTCGGCTCAGCGAGTTGGCGTGGCCGGCGCTGGGCCAGGTGGCCGGCACGGATGTCGCAATCACCGGCATCACAGCCAGCAGCGGCCAGGCGCGACCGGGTGACCTGTTCGCTGCCCTACCAGGGCGCCGGTGCCACGGAGCGCAGTTCGCGCCCGAGGCGCTGAGCGCGGGGGCGGTCGCGGTCCTCACCGACGCTGCGGGCGCGGCGCTGCTGCCGGGTGAAGCGCCGACGGTCGTGGTCGACGACGTCCGGGCCCGACTGGGCGAAGTGTCGGCCGAGGTCTACGGGCGCCCGAGCCGGGGCTTGTCGGTGCTGGGCATCACCGGGACGAGCGGTAAGACCACGACAACGTTCCTGGTCCGGGCCGGGCTTACGGCGGCCGGCCGGTCGTCCGGCCTGATCGGCACCGTCGCCACCATGATCGGCGACGAGGCGGTGAAGACCGGATTCACCACGCCCGAGGCTCCTGACGTGCAGGCGCTGCTCGCCGTCATGCGGGAGCGGGGCGTCGGCGTGGTCGCGATGGAGGTGTCCAGCCACGCGCTGGCGATGGGCCGTGCCGACGGCATCGCGTTCGCGGTCGGGGCGTTCACGAACCTCTCCCAGGATCACCTGGATTTCCATACCGACATGGAGGACTATTTCGCCGCCAAAACTCGCCTTTTCGACGGCCGGGCGCGCGTGCCGCTGATCGTGGTGGACGACGCGTGGGGCGGGCGGCTCGCCGCGCTGGTCGGCGCCGCGGCGGTCACGGTAGGCACGTCCGGCAACGACGCGACCTGGCGAGCGACGGACGTGCGCGTCGAGCCGGACGGCAGCACCGCGTTCCAGGTGCACGGTCCGGGCGGCCTCGAATTGCTGGGCGGATGTCGGGTGCCGGGTACCTACAACGTGGCTAACGCGCTGCTCGCGTTGGCCGTCCTGGATGCCGCCGGGGTGCCGCCACCGCTGGCCGCGCCGGCCGTCGCGGCCGCGACAGTCCCTGGGCGCATGGAACGGATCGAGCGGGGCCAGTCGTTCCTCGCAATCGTCGACTACAGCCACAAACCGGCTGCTGTCGAGGGGGCTCTGCGCGCGCTGCGGCCACTGACGAAGGGCCGGCTGATCATCGTGCTCGGTTCCGGAGGAGACCGGGACCGGGCCAAGCGGCCGATGATGGGCGCGGTCGCGGCCAGTGGGGCGGACCTCCTGATCGTCACGGACGACAACCCACGGTCAGAGGATCCGGCGGCAATCCGCGCGGCGATGCTCGGCGGCGTTCCAGCGCCGCTGCGCGAGCGGGTGCGCGAGGTCGGCGACCGGGCCGCAGCAATTGAGGCGGCTGTGGCAGCGGCCGGGCCGCACGATACGGTGCTCGTCGCGGGCAAGGGACACGAGTCCGGGCAGGAGGTCGCCGGGGTGGTCCACCCGTTCGATGATCGCGACGTGCTACGGCGCGCGATCCAGGAGCGCCTTTATTGATCGACATGACTCTCGGCGAAGTCGCCGCCGTCATTGGCGGGCGCCTGGCCGGTGCCGACTCGCATACCCCGGTGTCGGCTCCGGTGGAGTTCGATTCGCGCAAGGCTCGCCCCGGCGGGCTGTTCCTGGCCCTGCCTGGTCAGCACGTCGACGGCCATGACTACGTTGACTCGGCACTCGCGGCTGGGGCTGTGGCGGCAATCGTCACGCGGCCGATCGCCGCCCCGAGCATCCTGGTACCCGACGGGCTGGTCGCGCTCGCCGCGTTGGCCGCGGCAGTCATCCGTCGGCTGCCCGATGTCCGAGTGGTCGGTATCACCGGCTCGTCCGGCAAGACGTCCACGAAAGACCTGCTGGCGCAGCTCCTCGAACGCCTGGGCCCGACCGTCGCGCCACCGGAGTCATTCAACAACGAGCTCGGTCATCCCTACACAGTCTTGCTGTCCACAGTGGACACTGAGTACCTGGTGCTGGAGACGAGCGCCCGCGGCATCGGCCATATCCGCGAGCTGACAAGAATCGCGCCGCCTCACGTCGGCGTGGTGCTGAACGTCGGTTCGGCGCACCTCGGCGAATTCGGATCGCGGGAGGCGATCGCCCAGGCGAAGGGCGAGCTCGTGGAGGCGTTGCCGGCGGACGGCGTCGCGATCTTGAACGGTGACGACGCGCTGGTCGCGGCGATGGGGGAGCGCACGGCGGCCCGGGTGGTGACCTTCGGCTACGACGGCGACGTGCGGGCCGCTGACGTGCGCCTGGACGACCTGGGCCGGCCCAGCTTCCGGCTGGAAGCCGATGCGGCCTCGGCAGCGGTGTCGTTACGGTTCAGCGGCGAGCACCACGTGGAGAACGCGCTGGCCAGCGCGGCGGTGGCAGTCGAATGTGGGATGCCGCTGGCCGACGTGGCGACGGCGTTGTCGGAGGCCCGGCCGCGGTCCAAATGGCGGATGGAGACGACCGAACGGCCGGACGGCGTCATCGTGATCAACGACGCCTACAACGCGAATCCGGAGTCGATGCGCGCAGCGTTGCGGGGTTTGGCCGCCATCGGGCGAAGCCGGACCGGGCGAACCTGGGCGGTACTCGGCGAGATGGCCGAGTTGGGCGAGGCCACGGCCGCCGAGCACGAGGCGCTGGGCGGCACGGCCAGTGCGCTCGGCATCGCCCGAGTCGTTGCGGTCGGCGAGACCGCGCGAGCTATCGAGCACGGTTCTGACTGGGTGCCCGACGCCGAGGCGGCGATATCCCTGGTGCGTAAGGAGGTGCAGCCCGGCGACGTGATCCTGGTCAAGGCTTCCCGCGCGGCCGGGCTGGAGCGGGTTGCACTGGAGCTCGCCCAGTGAGGACAGCTCTCGCTGCGGCGCTGGCGGCCTTGCTGTTCTCAATACTGTGCACGCCGCTGGTCGTGCGGTATTTCCGGCGGCGAGGCTTCGGCCAGGAGATCCGCAACGACGGCCCGCCGCAGCACATGGTCAAGCGCGGCACGCCCACAATGGGCGGCGTCGTAATCGTCGCCTCGACAGTGGTGGGCTACTTCGCGGCCCATGTCGTCACCGCGTTCCAGGGTGGGCAAGGCCCGACCGCGTCGGGTCTGCTGGCGCTGTACATGATGATCGGGCTCGGCTTCGTGGGCTTCCTCGACGATTTCATCAAGCTGCGTCGCCAGCGCAGCCTAGGGTTGCGCGCCCGGGCGAAGTTCGCCGGACAACTCGTCGTTGCCGTGACCTTCGCGGTCATGGCCTTGATGTTCCGCAACCGACTCGGCCAGACGCCGGCGTCGACGCATCTGTCGTATGTCCGGGACATCGAATCGTTCGGCCTCGGCGCGGTCGGTTTCGTCGTGCTGGCCTACATCATCGTCGCGGCAACGTCGAACGCGGTGAATCTCACCGACGGACTGGACGGTCTGGCCGCCGGCGCCGCGGCCATGGTCTTCGGCGCGTACACGCTGATCGCGTTCATCCAGGCTCGTCACACGTGCGGGCTCGCTGGCCCGGCGCACGGCTGCTACGAGGTGCGCGACCCGCGCGACCTCGCCATCCTCGGCGCGGCCGCGATGAGTGCGTGCTTCGGATTTCTGTGGTGGAACGCCGCCCCGGCGCAGATCTTCATGGGCGATACGGGATCGATGGCCTTGGGCGGGCTGATGGCGGCGCTGGCCATCCTGTCCCGCACCGAGTTGCTCCTGGTTGTGCTCGGCGGCCTGTTCGCAGTCGTGACGCTGTCCGGCCTGATTCAGGCCGGCTGGTTCAAGTTCACCCGATGGCGAACCGGCACGGGGCGGCGCGCATTTCGCATGTCGCCCCTGCACCACCACTTCGAGATGTCGGGGTGGGAAGAGGTCACGATCATCGTCCGCTTCTGGATCATCGCCGGTATCGCTGTCGCGTTCGGGGTGGGGCTTTTCTACGCCGAGTTCGTCAGCCACGGCTGATCGAACGCCGCTTGGAACGAGGTGCGCTTGCCGGCCGGGGACAGTCAGTCGTTCAGTGGGCGCACCGTGCTCGTATGCGGAGTCGCCTTCGCCGGCACCGCCGCCGTCCGGGCGTTGCTCGCGCGCGGCGCGCGCGTTCTGCTCACCGACCGCCGTCCGACCGACTCCGTTGGGCCGCTCGAGGCGGCCGGCGCGACATTCTTGGGAGACATCCACACGTTGCCGGCCGGCGTGGACCTGCTCTGGGTCACGCCCGGCGTGCCTCCGACCCACCCGCTGACGACTGCTGCGTTGGCGGCCGGGATCGAGGTCATTGGCGAGACTGAGCTGGCGTGGCGGCTGCGCGACTCCCACGCGGCGCCGTGGCTCGCGGTCACCGGCACGAACGGGAAGACGACCACCGTCCGGATGCTCGAGGCGATCCTGCAGGCAGCCGGCCTGCGGGCGTTAGCGGTCGGCAACGTCGGGGTGTCGATCATCGACGCCGTCGGTGCCCCGCACGCCTACGACGTGCTCGCCGTCGAGATGTCGAGCTACCAGCTGCACTGGTCGTCCTCGGTCGTGCCGGCGGCCGGCGCCCTGCTCAATCTCGCCCCCGATCACCTCGACTGGCACGGTTCGATGGCCGGGTACGCGCTCACCAAGACGAAGGTGTGGGATTCACCCATCGCGATCGGCAACCTCGACGACGAGTACGTCACCCGGTTGCTGGTCGGACCGGACTCTCGGGCCCAGGGGCGCAAGGTCGGATTCACGCTGACCGCTCCCGAGCCCGGCCAGCTCGGCGTCGCGGGTGGGGTGCTCGTCGACCATGCGTTCAGCCACGACCCGCTGGAGCTGATCGACGCGCGCGAGGTCACACCCGCCGGTCCGCACAACGTGGCCAATGCGCTCGCCGCGGCGGCGTTGGCGCGCGCGCACGGCGTCGACGCCGACGCTGTAAGAGCTGGTCTGCGCGCCTTCGTCGCCGATCCGCACCGTAACCAGCTCGTTGCCGATCGGGCCGGCGTCCGGTATGTCGACGACAGCAAGGCGACGAATCCGCATGCGGCCGGCGCGTCGTTGCGCAGCTACGACAGTGTCGTCTGGATCGCGGGCGGGCAGCTCAAGGGCGCGCCGGTCGATGACCTGGTGCTGGCCGTGGCGCCCCGGCTGCGGGCGGTCGTGCTACTGGGCGTCGATCGAGGCGAGATCCAGGCCGCGTTGGCCCGACACGCGCCCAAGATCCCGGTGATCCAGGTGGCGAGGACTGACGATGGAGCGATGACCGAGGTGGTGGCCGCCGCGGCCGGGTTCGCGCGACCCGGCGATACGGTGCTGCTCGCCCCGGCCGCGGCGTCCTACGACATGTTCGCGGGGTACGCCACTCGCGGCGCGGCGTTCAAGGCGGCGATCGACGCGCTCGTCGTCCCGTGAACGACGCGACGGTGGCGCGATCGCGGCAAGCGGGCGCCGTCGGGCGTTATCTCGACCGTCCCTACGCGTCGGTGCAGCTGCTGCTGCTCGCGGGCGGCGGCCTGCTCGGATTCGGCGTGCTGATGGCCGCATCCACCACGATTTCCGCGGCGAACGACCAGGGCGGAGCGATCTGGACACAGCTGATCCGCGAGATCGAGTTCGTCGTCGTCGGGGTGCCGATCTTCTGGTTCGCGCTGCGAGCGTCACCGCGACGGTTCCGTACGCTGGCGTATCCAACGATGTTCCTCGCCCTGGTGCTGCTGTTTGCCGTGCTGGTGCCGGGCATCGGCGTCGGCGTGTACGGCGCGCGGCGGTGGATCGATCTGGGGCCGATTCAGCTGCAGCCGTCCGAGGTCGCCAAGCTCGCGATCTTGCTGTGGGCCGCCGACCTCCTGACCCGCAAGCAGCATCTCAAGACGCTCGACCGCGCGGTGCACGTCTTCGTTCCGCTGATTCCGGTGTTCGTGCTGGTGTGTGTACTGGTCATGCTCGAACCGGATCTCGGCACGACGATGTGCTTCCTGCTCGTCCTGCTCGGTCTGCTCTGGACGCTCGGGCTGCCGATGCGCTATTTCGCCGGCGTGCTGCTCGCCGTGGGCGGGGTGGTGACCCTGCTTGCGATAGCTGAGCCGTACCGGCTCAAACGGCTCCTGACGTTCGTGCATCCGTTCCAGGAGCATCGCGGCGCCGGCTATCAGACAGTCGAGGGGCTGTACGCGCTTGCATCGGGTGGCGTGTTCGGGGTGGGGCTGGGCAACGGCACGTCCAAGTACGAGTGGGTGCCGAATGCCAACACCGACTACGTCTTCTCGGTCATTGGCGAGGAGCTCGGCCTGCTCGGCTGCGTCGCCGTGCTCGGGTTCTTCGCGCTGTTCGCGTACACCGGAATGCGTATCACCCGGCGCAACGCCGACCCGTTCGTGCGTCTGGCCGCTGGGGGTGCCACGGTCTGGATCTGCGGGCAGGGCCTGATCAACATCGGGTACGTGACCGCGCTGCTACCGGTCACCGGTATCCCGCTTCCGTTCATTTCCGCCGGCGGGACGTCACTGCTCGTGACCGTCCTGGTGTTCGGCATGCTCGTCTCGTTCGCCCGGCACGAACCGGACGCCGTCGCGGCAGCCCAGCGCGCCGCGGCCGCGCGGTCGCGCTCTCGCGTCGAGCGGTGGCTGCGGGTACCGCTACCCAAGCCGTATGTCCCGCCCAAGCCGCCGAGCAAGCCCAAGCCACGGCCGGTGGCGGCCAAGCGTCTACAGCCCGCACCCGCCCAGCGGGTGCCGAAGACTCGCTTCGAGCGCGCCCAACCGGGTCGTGCCGAGCGCGCCCAACCGGGTCGTGCCGAGCGCGGCGGAGCGGCTCGCTTCGAGCGCACCCAACCGGGTCGTGCCGAGCACACCCAACCGGGTCGTGCCGAGCGCACCCAACCGCGCGTTAACCGCGCTCAGCCTGATCGGGCGACCCGCGCTCAGCCGACCCGGGCGACTCGCGCCCGATCGGCCGAGGCCAGCCGCGTCCAGCCGCCTGCCCGCAATCGACTTCCTCCGGCGATGCGTGTGCAACACGCGGATCCCATCACCCCGATGCGTCGCCTGCCCCCTGCACCACCGGCCAGCTCCAGCGCCTACCGTTCCACGACGGGGACGCAACGGAGGCGGGCATGAGCGAGCGAGCATCGCAGGCGCGCAGCGCTGACGACGGCGGGCCGCGAGTGCTGGTCGCCGGCGGACATTCGGCGGGACACATCGAACCAGCGATGAACCTTGCCGATGCGCTGGGGCGACTCGACCCGGCTGTCGAGGTCACCGCCCTGGGCACCGAGCGTGGACTGGACACCACGCTCATCCCGGCTCGTGGCTATCCGCTCGAGCTCATCCCCCCGGTGCCGTTGCCGCGCAAGCCGAGCCGGGAGTTGCTCGCGACGCCCGGCCGGCTGAACGCCGCGGTGCGCGCGGCGGCCGACGTGATGGAGCGCCTCGACATCGACGTCGTGGTGGGCTTCGGCGGTTATGTGGCCATGCCGGCTTACCTGGCTGCCCGCCGGCGCAGCATCCCGATCGTGCTGCACGAGGCCAACGCGCGCCCGGGTATCGCGAACCGCATCGGCGCCCGGCTTACCAGCCACGTGTTCACGGCGTCCGCGGCCGTGCGGCTGCCGCACGCCACTCCGATCGGAATCCCGCTGCGTCCTGACATCGCCGAGCTCGATCGCACCGAGGCGCGCACCGACGCCCGACTGGACTTCGGCCTGCTGCCCGATGCGCCGACGCTGCTTGTCACGGGTGGCTCGCAGGGTGCCCGCGCGATCAACGCCGCAATGCAAGCGGCCGCGGACGGCATACGCGCGGCCGGCGTACAGGTAGTGCACATCGCGGGGCCGGGCAACGCGGTCGACATCCCGGATGGCAAGCCGCCCTACATCGTGGTGCCATACGTCGAACGGATGCGTTTCGCTTATGCGGCAGCGGACTTCGCGTTGTGCCGGTCCGGCGCCATGACCTGTGCCGAGCTGACTGCTGTCGGACTGCCCGCGGCCTACGTGCCGCTCCCACTGCGCGGCGGCGAGCAGCGTTTCAACGCGATACCGATTGTGGAGGCCGGCGGAGGCCTGCTCGTCGACAACGTCGGCCTGTCGCCGCACTGGATCCTTCGCGAGATCGTTCCGCTTATGACCGATCCCGGGCGCCTAACGGTAATGTCACACGCGGCCGGGCGGTTCGGCGCACGGGACGCTGGCACCGTCCTGGCACAGCATGTCCTGACCGTCGCCGCGGAACGGCGCCGTTTCGGCGCCGGGCACTCGAGGAGCCCAGATGAGCCACCATTCGAGCGGCGTCGCCGCCGGCCGCGACCAGTGAGTGAGACCGAACCGCGTGATGAGCCGGCGCGCCCGGAGCAGGGGCAGATGACCACGAGCACCCCGACTCACGACGCGGCGTCCGAGCGGCCCGAGGGCTGGGAGGCGCCCGGCGCAGCTCTGGTCCGCAGCGCGGCAACCGACGCGGTGCCCGCACTGGCCGACCTGGGTCGGGTGCACATCATGGGCATCGCGGGCGCCGGAATGAGCGGGCTGGCCCGGATTCTGGTGGCGCGCGGAGTGTCGGTCAGCGGCTGCGAGGCGCGCGACTCCAATACAGTGGCGGCCCTGCGGGCGGTGGGCGCGACTGTCCACATCGGACACTCGCCGAGCCATCTCGAGGACGCCGACACTTTCGTATACACGACGGCGATCAACCCGAGGCATCCGGAGTTCGTTGCTGCGCGCGAGAGCGGTATCCCGGTTTTGCGCCGAGCGGCCGCGTTGGCGGCGGCGTTGGAGGACAAGCAGTGCGTCGCCATCACCGGCACGCACGGCAAGACGACCACGACCTCTTTGCTTACGGTTGGGGTGCAGGCGTGCGGGCTGGATCCGTCCTTCGCCATCGGCGGCAACATCTACGAGACCGGGCTGAATGCGCATCTCGGCACCGGTGAGCTGGCCATCGTCGAGGGCGACGAGAGCGACGGTTCGTTCCTCTTGCTGCGTCCGTCGACGGCCGTGATCACCAACGTCGAGGCGGACCACCTGGAGAACCATGGCGATCTCGAAGGGATCTTCCGCGCGTTCGAGCAGTTCGTAGACCGTATCGATCACAACGGCGTGCTGTTCGCTTGCGCCGACGACCCCGGCGCGCGCCGCATCGCCGACTATGCCCGGGGGTCCGGACGCCGGGTTCGCAGCTACGGCGAATCCGAGGGTGCCGACATCCGAGTGAGCGCGATCCTCGAGGACGCCGACGGCGTCGAGTTCACGGCGCACGGTGAGGGGATGGACGGGCTGCGTGTGCGCGTCGGCGCCCTCGTCGGTCGGCACATGGCGCTGAACGCCAGTGCCGCACTCGCTGTTGCAGCCGAACTCGGACTCGACCTCGACATTGTGCTCGACGCGTGGCGCGAGTTCCGCGGCGTGCATCGGCGCTTCGAGTACCGCGGCACGGCGGGCGGCATCAGCGTGTACGACGACTATGCGCACCACCCGACTGAGGTGGCCGCCGAACTCAGCGCAGCGCGCTCCGTCGTCGGCGGCAGTGGCCGACTGATCGCCGTCTTTCAGCCCGGAACGTATAGCCGCACTCAAACCTTCGCGAAGGAGTTCGCCACCGCGATGGCAGTCGCCGATATCGCGGTGGTCATGGACATCTTCCCGGCTCGTGAGGAGCCGATCCCGGGCGTCACCGGGGCATTGATCGCCGAGCAGATCCCGTTACCGCCCGAGTGCGTGATCTACGAGCCGAGCTTCTCGGCCACGCCGCAGCGCATCGCCGAGGTGGCCGCTCCGGGCGATGTGATCGTGACCATGGGCATCGGCAACGTCTACCTGCTGTGCCCGGAAATCCTTGCGGAGATTGCCGGTTCTGCGGCCGATGACTGACGACGAGCTCGTCGCCACTCGGCGTTCGGCGCGCCGGATCGCGGTGCTGGCCGGTGCGGTGGGCATCGTCGCGGTACTCATTTGGGTGGTGCTGTTCAGCTCGGTCCTGGGGGCGAATCGGGTCGTCGTGCACGGCGCGCACACGGTGCCGTTCACGCGCATCCAGGCGGTGGCGGATGTCCCGCACGGGCGGCCGCTGGTGCGCCTGGACACCGCCGCGATCGCCCAGCGGGTCGAGACGCTGCCCGACGTCGGCTCAGCGAGCGTGCGGGTGAGCTACCCGTCCACCGTCGTGATCACCGTCAGGGAGCGAATCGCGGT
>JBKPQM010000024.1:0-16552 GCA_046734095.1 Actinomycetota bacterium | reverse complement strand
CGCCTCCGGCGTGCGCATTTCGCGGTGTCGTGGCACCGTGCCATCGTCACTCCACACGAAAGCGCTCTCATCGCCTGTGCGGCATGTTCAAGGGGGTCATCGGTGCGTTGGAATAAGCCTGTCGCGCTCCTATCGGCGAGTCTGGCAGTCGTGCTCGCGATCGCGGCATGTAGCAGCAGCAAGAAGACCAGCAGTGGCGCTGGGGGTACCAGTGGCGGGTCGAGTTCCCCGAGCGCGCCGCCGAGCGGCGAGCCGGATCCGGCGAAGCAGCCCAAGAGCAAGGTGCAGGCGGCGACCATGTCCGGTGACTGCGCCCCGTACGGGAAGTACGGCAAGTACAGCGGTGCCAAGGTCACGGTCTACACCTCGATCACCGATCCCGAGATCTCTTACCACCGCAACTCGGTCAAGCCGTTCGAGCAGTGCACCGGTATCACGATCCAGTACCAGCCGAGCAAGGAGTTCGAGGCGGCGCTGAAGACCAAGGTCGACGGCGGCAACGCGCCCGACATCGCGCTCTTCCCGCAGCCCGGCCTGCTTGCCACGTTCGCGACTGCCGGCAAGCTCAAGCCGGCTACCGACGCCCTGACCCAGGAAGCCGAGAAGAACTGGGTCTCGTCGTGGATCAAGTACGGCACCGTCGGCGGCTTCTACTTCGCGGCCCCCTTGGGCGCCAACCTGAAGTCGCTCGTCTGGTACTCGCCGAAGTACTTCAAGCAGTACGGCTACACCGTCCCCACCACGTGGGACGACATGACCAAGCTGATGGACAAGATGGCCGCCGACGGTCACAAGCCGGTGTGCGCGGGTATCGAGTCAGGTGACGCGACCGGTTGGCCGGTCACCGACTGGATGGAGGAGGTCATGCTGCGCAAGTACGGCCCCGCCGTCTACGACCAGTGGATCGCCCACACCATCAAGTTCAACGACCCGAAGGTTGCCGACGTGCTGGCGACCGTCGGCTCCATCCTGAAGAACCCGAAGTACGCCAACGCCGGCATCGGTGACGTCAAGTCGATCGCGACCACGGCGTTCCAGAAGGGCGGCCTTCCGGTTGAGACCGGCAAGTGCATGCTGCACTTCCAGGCCAACTTCTACGCCGCCAACTGGGACAAGGGCACGACAGTCGGCCCGGACGGCGACGTCTACGCGTTCTACGAGCCGACGATGACCGACCAGTTCGGCAAGGTCATCGAGGTCGGTGGCGAGTTCGCCGGCGCGTTCTCCGACCGCCCCGAGGTCGAGGCTGTGCAACTCTACCTGGCGAGCGGCGAGTGGGCCACCGCGAAGGCGACCCTGAACGCCAAGGCGAAGACGTCCGGGTGGGCGACGGCGAACCAGCAAGTCGACCAGAGCGTGTTCGTCGACCCGATCGACAAGCTGTCGGTCGGCCTGCTGACCAACCCGGAGTCCACCGCGCGGTTCGACGCGTCCGACCTGATGCCGTCCCAGGTGGGTTCGGCAGCCGAGTGGAAACAGCTGACGCAGTGGATCCTGGGTCAGAGTGACAAGACCACGCTGCAGAACATCGAGAACGCCTGGCCAAAGTAGGCCCGAACAGCACTACACTCTCGGCGATCGAGCGGTCGCAACGTCGACCGCTCGGTCGCCTCGGAGACTCCAGGCAGCCAGTCCGAGCAGGGGTGATCGTCTGTGCACTGGCTTTACGAACTCGCCCACTCCAGCACCACGGCCGGCAAACTGACTTTCGCCGTGGTGATGGTCGTGCTGTTCTTCGCGGTGCTGGGTCTACTGCTGTTCTTCGTCGACCACGCGCCGATGCCCGGCCGGGAGAAGTTCCAGGCCTTCCTGTTCCTGTTACCGGCCGCAGTGCTGCTCGCCATCGGGCTGGTCGGCCCGATCATCAGGACCCTCATCTCGTCGCTGACCTCGGCCGAGGTGGACAAGCCGGGCTGCGTGCCGATCCCGTCGCCCGCCGCCTGCGTCGCCGACCCGGGAGGGAAGTGGAACAGCTTCGCCCACTTCCGCTGGGCGCTCACCGACCACGACGCGCTGCAGGCGTTGTGGCACACCGTGTTGTGGACGCTGATTGCACCCGCGGTCGCCACGCTGATCGGCCTCGCGTACGCGTACGCGATCGACAAGATCCGCGCCGAGACGCTGGCGAAATTGCTGATCTTCTTGCCCTTCGCGATCTCGTTCGTCGGTGCCGCGGTGATCTGGAATCTGATGTACAAACAGCCGTCGGAGAACGGCGCGTCCGGCCTGATCAACGTTGTCCTCAACTGGTTCGGTCTCGGCCCGCTGAATTTCCCGACTACCGGCGGCGTCAAGCTCACTCTGTTGATGATCGTGGTGATGATCTGGATCCAGGTCGGGTTCGCGACCGTGATCCTGTCCGCCGCGATCAAGTCGGTGCCCGCCGAGCTTTCGGAAGCGGCGAAGATCGACGGCGCGACGCCGGGGCAGGCGTTCCGCCGGGTCGTGGTCCCGACCATCCGGCCGACGATCATCATCGTGGTTGTACTCATCTCGGTGGCGACACTGAAGGTGTTCGACCTCATCCGGACCTTCGGCGCCGACCAGTACAACGGCGACACGCTCGCGAACCTGATGTACACGCAGTTCAGGACATCCGGCATCTCGGCCGGCGCCGGCTCGCCGCTGGGCGAGCACCGCTCGTCGGCGCTGGCGATCGAGATCTTCGTGCTCCTCGTCCCGTTCATCGCCTACCAGGTGCGCCAGATGGTGAAGACAAGGTCAAGTCGATGAGCGCTCGGACCACTGCAGGAGGAGGCAGCGCATGACCGTCGCCGTCGACCCGACCGGCCACCCCCCTGCGGTACCCACCGACCGGCGGCAGCCGACCACATCCGTCGGGCGGGTGCGTAGGCGGATGACCAACCCGGTCGCGTCCGTCGTCGCGATTGCCGTGGCCCTGCTGTGGACGATCCCCACCGCCGGCCTGCTGGTGCAGTCGTTCCGTGGCAAGCACGGTCAGGACACCAGTGGTTGGTGGACGTTCAGCGACCTGACGCTGGACAACTACCGCCGGGTGACGAGCGGCACCGGCAACATCCTGCCGAACATCGTGAACTCCATCGTGATCGTGATCCCGGCCGCGTTGATCCCGATCGCGGTCGCCGCAATGGCGTCCTACGCCCTGGTGTGGATGGACTTCCGCGGCCGGGACTGGATCTTCGTGGCGATCTTCGCGCTGCAGATTGTGCCGTTGCAGGTGGCGGTCGTGCCGGTGCTGCGCTTCGTCGTGTCCGGGGCGCACATCGGCAGCGTCACGATTTTCCCCCCGACCGGCCTCAACGGAACGGTGGGCGCGATCTGGCTGGCACACGCCTGCTTCGCCCTGCCACTCGCAATCCTCCTGATGCACAACTTCATGTCCGACATCCCGCGGGACCTCTTGGAGGCGGCGCGCATCGACGGAGCGAGTCACGGGCAGATCTTCCGGCAGATCATGTTGCCGCTGGTGGCGCCGGCGATCGCGGCGTTCGCCATCTTCCAGTTCCTGTGGGTCTGGAACGACCTGTTCGTCGGCATCGTGATGTCGGGTGGCAACGTGGACATCAGCCCGATCACGGTCGCGGTCAGCCTGCTGATCGGCTCCACATCGGGTGCCGGCGCCGAGCTGGTCCCGGCAGCGGGCTTCCTGGCGATCGTCATCCCACTCCTGGTGTTCATCGCGCTACAGCGTTTCTTCGTGCGCGGCTTGCTGGCGGGCAGCGTCAAGGGCTGATCCGCCGCGGGGCACTGCGGACCGATCGGGCGGAAGGCCGCAATCGCTTGCGACGCACCGGCTGCGACCGATAACGTGCTGTGAACTGGCTCACAGCGTCGGTTGCGGGCTGGTTCGTCGCCTAGGCGACGCGAGTGCCACCTCGGGAGGCGCTGTGACGAGTTTCGTTCGCCGAGCCGTCGGAGCAGCGGCGGCCACCGTGTTCCTGGCCGGAGGGCTGTCCGCCTGCTCGATCGCCACGTTCCGCAGCAGCGGCGGCGGCCCGATGACCCTGAACTTCTACAACTTCCCGGACGACTCCGGAGCGATCCAGGCGGCCGCGGATAACTGCAGCAAGGCGTCCAGCGGGCAATACGTAATCAAGTACAACAAACTCCCCCGTGCCGCGGACGGTCAGCGGACCCAGCTCGTGCGCCGGCTGGCCGCGCACGACAAGGGGCTGGACATTCTCGGCCTGGACGTCACCTGGGAGGCCGAGTTCTCCGAGGCCGGCTGGATCCGGAATTGGACCGGCGCGAACCGGCAGCAAGCCGAGCAGGGCACTCTGGCAACATCGTTGGACACGGCCACCTGGAAGGGCCAACTGGTCGCCGTCCCGTACAACACGAATACTCAGCTGCTCTGGTACCGCGACGATCTCGTGCCGACCCCTCCGACGACCTGGGCCGGGATGATCTCGATGGCAACCCAGCTCGCCCGACAGGGCAAGCCGCACTACATCGAGATCCAGGGCGCCCAGTACGAAGGTCTCACGGTCTGGTTCAACACGCTCATCGAGAGCGCGGGTGGCAGCATCCTCAATCGTACGGGCACTGCGCCGAGCCTCGGTCAGCCGGCCCGGGACGCGGTGCAGGTCATGCGCGATCTGGCTCAGTCGCCGGGCAAGGACCCATCCCTCTCCAACCAGATGGAGGACCAGAACCGACTGGCCATGGAGGGCGGCACCGCTGCTTTCGAGCTGAACTACCCGTTCGTCTATCCGTCGATGCAGACCAACAAACCGGTCGTCGGCGGGGTCAACCTGGCCGAGCACTTCAAGTGGGCGCCGTATCCGACTGTGAAGCCGGGCCAGCCCAGCAAAGTGACGATCGGCGGCATCGACCTTGCGGTCAGCTCGTACACCAAGCACCCGGATCAGGCGTTCGAAGCGGCATTGTGCCTGCGCAACAGGGACAACCAGTTGATCGCCGCCATCAAGGGCGGGCTACCGCCGACGCTGGAGACCCTTTACACCCAGCCGACCCCGGATTTCGTCAAGAACTATCCGATGTACAGGGCGATCTACGCGTCGTTGTTGAACGCCAGCGTCCGACCGAAGACGCCGGCGTACCAGAGCGTGTCCATCGTGATCTCGCACGCGCTGTCCCCGCCCGGCGGGCAGAACCCGGCGTCGGTGGTGAACAGCATGAATAGCCAGATCAAGGACGCGCTGGCGTCGAAGGGGCTGATCCCATGAGCGTTGGCACGGGAGCGACCGATACCAGAGTCGACGTCGAGACCAGGGAAGCCGGGGCCCGCCGGCGGCGTCGGAAGCCGCCGCTCTCGGAAGGGGCACGCGCCGAGCGTCGGCTCGCCTATAGATTGTGCGCGCCGGCGGTCATCGTCATGTTGGCGGTGACTGCGTACCCGATCGGGTACGCGATCTACCTGTCCTTGGAGCGCTATGACCTGCGCTTCCCGGACGCGGCGAAGTTCATCGGGCTGCAGAACTACGGCACGGTGCTCACCTCGACCTACTGGTGGCGCGCGCTGGCCGTCACAGTGATCATCACCGCGATCTCTACCGCGATCGAACTGGTGCTCGGCATGTTGATCGCGCTGCTGATGTTCCGCACGCTCTACCTGCGTGGGCTCGTGCGCACCGCGGTGCTGGTGCCCTACGGCATCGTCACCGTGGTCGCGGCGTTCAGCTGGCAGTTCGCGTGGACGCCGGGGATTGGATACTTGGTCGATGCGACCAGTGCCCCCCTAACCAAGACGACCCAGGCCATCGGGATCATCATCCTTGCTGAGGTCTGGAAGACCACGCCGTTCATGGCGCTGCTGCTCATGGCGGGTCTCGCACTGGTACCCGAGGACCTGCTGAAGGCCGCAAGGGTCGACGGTGCGAATGCGTGGCAGCGGTTCGTGCGGGTCACGTTGCCGCTGATGAAGCCGGCCATCCTTGTAGCCCTGCTGTTTCGCGTACTCGACGCGTTCCGGATCTTCGACAACATCTTCATCTTGACCGCGGGCGCCCACAACACCGGCTCGGTGTCAATCCTCGGGTACGACAACCTGTTCACCGCGCTGAACCTGGGCGTCGGCTCGGCCATCTCGATCCTGATCTTCATCTGTGTGGCGATCATCTCGTTCGTGTTCATCAAGGGATTCGGCACTGCGGCGCCGGGACAGGGGTGACGTGATGGCGCTTGAGGCGACTCCGAGACAGAAGATCGGCTGGGCGGTTGCCGACGTGGTAGTGATCGCGTGGGCGCTCTGGCCGGTGTGGTACATCATCGCGGTGTCGTTCCAGGCACCGGCGAAGATCTCGAACTGGGGCGAATTCTGGCCGACCGAGTGGACGGGGACCAACTACAGCGGCATTTTCAAGACGTCTGACTTCACCGATGCGCTGATCAACTCGATTGTGGTCGCGGTGATCACGACCGCGATAGCGGTCAGCCTGGGATCGATGGCGGCGTACGCAATCGCTCGGCTCAACTTCCCCGGCAAACGGGCGCTGGTCGGGATGTCACTGCTGGTCGCGATGTTCCCGATCATCTCGCTCGTGACTCCGATGTTCAACATCATGCGCTTCCTGGGGCTGTTCGACACGTGGTGGGCACTGATCATCCCGGACATCGCATTCGCGTTACCGTTGTCGATCTACACGCTATCGGCGTTCTTCCGGGAAATACCGTGGGAGCTGGAGAAGGCTGCGAAAGTCGACGGAGCCACGCCGAGTCAGGCGTTCCGGCGAGTGATTGCGCCGCTGGCCGCGCCCGGCATGGTGACCACGGGCATCCTGGTGTTCATCATCACGTGGAACGAGTTCCTGCTGGCGATTTCGCTCACCGCGAGCAACAACGCGCGCACCGTACCAGCCGCGATCGCATTCTTCACGGGCAGCTCGTTGTTCCAGCAGCCGGCCGGCTCGATCGCGGCGGCCGGCGTCATCATCACCATACCGATCGTGCTGTTCGTGCTGTTCTTCCAGCGGCGCATCGTCGCCGGGCTCACGTCCGGCGCTGTGAAGGGATAGAAAGATGGCGGAGATCGTCCTGGACCACCTGACCAAGCGCTTCCCGGACGGCGCAATCGCGGTAAACGACTTCAACCTCGACATCGCCGACGGCGAGTTCATGATCCTGGTCGGGCCGTCCGGTTGCGGAAAGTCGACGACCCTGAACATGATCGCCGGACTGGAGGACATCTCCGACGGCGAGCTACGAATCGACGGTCGCGTCGTCAATCAGATGGCGCCGAAAGACCGCGACATCGCCATGGTGTTCCAGAGCTACGCCCTCTATCCGCACATGACGGTCCGCGACAACATGGCCTTCGCCCTCAAGCTGGCGAAGCGGCCGAAGGCGGAGATCGACCAGAAGGTGAACGAGGCCGCCCGCGTGCTGGAGCTCGAACCGTTTCTGGACCGCAAGCCGGCCAACCTGTCCGGTGGTCAGCGCCAGCGCGTTGCGATGGGCCGCGCGATCGTGCGCAGCCCGAAGGTGTTCCTGATGGACGAGCCGCTGTCGAATCTCGACGCCAAGTTGCGGGTCCAGATGCGCACCCAGGTCTCGAGGTTGCAGCGCCGCCTCGGCACCACCACGGTGTACGTGACTCACGACCAGACCGAGGCGATGACGCTCGGCGACCGCGTCGCGGTGATGCGGAGCGGCCTGCTCCAGCAGGTCGGGTCGCCGCAGGAGCTGTACGCACGCCCCCTCAACTTGTTCGTCGCGGGCTTCATCGGCTCACCGGCGATGAACTTCCTGCCCGGCAAGCTCGACGAGGGCATGCTGCGCACCCGCCTCGCGGACATGCCGCTGACCGACGAGCTGCGCCGACGCATCGGCGACAGCGGACGGGATGTGATCGTGGGTATCCGCCCGGAGAGCTTCGAGGACGCCAAGCTCGTCTCGGCGGAGAACCGTCCGCACGGCGTAACGTTCCGGGCCACCATCGACGTGCTCGAGGCGATGGGATCGGACGACTTCGTCTACTTCACGCTCGAGGGCAAGGAGCTGGTGAGCAGCGCCGAACTGGAGGAGCTCGCCCGCGACTCGGGGCAGGCTGACGTCGGGGCCGCCGCTGATCAGGTTGTCGCCCGGCTCGACGCCGCCACCCAGATCCGGGAGGGCGAGACCGCGGAGCTGTGGGCCGACACCCGCTCCATCCACATCTTCGACCCGGCCAACGGCCGCAACCTCACCCTGGGCGAGGAGCCCGCGCCGGCCGCCGCTACTTGATCTCGCGCCGCAGCCGGGCGACGATCTCGTCGCTCCACTCGTGGGTGCGCAACAGCCGGTAGCGCTCGGCTGCCACGCGCAGGTAGGCCTCGGCTTCGGTCTGCCGGGTGCCGACCAGGTCGGCCTCGCGCAGCATGCGCACCACCGGCGCGTATTCCTCGGCGTACCACCGGCGGGCGACTTCCTGGCGGTCGAGGAACGTCCGCTCGGCCTGCAGGTACCGGTACCCCCAGGCCTCGACCGTCTCGCCGAGCTCCGCAAAAGACCACGGGTCGCTGACGGTGATGGTGGCCCGCGCCTGCGCCGGCAGCGGCACCCGGGCGTTGAACTCACGCTCGTAGCTCTTCACGATCAGGTCGCTGCGGCGGGCGATGCCTGTGATCGGCATTACCGTCTGCACCTCCGTGACGTAGGCCTCGATCGTCTTCTGCCCGGTCGCGATTGCGATCGAGACCCGGTGGTGGCCGTCCTTGACGAAGTAGAGATCGCCGACCTTGTACACGTCGATCGGCGGGATGGACTCCCCGCGTCGCTGGGCTAGGGCCAGGCGTTCCCATCGCTCGCGAACCCGATTCGACGTGGGCCGAAAGCGCCGGTCGAAGTCACGCCGCGAGTCGACGGTGCCGACCACCCGATCGAGCGGGATTGTGCGCACGCCCGCATAGCGCTCGCTGCGCAGACCGAGCGCGGCGATCACCTCGTCGTAGGGCAACACGAGGTTGACGTCGTCGGGTACCCGCCGCAGCCGATTGGCCAACCGGGCCAGCACCTGCCGGCGCCGAACGCGGAGAAAGTCGTTCTCGACGTCCGCCCGGGGAAAGCCGGTGTCACGCGCCATGATCGCCCGGCTGGACGTCGAACAGGTGCCGGCCCACGACATTTCGCACCACAGTCGCGCCGAGGTGCCGGTCCGGCACGGCTGTGCCGTAGGGGTGGATATGCCCGTGCAGCAGCAACGCCGGCCGCAGCCTTCTGACCAGAGCGGGCAGGGCGGTGAACCCTCGGTGGGGCGGATCGGCGAGATCGCCCAGGCCACGCGGCGGTGCGTGGGTGATCAGCACGTCCACCCGCCGGCCGTCGCGCATTCTGCGCCACGTGGCGCGCCGAGCGAGGGCCCGGGCCCGCCGGGCCTGCTGCCGGTCGCTGTACTGATTCGGTCCGGGACGGTAGCGCTGACTGCCGCCGAGGCCGGCGATCCGCAACCCGGCCACGTCGACCACCCGGCCGTCGGCGTTCACCGCGCCGGGCGGCCATGGTGGAGTAGCCGGCATGCCGCCGCGCAGGGTCAAGCCGGCTCGTGAGGTGCGGTACCCGGAGACGTTCGGATCGTGGTTGCCGGGCACGAACACGAGCGGAGCGTCGAGGTGGGTCATCAGCTCGTCTAGGTAGTCGAAGGGCAGGTCGCCACAGGACAGGATCAGCTCGGCGCCGTCCGCGATCCTCGCGTCGGCCCGCAACCCCTCGTCAACCTCGTCGGACACGGCGAGAACCAGCACCATCTACCGGCTCACCGAGGCCCGGACGTCCAGGCCGCGACCGCGCAGGGCTGCCTCGATCCGGTAGATGGCGGCCCGGTCGTTGTGCTCCGGGCGGGCCACGTCGACCTCGAGACGCTCGCACGCCTCGACCAGCGCATCGGCGTACGCAGCGCGCAGCGCTCGGACGCGCAGCGCCTTGCCGGGCCGGGGGGCTTGGTTCTCCAGCAGCTCGAGCTGGGTGCGCAGCCGGCGCAGGTCGGCCCCTACCCGTTCGATCGGCCACACCGGCACCGGGCGCCGGTTGCGCCGCCGCTCGACCGCCCAGCGCCACGCTCGCGCGCCGCCGACCAAGGCGCCGCCGATCGCGGTGGGCAGTGCGATCGCGATTGCCAGCTCCACGCCGGGGGCCATCTGAAAAGTGTCGACGGGGGAGCGCGTTCGCTCAAGCCAGCCAGCCGGAACATTTGCCGGTCCGGCGGCGTTTAATTCACGCTTTGGCCGGATGAGGTGCGGCCTGGCAGACTGGAAGCACTTACCCGGCTCCGGTTCACCCCTGACGGGGACCCGGCGCCACGACACAACCCGCGGGCCTGAACCAGGTCGTTGCGGGTGAAGGGACCCATGAAGTGAAGGCTGGAATCCACCCCGACTACGTGGTCACTGAGGTGACCTGTTCCTGCGGCAACACGTTCACCACGCGCAGCACGGCCAAGTCCGGCCACCTGCACGCCGACGTGTGCTCCGCCTGCCACCCGTTCTACACGGGCAAGCAGAAGATCCTCGACGTCGGCGGTCGCGTCGACCGGTTCGAGAAGCGCTACGGCAAGCGCGTCCGCAACTCCTAGCTACCCTGACGGCGCCCGCCGTCCCCGCTGCCCGGGGACCGGCGGGCGCCGCTGCGTTGAGGCCATCGTTGCGGACGGGGAGAACGGAGGAATCGACATGACCCAGCTGCCGCAGCTGCTGGCCGAGTACGCCGAGGTCGAGCAGGCGCTGGCCGACCCCGCGGTGCACACCGACCAGACCAAGGCCCGCACGCTGGGCCGGCGCTTCGCCGAACTCGCGCCGATCAGGTCGGCGGCATCCGAACTCGACGCGGCGCGCGCCGACCTCGCCGCCGCCAAGGAGCTGGCAGCGGAGGACCCGGCGTTCGGCGCCGAGGCCGACCAGGTCGCGGCCCGCATCGCCGAGCTCGAACAGCGGCTGCGCGAACTGCTGCTGCCAAAAGACTTGAACGACAGCAAGGACGTGATCCTCGAGATCAAGGCCGGCGAAGGCGGGGAGGAATCCGCGCTGTTCGCCGGTGATCTGCTGCGCATGTACCGGCGCTACGCCGAGCGGCGCGGCTGGGCCACCGAGACGCTCGATGAGGAGCTCACCGATCTGGGCGGAGTCAAGTCGGCAACCATCGCCGTGCGGGCCCGCAAGCAGGGCGACGCCGTCTGGAGCCGGCTCAAGTACGAGGGCGGCGTGCACCGGGTGCAACGCGTGCCGGTCACCGAGTCGCAGGGCCGGATCCACACCTCGGCCGCCGGCGTGCTCGTCCTGCCCGAAGCGGAGGATGTCGATATCGAGATCGACCCGAACGATCTGCGCATCGACGTGTTCCGCTCGTCCGGGCCCGGAGGGCAGAGCGTCAACACCACGGACTCGGCCGTGCGCATAACCCACATACCGACCGGTACGGTCGTGTCGATGCAGAACGAGAAGAGCCAGTTGCAAAATCGCGAGGCCGGCTTGCGGGTGCTTCGCGCTCGGCTGCTCGCCGCCGCGCAGGAAGAGGCCGCTGCGGCGGCGTCCGACGCGCGCCGCTCGCAGGTACGCACCGTCGACCGGTCCGAGCGGGTGCGCACCTATAACTTCCCGGAGAACCGCATCAGCGACCACCGGGTCGGCTTCAAGGCGTACAACCTCGACCAGGTTCTCGATGGCGCGCTCGACGACGTGATCGACGCCCTCGCCCGCGCCGACACCGAGGCGTTGCTGGCCGGGCAGTGAGCACCCGGCGCGGCGCGCTCGAGTCGGCGACGCAGCGGTTGCGCGCGGCCGGGGTCGGCTCGGCCCGGGTCGACGCTGAGCTGCTACTTGCCCACTATCTCGGCGTCGAGCGATCCCGCTTGTCCACAGTGGACGGTGCGGTGCCGGCTGAGTTCGAGCGGGCGGTCGAGCGGCGAGCGAACCGTGAACCCCTGCAATACATCGTCGGGCGGGCGCCCTTCCGCTACGTCGACGTCGCGGTCGGGCCGGGGGTGTTCATTCCTCGTCCGGAAACTGAACTGCTCGTCGACGCGGTCCTTCCGGTATTGCAGCCGGGCTCGACCGTGGTCGACTTGGGCGCCGGTTCGGGCGCGTTGGCCATGGCCATCTCGGCCGAGGCCCCGAACACCCGGGTCTACGCCGTCGAACGGTCGACTGCGGCCCTCACGTGGCTGCGCCGTAATGCGGAAGGCACGGGCATCATCGTCGTCGAGGGTGACGTCACCGATCCGGAGTTGCTGGGCGACTTGAACCGACGGGTCGACGTCGTGGTGAGCAATCCGCCCTACGTCCCGGCCGGCACGCCGGTCGAGCCCGAGGTTTGCGCCGATCCGGACGAGGCCGTCTTCGCCGGCCCGGACGGGTTGTCGGTGATCCCGGCGGTGATCGACCGCGCCGCCCAGCTGCTGCGAGCCGGGGGAGTGCTGGCCGTCGAGCACGACGCGACGCAGTCCGAGACAGTGCCGGCGCTGCTTGGCCACGGCTGGCGCGACGTGACCGACCATCGTGATCTTGCCGGACGCCCCCGCTACACGACGGCCGTCCGCGCTGCGGCACGATGAGACCGAAGGAGGCTGACCTTGCTGTACGACTGCGCCGATCGGAGCGTTCGCTCCGACGCGATCGACGCTGCGGTCCGCGCCGTGCGGTCCGGCCAGCTGGTCGTGCTCCCGACCGACACGGTGTACGGGGTCGGCGCCGACGCCTTCGACGCCGCAGCTGTCGCCGACCTGCTGGCGGCCAAGGGACGCGGCCGTGACATGCCGGTGCCGGTGCTGGTCGGGTCGTGGGACACGATCGAAGGGCTGGTCAGCTATGTGCCGGCGCAGATGCGCTCGCTCATCGAGGCGTTCTGGCCGGGCGGCCTGACCCTGGTCGTCGAGCACGCGCCGTCGCTGGCCTGGGATCTCGGCGATGCGCGGGGCACGGTGGCGGTGCGGATGCCGTTGCATCCGGTGGCCCTCGAACTACTCGAACGCACCGGGCCGATGGCGGTGTCCAGCGCCAATCGCTCCGGTCAGCCGGCGGCGCTCACCGTCGAACAGGCCAGGCAGCAACTCGGAGAGAGCGTCCAGGTGTACCTAGACGGCGGCCCGGTCACAGTCGGGGTGGCCTCGACCATTGTCGACGTCACCACCGAGACACCCCGGGTGCTGCGTGAGGGAGCGGTCAGCCTGGCCGATCTGCGCGGCGTCGCCGAGTCCGTCGTCGGCTAGATCGTCCAAGCGCAAACCAACGTCGACTAGCCTCGGCGTCATACCGCTGCGTTAAAACCCGAGGAACGGTGCATCCAAGTCTCGAGTACGCGCTGATCGGCTGCATCGCCGCCGCCGGCAGCTACCTGCTCACGCCGGCGGCGCGACGCATCGCGATCTGGTGGGGTGCGGTGGCCAAGCCGCGCGACCGAGACGTGCACGCGGTGGCAACACCGCGGCTGGGCGGCTTGGCGCTCTTCGCCGGGTTCGCGATGGCGATCTTCGTGGCCCACCATCTGCCCACGCTCCGCGCGACGTTCGGCAGCTCGGACATCGACTGGGTACTCGTCTCCGGGGCGATGATCTGCGCCCTCGGTGTGTTGGACGACAAGTACGAGCTCGATTCGATCACGAAGCTTGCCGGCCAGGTGGCAGCCACCGGAGTGATGGTCACCATGGGCGGTGTGCAGATAGCAGCAATCTATCTGCCGTTCGGGCACACTGGCACCGTCTCCCTCGGGCGTGATGTCGGGATCCCGATCACGATCTTGCTCACCGTGCTGACCATCAACGCGCTGAACTTCATCGACGGACTGGACGGCCTGGCGGCCGGCGTGACGGCGATCAGTGCTCTGGCGTTCTTCACCTACGCGTACTACCTGGTGTCGCACAACTACATCGACGTCGCGAACACGCCGACGTTGCTGAGCGCCGCGCTCGCCGGGGCGTGCATCGGCTTCCTCCCGCACAACTTCTCGCCGGCGCGCATCTTCATGGGCGATTCCGGCTCGATGCTGGTCGGCCTGGTGCTGTCGGCGGCGGCTACCACGGCGACGACCAGCGCGGATCCCCAGTCGTTCGGCCGGTTGCTCGGGTCGTTGCCCCTGCTGCTGCCGTTCCTGCCGATCGCCGTGCTGGCCATCCCGTTCGTCGACCTGCTGCTCGCCATTGTGCGACGGGTCCGCCGGGGCCAGTCTCCGTTCGCGCCCGACAAGGAGCACCTCCACCACCGGATGCTCGAGATCGGCCACACGCACCGGCGGGCCGTGCTCCTTCTGTACTTCTGGTCGGCGTTGCTGGCCTTCGGCGGAGTTGCTCTGTCGCTGATGCGCGGGCCGCTGCTGATCATCACCGTGCTCTCGGTCCTGGCCGCGATCGGGCTGTTGATGTCGGCGGTGCCCCGGCTGCGTGGTGTGCCCGGTCGGCATGCGGCCGGTCGTCACCCCGGCCCGGTCGCGGGGTCGGCGGCGGCCACCGATCCCGCGCGTGATCCGGTCGGCACCAGCGGGCCGTGAAGCTGCTACCTGGCCCGGTCCGGTACGCCGTCGCGGTTGATACGGGCGCTGGCGTGGCCGCCACGGTCGCCGCCGCGGCCATAGCGGGCGCATCGGGCGCGGCATCGATCGGCTGCGGCTTCGCTATCGTCATCGCGTTCTTCACCACGAGCGCGGCGGCCGTGCTTGCGGCGGAACGGCTGTCGGTGCACCTCACCCTGCCGGTAGCGCTCACCGTCTACGTGACGTCGCTCGGGCTGCTGGCCCTGCTGATCGACGTCGTCGATGACGACGGATTGCTGCGGCGGATGCCGGTTGCCGGCGCGGTGCTGGGCGCCGTCGTGGTGTGGCTAGTCGTGCAACTGGTCGCGACCATTCGGGAAGCCGGCCGGCAGTAGACGCCCTCGGCGGCCCGATGTCAAGACCAGCTACCTATGACTGCTAACCTCTAAGTGCGATGCCTGAGGCACCCAAACCACCCGATCGTCGAGGCGACGCCGGTGTTGGCTGGGCGGTTCTCAGTACGCTTCTCGCCGGAATTCTGGTGTGGGGCGGCATCGGCTGGTTGATCGACCGCTGGCTGCACACCTGGGTGGGCATCGTGGTCGGGATGCTGGTCGGCTTCGCCGGTGCGATCTATCTGATCATCCGCAAGTACGGCAACTGAATCGGCGATCGAGCCGTCGAGCAATCCATGTCGACCGGCTCGCACTGACGAAGGGGACTACGGGTGACCATTGTGCTGGCCGACCCGCCGTGTAAGGGCGACAACGGCTTCTGCGCGCCGGGCACCGACTCGTTCCTGTTCAAGCCCCTGGTGGAGTGGGAATGGCTCAACATCCACTTCCAGATCACCAAGATCACGATCCTGGTGTGGATCTCCGTCGTGCTGCTGATCGTGCTGCTGCTGGCTGCAGTTCGCAACCCGAAGATCGTTCCGGAGCGCGGTCAGTGGATGGCCGAGTCCGTATACGGCCTGGTGCGCAACAACATCGCCGAGGACATGATCGGCCACGAAGGGTTACGGTTCGCGCCCTACCTGTCCACGCTGTTCTGCTTCATCCTGGTCACGAATATATGGGGCATCATCCCTGTTGCCCAGATATCGCCGAATGCGCACATCGCCTACCCCGCCATGTTGGCGATCATCTCGTGGCTGCTGTTCAACATCGTCGGCATCCGGAAGCACGGCGCCAAGAAGTACTTCGGCGACATCCTGTTCATGCCGGGCGTCCCGAAGGTGATGTACGTCCTGCTGACACCGATCGAGTTCATCTCGACCTTGATCGTCCGGCCGATCACGCTGGCGGTGCGGCTGTTCGCCAACATGTTCGCCGGGCACTTGCTGCTGTTGGTCTTCACGCTCGGCACCACGTACCTGCTCAGCGTGCACAACATCTCGAAGATCTTCGCTCTCCCGTCATTCCTCATGACGATTCTGCTGACGTTCTTCGAGCTCTTCATCGAGATCCTGCAGGCCTACGTCTTCGTGGTTCTGACCGCGAGCTACATCCAGGGTGCCCTCGCCGAGGAGCACTGAGATCCCCTACCGGGGCGATCGGCACGTCCCCCGGTTTCCCCCGCCAGAGTCCGCGTGACGCCCACGCGAACACATCGAGAGGAAGCAGTCGACAATGAGCACCCTCGCAGACGTGACCGGACAGCTCGGCACGATCGGCTATGGCCTTGCGGCCATCGGCCCAGGCGTCGGAATCGGCTTGATCTTCGCCGCGTACATCAACTCGAGCGCTCGCCAGCCCGAGTCCGCGAACTTCACCCGGACCTGGATGCTGGTCGGCTTCGCCATCATCGAGGCGCTGGCCCTGTTCGGCCTCGTCCTCGCGTTCGCCCTCAAGTAGCTCAACCAGTAAACGGGAATCATCATGCCTCTGGCTGAAGAAAACGTCCTCGTCCCGGCGATGGGCGAGCTGATCATCGGCGCCATATCTTTCGGCGTGCTGGTGTTCGTGCTCGGGCGTTACGTCTGGCCCCGCTTGGAGCAGATCTATCGCGAGCGCCGCGACGCGATCGAGGGTGGCATCGCTCGCGCCGAGGCCGCCCAGGCCGAAGCACAGCGCACGCTCGATCAGTATCGGGCCCAGCTGGCCGAGGCGCGCACCGAGGCGGCGCAGATCCGCGAGAACGCTCGGGCCGAGGCGCAGCGCATCGTCGAAGAGCTACG
>JBKPQM010000023.1:0-8829 GCA_046734095.1 Actinomycetota bacterium | reverse complement strand
GTTGACGGCGCCGTTGGCTTCGGACTCGTGCTCGCGTGCGCCTTGATGGTCGCGATCAGGTCGGACGTCCGGCCGGTGCAGGAAGAAGATCCGCTGGCCGAGGCCCCACAACGGAGCCGTCCGGAACTCCCGCCGCCCCGCTTCACCCTGGCTCACCCCATCGCTCAGCCTCGTACCCACGTCGTGCAGCAGGAGGTCGGAGTAGAGGTTCACCTTCTGGTTGCTGAGATCCAGCACCTTGGATGGCCCTGTCGTGAGCATCGGCGTATGGCACAGCGCACAACCCGTAGAGGCGAACCGCGCCCGGCCCGCCGCAATCGATGTTGCGCCGCCGGACAAGGTCGCCGAGGGAATGGGCGCCGCCAGGAAGCGCATGAAGTGCGAGAACTTCTCGATCGAGCTCATCGCGTCCACCGGCGTGAGCGCTTCGGTGGCGGTGATGCTGTTGGGCGTGGCCGCGTACTGACACGACGCGGTCTTCGCCGACACGTTGCTCGCCCGGCTCGCGACGATCGACGAGTCCCAGATTTGTTCCATCAATCCGGCGCCGAACACCGGCGTTGGTATGCGGAAGATCACGTTCCTGTTCGCCACCTGCGTCGCGAAGTCCGGCTGCTTCATCGAACACGCCGTGCCCGAGCTCGGGCGTGCGTTGATCGTGAACAGCGCGTGGACCACCGCTTGATCCCGTTACCTTTGGATTAGCCACCGCCATTCTGTTTGCCGTCGCCGCTACCGCGAGTACTTGCCGGCGCGGCGTGCGGCGCGTACCGACCCCGCGCGCGGCTCTTCGCGCGGAGTGACACGCGCAACCGATTTCCTTGTCGAGCTGTCGGCAACGTTCGAAGGAGTCGTCTATGAGAGAACGTGACGTCCGTCGACAACTCTTCCTGATTGGATGCGCTGTGCTGGCACTGACGATACTGACCGAAGCCCGCCAGAGTTCGCCCAAGCGATACCGGCTCGAGGCCATCACAGGACTCGGACGGGACCTCGTCGCACAGCCCGCGACACTCCAGGGCAAGAAGTGTGTGCGCATCACCTCGAGCGGCGTCGAGCAGGTGGCGGACATCGACGGACAGGAATTCGACCCCCCCCGTCATCGAGGCACAGATCGCCGGAGCACCGGGATCAGGTACCTTCGAAGGGGCTCGTGGCTTCGTCGGGATCGCCTTCCGCGCCTCTCCTGATGCACAGACCTTCGACGCGTTGTAGCTTCGTCCCACGAACGGCCGCGCTGACGATCAAGAGCGGCGGAATCACGCGACACGTACATCTCCCATACGGACTGGCCATGGGCTCGTCTTCGTAAGGAGACGCGATCCCAGTATGAATCGTACGTCGATCTCATGCCGGGCGAATGAACAAAGGTCAAGAGTGACGTCCAGGGCGCGCGCGCTCGCCTCTACGTTCACGATCAGGCGCAGTCGGTACTAGTGGTCAACGACGTCAAGCCTGGGGCGCAAGGCAAGGGCGGGGTGGGACTCTGGGTCGGCGCGGGCACTGTGGCACACTTCCGTGCCCTGAGGAGCATCCAGCGTCGGTAGCGGGCGACACGCGCAATATGACTTGAAGGCGGCGCGTCCCCGTGAGTTTGGCGCGCCCGGCAGGATTCGAACCTGCGACCCCCGGCTTAGAAGGCCGGTGCTCTATCCAACTGAGCTACGGGCGCACAGGTGCCGATTGTAACAAGCAGCGCGAACGAGCGACAGCGAGTGAGCCACGGGAGCGGAGCGGGGCGAGGGGGCCCCGCGAGCGAGTGTTGTGGGGGAGTTCGAGGGGCGAAGCCCCTCGAGAGAAAAAGACGGCGCCTGTGAGAGCACGCGCCGAGTGCATCTGTGAAGGCGACTTTTGTAGACGCGCTGAGAGACAACGTACGGGACCGCGGACGACCCATCAATAGCGGCCTGCTGTTTCCGGGTGTCCTTCTTGCACAATACCCCGTTGCTCTGGCGATACGATTTCTGATCGCGCCGATCGTGCTGATCCTCGCCGGGTCCGTGGCGTTCGCCGCCGACGAACGTTCGGCGCAGGATCCGATTGCACTTGCTCGCGCCGGCACGGCAGCGATCGAGAATCAGCGATTCGGAGACGCGCTGGAGGCCTTCACCAGGGCCGCGGCGCTGCAGCCAGGCGACGCGAGCCTCTGCTTCGGCGCGGGCGTCGCCGCGTTCATGCTTGGACAGAATGACGTCGCGCAGGCGCGCTTCGAGCGCGCCCTTGCGCTCAATCCGGATTACCTGACAGCGGCGCAGTGGCTCGGGGATCTGCACTATCGCGCAGGGCGGCTGCAGGCCGCGATCTCGGTCTACGAAACCGCCCACCAACGCTCGCCGGCCGCGCGCGAGCTTCAGGAGCAGCTCGCGACCTGGCGCAAGGAGCAGGCGCTGCAGAGCCGTTTCCACGAAATGCGCACGGCCCACTTCTCGGCTCTCTTCGAGGCGGCCACTGACGAACCACTCGCCCGTGTCGTCGTCGATCGTCTCGAGGCGGCGTACTCGAGAGTTGGCAACGCGCTTGGCGTCTACCCCTCGCAGCCCATTACCGTCGTGCTCTACACGCGCGAACAATTCGCTGACGTCACGAGGCTGGCCGCATGGTCAGCAGCGGCGTACGACGGCCGCATTCGTGTGCCGCTCGCTGGCGCGCCGGACCAGCGGGACGAGCTCGATCGCGTGCTGTCGCACGAGTTCGTTCACGCCGTGGTGGCCGGGTTAGGGGGTCGCGCCGTTCCCGCATGGATGAACGAGGGTCTGGCCACCGTGCTCGAACCAGCAGGCCCAGACGACGCGGAGGCGATATTGGCGGGTACCGGCGTAAGGCCAGCACTCTCGACCCTGCACCGAAGCTTCGTTGGTCTCTCCAGGCGCGACGCCGAGATCGCGTATGCGTCGGCTGCCCGGGCCGTCCGGCGCCTGATCGAGCAGCGCGGCCCAGCCGCGGTCGTCGCGCTGTTGCAGGATCTGTCCCGAGGCGCGCAGTTCGCCAGCGCATTCCACCAACGAATCGCGATGCGCTACGAGGATTTCGCGGCGCTCGTTGCGCGCGACTGAGCGCGATTCTCACGTCCCTGCCGGTCTTCAAGGCAGATCGCGTTGGCCCGCCGGTTGTCGCAGCCGGAGCCAAGTCGTGCAGCGATCGACCGCAGCCCAGTAGGTGCCTGCATCGCGCGGGACCGCATCGTCGTGATCTGCCCACCCTGACACGAGTAATTCCTCCGGCACCGCCGTCAGGCCCGTATAATCACGCGGACGTTGGCACTCACTCCCGGTACTCGCCTCGGCCCGTATGTGATCACGGCACCGCTTGGAGCTGGCGGGATGGGAGAGGTCTACAAGGCGACTGATACGCGCTTGGACCGCACCGTCGCCGTCAAGGTCATTTCCGGGCAGATCGTTGGCAACATCGAATTGCGCGCGCGGTTCGAGCGCGAGGCCCGCGCTGTGGCCCTGCTCGACCACCCCCATATCTGCGCGGTGTACGACGTCGGACAGCAAGACGACGTGAGCTACCTGGTGATGCAGTACCTCGAAGGCGAGACGCTGGCGACTCGTCTCGCCCGAACGAACGGGCCGTTGCCGCTGCCGCAGGTGCTGACGATCGGAGGTCAGCTTGCAGATGCTCTCGAGAAGACCCACCGCGCGGGCCTGACGCACCGGGACCTCAAGCCCGCCAACGTGATGATGACGAAATCCGGACCGCGGTTACTCGACTTCGGGCTCGCGAAGATCACGGACGCGGCCGGGCCCATTTCGATGTCGGGACTGACGCGATTGGCCACTCAGCAATCCCTGACGGCCGCCGGCACCATTCTTGGGACCGTGCACTACATGGCGCCCGAGCAGGTCGAGGGTCGGGAGGCCGATGCTCGAACGGATGTCTGGGCCCTCGGAGCGCTGTTGTACGAAATGGCCACAGGAAAGCGCCCATTCGACGGGGATTCGGCCGCCTCCGTCATCGGCGCCATCCTCAAGGATGTTCCTCCGCCGATCTCCACACGCGCGCCGCTAATCCCTCGCACTCTGGATCACGTGGTTGAACGATGCCTTGCGAAGGACCCTGACGAGCGCTGGCAAAGCGCCGCGGATGTTGGCACCGTGCTCCGCTGGATTGCGTCGAGTGGAGGAGAGTCGCCGGCCGGCCCGCGCAAGCCGCGTCGGGCCTGGCGGGAGTACGCCGCATGGAGCCTCGCAGCGATTCTTCTGATCTTCTTGGGCGTCACACTCAGTCGCCCCGCGCCGGTTTCAGCCAGACCGCCGGCAGACGTTGTGGTGTTCTCCGTCTATCCGCCTCCAGGTGGAGCGTTCAGAAGCCAAGGCGCATCCGTTCCGACACCGAAATTGGCGCTTGCACCTGATGGCCGCCATCTGGTGTTCGTGGCTGCGGGACCGGACGGCGTCGCCCGATTGTGGCTGCGCCCACTGGACGCCGCCGAGGCGAGACCGCTCGCCGGTACCGAGGACGCCACCGATCCATTCTGGTCGCCTGACAGTCGGAACGTCGCGTTCTTCGCACGGGGCGCACTCCAGCGAGTCGATCTCAACGGCGGCGCCCCTCAGGAACTCAGCCCCGCGACGATTAACGCGCGGGGGGCTCATGGAGCTCGTCCGGCATCATCCTGTTCCATCCCGAGAACGTGAGCGGCCTCATGCGCGTGTCTGAGTCCGGAGGCACGGCGGTCAGCCTGGATCCTGATGGCGTGAACCTGAAGTTCGGCGGCGGACGGTACCCTCACTTCGTCGGTGACAGCGAGCGTTTTCTGTTTCAACGCCGAGGCGAGCGCGAAGGTTTCGTCTATGTGGGCTCGTTGGAAAGCGCCACGGCGACACAACTCGTGGCGACCGACTGGGGCGCGCAGATCTCCGAGGGGTTTCTCCTGTTTCTCAAGGGCACCACCCTGTTGGCGCAAGCGTTCGGTCCCGGGGACAGGCTGACCGGCGATGCTGTCCCATTACGTGCGAACGTTGCGGGTGGCTCCACGGGGTACCCGGCCTTTTCCACGTCCAGGACCGGTATCCTGGCCTACGGGAGTCCGCTACGCGCTGTCCGCGAATTGCGATGGTTCAGCCGCGGCGGGACTGCGCTTAACGCAGTGGCGCCGGCCGGCGACTACGTTGACTTCCGCCTCTCGCCTAACGAAACGCGCCTCGCGTATTCCCGCGTCGATCCCGTCACACAGGCGCCCGACGTGTGGGTGAAGGACCTTCGGAGTGGAGCAGACCGACAGGTGACGACGGATTCGCTCTCGGAAGCGGGGGCGCTTTGGTCGCCCAACGGCGACGAGCTCATCTATCGATCCAATAGCGGCAGCCGAAGCAATCAACTCTACCGCGTGACCGCGACCGGCGTTGGAGGCGCCGAGCTTGTGCTGAGCGATGCGCAGCTGCGCGAGTTGCAGCAAATCAGCCCGGTTCCAACAGACTGGTCGGCGAGCGGCGCCTACGTCGTCTATCAGGCCGCGACGGCGAAGTACGGCTTTGACCTGTGGGCGTTGTCGTTGGCGCAACGTCAGATCGTCTCTCTCAAGCAGACCACCGCCAACGAGTTGCATGGTTCGATTTCGCCGGATTCTCGATGGCTTGCTTACGCATCGGATGTGTCCGGCCGGTATGAGGTGTACGTGCAGGCGTTCCCCGTAGCGAAAGACGTTTGGACGATTTCAACCGAGGGCGGATCGCAGCCTCGATGGACCGCGAACGGTCGCGAACTGCTCTACTTGCGGCGCGACGGGACACTTATGTCACTGCCGATCGAGACGTCGCCAACCTTCGTGATGAAGAGCACCCCAGCGCCACTCTTCAAGACCGGGTTGGCAGGCGTCGATGCTTACCGCATGGACTTCGTTCCGAGCGCAGACGGCAAGCGAATTCTCATGAGCACGCCGATCAATGACGGCGACCGACCCGCCATCACTGTCGTGTTGAATTGGCCGGCGTTGTTGAAGAAATAGCTGCCGTCGACGGCACTCCGCCTGACTCACTTCGCTCCGCTCGCTCTTCAGCGCCGCGCCCCGATCACGACAACCCCAATCCGCAGCGTAATTGCGGTCGCCGCTCTGGGCCGGGAACACCTGGTGTTGCACGGCGTAGCGATCGCCCATCGCGCGGATGATCCCGCCGACCTCGCGCTGGTCCTCGTGGTGGTAGTGAACGACGACGTTGCGAATCGTACCGTTCAACAAGAACTCCAAGCCAAGCGGGTCGTGGACCCGCTCGACGAGGTTCCCAGGCTGGCTGGCGTACTCGCCGGTGCGGCCGCAGATCGGGCAGATCTCGACGTCGGCGTGATTGGGGTTGGCGTGCCCGACTTCGTAATGGGCGGAGGCCGCGACGCGATAGCAGTCGCGGCTGCCCGCGCGCGTCCGAAGCGTGACGCGATCGAGTTTCTGTGCCGCCAGCGCCGAATGGTAGTAGCGCATGTGGAACGCGTGCGCGTGCTGCAGTGCGCGGTACTCGGGGACTTCCCAGGGCTGCAGATACTCGATCGTCACCTCGAAGTCCGCCCCCTCGGGATTGGAGAACGGACCATAAGACTCGCGGACGCGCAGCGCCGCGCGCACCTGATCGGCCACGAGCCGCATCGCGGCCGCTTGTGAATCCGCCAGCAACTCATCGATATAGAACCAGACGTTCGGATAGCGACCCCTCGATTCGGCGAGCAGTTTTCGGGGGCACGATAGCGGCTTGTCGTCGAGCGCCGCTCTCGGGGGTACCTTATGGGTGCGGCCAAACACGTTCACCGCCGCTGTCGGGTTTTCGATGCTAAGATCCGCGCGCAGAGAGACATGCGGTTGGAGTTCGGCCCTCACACCCTCGCGGATGGACGCGAGGAGATCGAGCGGTCTACTCCAGGAGAAGTTAGCCAGGCAAACCCGATCCCAAGAAATGCAAGAAGTCCCAAAACGGATCAAACGTCTAGTTCGAGAATGGGCGGAGATCGCTCATGAACGCGAACTGCGCAAAGCCCTGAGTGAGCTTCGCGTCCAATTCGATCGTTGGGAACGTAGCGAAATCGATGCGTTTGAACTCGACGATCTCGTGCATCGATTCCATCAGGACACGTCGCGGGAGATCTGGAAGAGATACGACACAACTCACCTCGAGCCCGCGGTCGCATCGGCGGTGGCTGCCGGAGCGCTTCCCAAAGAGGAGCTGCCCGCGGAGCTCGTGCAGCACATCGCAGGTTTGATCGAATTCTACGAACACGATGTCTCTGCATCGTGAACTGCTGCAAGCGTTGAATGCTGGGCGCCAAATTCGGAACCATGCATAAACCGGGTCAAGAGTCCGGTCGACTCCTCATGGGTTCGTTGCCGGCCCGATACTCGTTTGTCCTCAACCCGCACGTGCGGGAGCGCTTCACGAGGTGCCCGAGCTGCAGCTCGCCTACCCGGATGCGCAAACTCCCGCTGGTCGTTCATGTCGGGCAGCTCGAGGGGCCGAGATTGCTGCTTCTGAACAAGACCTGCCGGCTCTGTTTGCGCTGCGAGACGCTCATCGTCCATCGAGCCGAATTGGAGCGAGTCATCATCGCATCTGGATTCTCCGCCGCAGCCCACGGACAAGACTACGTGGTGCTTGGCACCATTGACCGACGCACCTGGCGCCGCGGTGTTGCTGGTGACGCGCAGCTTGCGGACATTCGAGAGCACATGGCCGATTTCAAGAAATATCTGAAAGTCGATGTCGTGCCGGCGCAGTGGGAACGGTCAAACCACGCTGGCTAACCTTCGAACGGCGCCGACGCGCGATTGCTCCTGACGCCCGCGGCCCATTCGGCACGTTAGATGGAGAAAATCGAGGGAACAGAACGAGCGAACATCGCCTCGCGCCGCGAGGGTGATGCGTGTCTTGACGCCATCGAACGCGAGATCGCCGGAGACGAACAAGCGTGTAGCGGCCCCCCTACGCGTAAGTATGTTGCCATCATGTCACCTATCGATGTTCAGCCAACATACAGTGAGCTGCATCCCGTTTCGATTGGGTCAACAATCACCGAGCTGAAACGACGGATAGAGGCGCGGTTTCCGGGTTCAGGTCTGAGTCGCGTCGCAGGCGAGCTGGTGCAGCTTGCGGAGGCGAACAAGGAAGTGTTGCGGCAGCTACGTCGTCCGCTCTGGTGGCTTCGAGGTCTGATCGGGCTTGCACTCACGGCCGTCGCCGCCATCGTACTCTGGGCAGTCGCGCAGTTGGTGCCCGTCGCGGGGAATGGATTAGGCGGATTCGCGGACGCCCTGCAGGGCGTTGAGGCGGCGACGAACGAAGTCATCCTGCTGTCTCTCATTCTGCTGTTCCTCGTGTCGCTCGAAAACCGATTCAAGCGGAGGACCGCTCTGCGCATGTTGCATCGGCTGCGCAGCATCGCACACGTGGTCGATATGCATCAGCTGACGAAGGATCCGGATTTCGCGCTCAGGTCAACGGCGCCAACGGTCGCCTCTCCCGAACGCACCCTGTCGCAGTCGGAGCTCGCGCGGTATCTCGACTATTGTTCGGAGCTGCTTGCGCTGATTAGCAAGCTTGCAGCGGTGCTTGCACAGCATCAACAAGACGCGGTCGTGCTGTCGGCGGTGAATGACATCGAAGTGCTCACGAGCGGTCTCTCACGGAAGATCTGGCAAAAATCACGATTCTCGACATTGCAGAAATGGGTAGCACGGATCGGATCGGTGAAGACCGACCTGGAGATGGATCTCCGGCAGGAGGTGCGAGTTGATTCGCACGCGCGCAGTTCGGTTTGCTGTGCGTTGCCAAGAAGTATGACAATCCATCACGACCTCGTCGCTCCGGCAATTGCCGCGACGCGGGAGCGCTCGGCGCGGGTCAAGGG
>JBKPQM010000022.1:0-19469 GCA_046734095.1 Actinomycetota bacterium | reverse complement strand
GTTCACTCCTACCCGGCCGAGCTGACCCGATTTGGCGCCCAGATCGGGTGATCTCGGCCGGGAAGAGGCTTGTGGACGGTCGGCGCGCGGCACCGCCGGCTTCGGCCATGATCGCCTCGTGGGCGATTCGTTACCTGATCCGGACTGGTACCTCGACCACGTCGTCGTACCGACCGTCGACGGAGACGGACCGATTCGGACCTGGCAAGCGACGTGGTCAGCGAGAACACGGCGCCGGCGCCTCGCCGAGGAGGCGAGTTTGCAACTCGCGTATGGGCAGGGGTGCGTCCTAACTCGCGAGCAGGCTCGCGCGACCGGCATGTCGGACGCCGAGGTACGTCGACTCGTCCGAGCCGGTGAGTGGTGCGTGCCGCATTACGGCGTCGTCGCGCCCGTCCGCCCGGACAACGAGCGTATGCGCCACACTCTCGCGGCGACGGCGGCCGCTCTGGTCCGCCCGGGGCATGTGATCAGTGGCGCCAGCGCCGGCGTGGTGCACGGACTACCACTGGTGCACCACCCCGATCGCGTTGTCCTGACAGCGGACGAGCCGTCGCGAATGGGCGCGCGAGGTCGCGTTTTGGTTCGGGCGGCCAGGCATCCCGTCGACGACACAACGACCTGGTTCGGCACGCCGATCACCACGATCGCGCGGACAATCGTCGATCTGGCCCGAGAGGACCGGGCGGCAGGTCTGGTAGCGGCTGATGCCGCGCTGCACCAGCGGGTGGTCGGTCCGGATGAGTTGCGCTCCGTAGCCTCTCGAAGCGCGGGATGGCCTGGCGCTCGCCAGGCCCGAGATATTGTCGCTGTGGCGTCACCGCTGGCGGAATCCCCGCTGGAGTCGCTGACCCGACTTTGCATCGTCGACGCGAACCTTCCTACGCCCGAACTCCAATCGTGGGTCGAAGGCGCGGGGTGGCGCTACCGCGTCGACATGCTGTGGCGGGAGGAACGTGTGATTGCCGAAGCCGACGGCAAGATCAAGTACGAGGGTGACGCACTGTGGCGGGAGAAGCGGCGACAGGAACGCCTCGAGCGGGCCGGCTTTCGCGTCGTGCGCGTGCTGTGGGACGACATCATGCGGTGGCGCGCTGAGACGATCGCACGGATAAGCCACGCCCTGATCGGTGGTTGATCATGAGGCGAGTGAGAAGTCGGCGAAGTCGAAGCCGGGCGACACGACGCAGGCGACCAGCGCCGGCTGGTCGGATGCGGGCTGCGCCGTCTGCCACTCGTCGGCGGGCACCAGCTGCTGCCCACCGGGTCCGAGCTCGTACGACGCGCCGGGCTGCGGCGAGGCATTGACGCCGCCCAGGGTGAGTCGGACCGGCCCGCCGCCCTGCCACAGCCACAGTTCGTCCGAGCGGACCCGATGCCAGGCTGATGCCTCGCCCGGCCGCAGCAGGAACGCCACGCAGGTGACGAGCGAGCGCGGGCCGCGCGAAGTGTCCACAGTGGACGGATGCCGCCAGGTCTCGCGGAACCATCCGCCTTCAGGATGCGGTTGCAGACCGAGCGCGACCGGGTCCAGCGTCACGTTGGCGAGGCTACCCGCGCGACGGTCAGAACCTCGCGCCGCGCGGCCGACCGACGACAGATCGCGCGGCGTCCGGACGACAGATCGCGCGGCGTCCGGACGTCGCCGCGGCGGCTCCCGCTCGCGAGAACCGCACCGGTCCTGCCCCCGCACATTCGGCCCACAGGGCGTGCCTACACTCGACGAAGACAGCTCGTGAAGCCGTTCACAAAGTAGCTATGGGCAAGACGGGAGAGCACGCATGCCCGGCGAGGAACGCTACGACGCAGACGTGATCGTCGTCGGTGCGGGGCCGGCGGGTAGCAGTGCCGCGTACTGGCTGGCCAGTGCCGGTCGCGACGTCCTGCTTCTGGAAAAGGCGCAGTTGCCCCGAGAGAAGGTGTGCGGCGACGGCCTCACGCCGCGGGGCACGCGCGCGCTCATCGACATGGGCATCGACGTCAGCCAGCGCGCCGGCTGGCTGCACAACAAGGGGCTGCGCGTCATCGGCGGCGGGATGCGGCTGCACTTGGACTGGCCCGATCTGACGACGTTCCCGTCCTACGGGCTGGTCCGGCCGCGAGCCGATCTCGATCAGCTGTTGGCGACCCAGGCGGTCAAGGCGGGCGCCGTTCTGCACGAGCGGACCGCCGTCACTGAGCCGATCTTCGACCGAGCCGGGAGGGTAGCCGGTGTCGCTGCCAAGGTCGGCCCCGAGCGGCAGCCGGCGTTCTACCGCGCACCCGTCGTGATCTCGTGCGAAGGCGTGTCCGGCCGTATCGCCCAGCAGCTCGGCCTGCACCGAAACGGCAAGCGGCCTATGGGCATCGCCGTACGGCGTTACTACCGCAGCCCCCGAACCAATGACGACTATCTCGAGTCATGGCTCGAACTGTATGACGGCCCCATCAACGCCGTGGACGACCCCACGCTGCTGCCTGGATACGGCTGGATCTTCGGCATGGGCGACGGCACCGTCAATGTCGGGCTTGGTGTGCTCAACTCGTCCAACCGTTTCCAGAAGACGGACTACCGGACGATGCTCACCCGGTGGCTGGACAGCACCCCTGAGGAATGGGGCCTACGCGAACGCAACGCTACTGGCCCGACCCGCGGGGCCGGCCTGCCCATGGGCTTCAACCGCACCCCGCATTACTCTCGTGGGCTGCTTCTCGTGGGCGACTCGGGCGGTGCGGTCAACCCGTTCAACGGCGAGGGCATCCCATACGCCATGGAGTCGGGCAAGTTTGCGGCTGAGGCGGTCGGGCAAGCGCTCGCCCGGCCGGACGGGCCCGAACGCGAGCGCGCGCTGCAGGCATACCCGGGGCGGATGGCGGACGAGTGGGGCGCCTACTACCGGCTCGGTGCGTTCTTCGTGAAGCTGATTGGAAACCCGGCCGTGATGCGTGCCTGCACCCGGCACGGCCTACCGCATCCGATGCTGATGCGGTTCGTGCTCAAGCTGCTGGCCAACCTGCACGATCCCCGCGACGGTGACGTGTCCGACCGGCTCATCACCACGCTGCTCAGGATCACCCCCACGATTCACTAGACGCGCCCGGCGTCTAGCCTGGCCAACACCGAAAGGAGAGAAGGATGCTCGCGCCGTACCTGCCGATCGTGCTGCTGTTCGCGCTCGCAGCCGCCTTCGCGCTCTTCTCGGTGACCATCGCACCGTTCGTCGGTCCCAAGCGGTACAACCGGGCAAAGCTGGACTTCTACGAGTGCGGTATCGAGCCGACTCCGCAGCCGCTCGGCCCGCACCGCTTTCCGGTCAAGTACTTCCTCACCGCGATGATCTTCATCGTCTTCGACATCGAGATCATCTTCCTTTATCCGTGGGCGGTCGAGACGAAGGCGGTGGGTGGTCAGGCGTTCGGTCTGTTCCTGCTCGTCGAGATGATCATTTTCATCGTCGCGGTCTTCGTCGCGTACGCCTATGTATGGCGTCGGGGGGGATTGGATTGGGACTGATCATCTATGGGTCTTGAAGAGAAGCTGCCCGATGGCATCCTGCTGGCCAACGTCGAGAAGCTGGTGAACTGGACACGTAAATCGTCTCTGTGGCCGGCCACGTTCGGGCTCGCGTGTTGCGCGATCGAGATGATGACCTTCGGCGCGCCGCGGTTCGACTCCGCTCGGTTCGGGATGGAAGTGTTTCGGCCCTCGCCGCGGCAGGCCGACCTGATGATCGTCGCAGGACGGGTCAGCCAGAAGATGGCCCCGGTGTTGCGGCAGATCTACGACCAGATGCCCGATCCGAAATGGGTGCTGGCGATGGGCGTCTGCGCCAGTACCGGTGGCATGTTCAACAACTACGCGATCTTGCAAGGCGTCGACCACATCGTGCCGGTCGACATGTACCTGCCGGGGTGCCCACCCCGTCCGGAGATGCTCATCGACGCCGTCCTCAAGCTGCACCACAAGATCATGCACGAGCCGCTCGGCCCGAAGCGGGCCAAGCGGCTGGCCGACCAGGACGTCGAGCTCGTCCCTTCCAGCCAGAAATACGCCCGATGATGCGCGCCCGGGCGGTTGTTGCGAAGGGAGGGCCGGCATGACCAACGACGTGCCTGATCAGCCGGTTGGCGAGGTCGAGAAGGCGACGGCCTCCCGCGAGACGCCCGCCGACCTGCCCCCGCCGCAACACGGCATGTTCGGTGTCGAAGGCAGTGGTGACACGTCCGGTTACGGCGGCCTGGTCCGTCCGGCGTGGAATCCGCCGGACGCACAACGTCCGTTCGGCGGTTACTTCGACGAGCTCGTCGATGCACTGGCCGCCGCCTATCCGCGACTCGACGAAGCGGTCGCCAAGATCGTCGTCGACCGCGGCGAACTCACCCTGCACGTCGCGCGTGAGCATGTCCGTGAGCTGGCCCAGGTGCTGCGCGACGATCCGGCACTGCGTTTCGAGCTGCTGTCGAGCGTGCACGGTGTCGACTACCTCGGTGAGATACACCGGCTGCACGCCGTTTATCAGCTGACGTCGATGACCTACCGTCGCCGCCTTCGCTTGGAAACGGCGGTCAGCGTGGAGGATCCGCACGTCCCGTCGGTCACGCCGGTGTACCCCACCGCCGACTGGCAGGAGCGCGAGGCCTACGACATGTTCGGCATCGTCTTCGACGGTCATCCGGCGCTGACCCGGATCTTGATGCCCGACGACTGGGACGGCTTCCCGCAGCGCAAGGACTACCCGCTGGGTGGTATCCCCGTGCAGTACAAGGGCGCGACGATCCCGCCACCGGACGAGAGGCGGGCCTACCGATGAGTGATGTGTACAGTCCGAGCCGCGAGACGACCGAGGGCCGCGTCTACAACCTCACCGGCGGCGACTGGGATGCCGTTTTCGGCGGCGAGGATCCGATCAGAGAAGAACGCATCGTCCTCAACATGGGACCGCAGCATCCGTCCACGCACGGCGTGCTGCGGCTGGTGTTGGAACTCGAGGGCGAGACGGTGACCGACTGCCGGGTCGTGATCGGCTATCTGCACACCGGCATCGAGAAGAACACCGAGTACCGCACCTGGACGCAGGGCGTCACGTTCTTGACGCGGGCCGACTATCTGGCACCCATCTTCAACGAGACGGTCTATTGCCTAGGCGTCGAGCAGCTTCTCGGCGTTCAGGTGCCGGACCGGGCCCAACTGATCCGGGTCATGCTCATGGAGATCAACCGGATCTCGTCGCATTGGGTGTGGCTGGCCACCGGCGGCTTGGAGCTGGGGGCGATAACCGCGATGACCAACGGCTTCCGGGCGCGCGAACGGTGCCTGGACGTGATGGAGATGATCACCGGTCTGCGCATGAACCACGGATACGTCCGGCCGGGAGGTATCGCCCAAGACCTGCCGGACGGTGCGGTCGAGAAGATCCGCGAGTGGATCAAAGAGACCCGCGAGGAGCTCAACGGCGTCGAGCGGCTGCTACGCGGCCAGCCGATCTGGGTGAACCGGCTCAAGGACGTCGGTTGGCTCGGTGTTGACGGGTGCCTGGCGCTGGGCGTCACCGGCCCGATGCTCCGGGCGGCTGGGCTGCCGTGGGATCTGCGCAAGACCGAGCCGTACCTGGGCTACGAGACGTTCGACTTCGAGGTGCCCACCGACGACCGGGGCGACGCCTGGGCGCGGTTCGTCGTGCGCGTCGCCGAGATGCACGAGTCGGTGAAGATCGTCGGGCAGGTGCTCGACCGGTTGGAGCCCGGGCCGACGATCATCGACGACCCGAAGATCGCCTGGCCGGCACGGCTCTCGCTCGGCCCCGACGGCCTGGGCAATTCGCTCGAGCACATTCAGCACATCATGGCCGACTCGATGGAAGCCCTGATTCACCACTTCAAGCTGGTCACCGAGGGTTTCCGAGTGCCACCCGGGCAGGTGTACGCGACGGTGGAGTCGCCCCGCGGTGAGTTGGGGGCGCACGTCGTGAGTGACGGCGGCACCCGCCCCTACCGCGTCCACCTCCGCGAGCCGTCCTTCATCAATCTGCAATCTACAGCCACGCTGGCTATCGGTGGGCTGATCGCCGACGTGATCGCCTCGGTAGCGTCGATCGATCCGATAATGGGAGGGTGCGACCGGTGAGAGATCGGCTTCCCTCGGCCGCCCATTGGACTGCCGGCGAACGAAACCGGGATGGAGTCCGGTAGTGACGAACTTCCGTACTTCTGTGATGAAACTCGAGCGGCCCGGCGATCCGAGCGTGTTTGGTGACGACGTCCGCGCGGCCGCGGCCGAGATCGTGGCCCGCTACCCCGAGGGGCAGAGCCGATCGGCGTTGCTGCCGATGCTGCACCTGGTGCAGTCCGAGCAGGGATACGTCAGCCCGGACGGCATCGCCTTCTGTGCCGACTTCCTGGAACTCACCAAGACGCAGGTGGCCGCCGTCGTCACCTTCTACACGATGTTCAAGCGTGAGCCGACCGGCGAGTACCTGGTCAGCGTGTGCACGAACACGTTGTGCGCGTTAATGGGCGGCGACGAGATCTACGAGTCTCTGTCGAAGTCACTCGGCGTCGGCATGAACGAGACGACATCGGACGGGGCGATTACGCTCGAGCACGCCGAATGCCTGGCCGCCTGCGACTATGCGCCAGTCGTCACGGTGAACTACGAGTTCTTCGACAACCAAAGCGTCGAATCGGCGCAGGAACTCGTCTCGGCGCTACGCCAGGGGGAACGGCCGCTGCCGAGCCGGGGCGCCCCGCTGTGCTCGTTCCGTGAAATCTCCCGCCAGATCGCGGGATTCGCCGACGAACGCCCGGAATCTCTCGACGCCGAGGCAACCGGAACGCCGACCGAGATCGGGGTGCGGCTCGCCGTCGAGCGGGGTTACACCGCGCCGTCGTACGCGCTGTCACGCGAGGACGAGGCCGTGGAGGGCGTCGCGCCGCAGACCGTTGAAGACGACACGCGCGAAGAGGGGAAGGCATAATGCCGCTCACCCCTGTCCTCACCAAGCGGTTCGGTACGAACCAGCCGTGGAAGATCGACAACTACGAGGCGCTCGACGGCTACCAAGGCCTGCGCAAGGCGCTCACCATGCCCGCGGACGAGGTCATCGGCGTGGTTCGGGACGCCACCCTGCGCGGCCGCGGCGGGGCCGGCTTTCCGGCCGGCTTGAAGTGGCAGTTCATACCCCAGAACGACGGCAAGCCGCACTACGTCGTGGTGAACGCCGACGAGAGCGAACCCGGCACGTGTCGCGACGTGCCGCTGATGATGAATGACCCGCACTCGCTGATCGAGGGCGCGATCATCGCCTGCTACGCCGTGCGTGCGCAGCGCGCCTTCGTCTACATCCGCGGCGAGGCGGTGCATGCGATCCGGCGAATGACCCGGGCCGTGCAGGAAGCATACGAGCGCGGCTACCTGGGGCCGGACGTCATGGGCACGGGCGTCGCCGTCGACATCACCGTGCACAACGGCGCCGGTGCCTACATCTGCGGCGAGGAGACAGCGCTGCTGGACTCACTCGAAGGCAAGCGCGGCCAGCCGCGACTCAAGCCGCCGTTCCCGGCGACCAACGGTCTCTATGACGCTCCCACCGTAGTGAACAACGTCGGTTCGCTGGCCAGCGTCCCCTACATCGTGCTGGGCGGCGCGGACTGGTTCCGCGCGCTGGGCCCCGAGGGGTCGCCCGGCCCGGACGTCTACCAGCTGTCCGGGCGGATCATGCAGCCCGGCCAGTACGAGGCGCCGATGGGCACCACGCTTCGGGAACTGCTCGATCTCGCCGGGGGGATGAGCCGCGGCAAGGAGATCAAGTTCTGGACGCCGGGCGGCGCCTCCACCCCGCTGTTCACCCGGGAGCACCTCGACGTGCCGCTCGACTTCGATTCGGTGGTCAAGGCGGGTTCGTTAAACGGCACGTCGGCGATCATGGTCTTCGACGAGGACGACAGCGTCGTGCGCGCCGTCTGGAAGTGGACGAAGTTCTACGAGCACGAGTCGTGCGGAAAATGCACGCCGTGCCGCGAGGGCTGCTACTGGGCGGCGCAGATCCTGGACCGGATCGTGCACGGGCAGGGAACAACGGAAGACATCGATACCCTGCTCGACCTCGGCGACAACATCCTCGGCCGGTCGTTCTGCGCGCTGGGCGACGGCGCGGTGAGCCCCATCGCATCGTCGATCCAGTACTTCCGCGACGAGTACGAGGCATTGATCGCCCAACCCATGGGAGCGACGGCATGAGCGCTCCGGCCAAGGAAGACCTGGTCACTCTGACCATCGACGGCCTCGAGATCTCCGTACCCAGGGGGACGCTGATCATCCGGGCCGCCGAGCAGCTCGGCATCGAGATCCCACGATTCTGCGACCACCCACTGCTCGGGCCGGTCGGCGCCTGCCGGCAGTGCCTGGTCGAGGTCACCGACATGGGCAACGGGCGCGGCATGCCGAAGCCCGCGGCGTCGTGCACCACAACCGTGATGCCGGGCATGGTCGTCAAGACCCAGCTGACGAGTCCGGTGGCGGACAAGGCGCAGCAGGGCGTCATGGAAATGCTACTGATCAACCATCCGCTCGACTGCCCTATCTGCGACAAGGGCGGCGAGTGCCCACTGCAGAACCAGGCGATGAGCAACGGGCGCGCCGACTCGCGTTTCCGCGATACGAAGCGCACGTTCGCCAAGCCGATCGCGATCTCGACGAACGTGCTGCTCGACCGCGAGCGGTGCGTGCTGTGCCAGCGATGCACGCGATTCTCTGAGGAGATTGCCGGCGATCCTTTCATCGACATGCTCGAGCGGGGCGCCCAGCAGCAGGTCGGCACGTCCACCGAACAACCGTTCCAGTCCTACTTCTCCGGCAACACCGTGCAGATCTGTCCGGTCGGTGCACTCACCGGGGCGGAGTACCGATTCCGGGCCCGGCCGTTCGACTTGGAGTCGACCGACTCCGTATGCGAGCACTGCGCGTCCGGATGTCAGCAGCGAAGCGACTGGCGGCGTGGCCGCGTCACGCGCCGCCTGGCCGGCAACGACCCCGAGGTCAACGAAGAGTGGGACTGCGACAAGGGCCGCTGGGCGTTCCAATACGCGACGCAGGCTGACCGGCTTTTGACGCCGTTGATCCGCGACGAGACCGGTGAGTTGGTTGAGGCTTCCTGGCCGGACGCCTTGACCTTCGCGGCGACCGGCCTGCGGGAGGCCGTCGACCGGGGCGGAGTCGGCGTGCTGCCCGGTGGGCGACTCACCGAAGAGGATGCCTACGCCTACGCCAAGTTCGCGCGGGTTGCCCTTTCCACAAACGACATCGACTACCGCTCCCGTCCGGGCGGCGATGAGGAACTGGCCTTCCTCGGCTCGCACGTCACGGGCGTGACCCCCGCGCACGTCGCGTATGCGGATCTTGAGAACGCACCGGTCGTGCTGCTCGCAGGTTTCGAGCCTGAGGAGGAGTCGCCGATCGTCTTCCTGCGGCTGCGCAAGGCCGTCGACCGCGGGGCCCGCGTCTGGTCGGTGGCCGCCGTGGCGTCGTCCGGCGTGGCCAAGCTCCGCGGGACGCTGATCCCGACCGTGCCGGGCGGCGAGGCATCCGTTCTGGCGGGGATGCCCTCGGACGTGGTCGAGGCGCTGAGTGCCGACGGCGCGATCATCCTGGTGGGCGAGCGACTGGCGTCCGCGGCGGGCGCTCTCTCGGAAGTCGCTGATCTGGCGTCGAGGACCAGCGCCCGGCTGGCGTGGGTACCGCGCCGGGCCGGCGAGCTCGGCGCGATCGACGCGGGGGCGCTGCCCACGCTGTTGCCGGGTGGGCGCCCGGTCGACGACCCGGCCGCCCGCGCGGAGATCGAGCAGGAGTGGGATGCCACGATCTCCCCGATACCCGGCCGCGACGCGCACGGCATCTTGGCCGCCGTTGGCGAAGGCGCCCTGGCCGCGCTGGTCGTCGGCGGCATCGACCCGGACGATTTCGCCGACCCCGCACTGGCGCGGGAAGCCCTCGACCGGGCCGGATTCATCGTCAGCCTGGAGATCCGGCGCAGCGCCGTCACCGATCACGCCGACGTGGTGCTGCCGGTCGCTCCGCCGGCCGAGAAGGCGGGGCGTTACGTCACCTGGGAGGGTCGCCGGCGTCCGTTCGACCTCACCCTGCACGGTACGGGCGCCATGTCGGACGCCCGGGTGCTGCACAGCCTAGCTGAGGAACTCGACATCGACTTGGGGTTGCCCACGGTCGAGGCGGTCCGGGCCGAACTGCTGCGCGTCGGTTCGAGCAGCACGCGGACGAGCGCGCCGACCTTCGTTCCCGGCACGCCGGCTAGACCGGAACGCGGTCAGGCGGTCCTGGCGACCTGGCACGAACTGCTTGACGCGGGCCGCATGTCCGACGGGGACGAGTCCCTGGCCGGCACGGCCAAGCCGGCCCGAGCCCTCGTCTCGAAGGCCACCGCCGACGAGATCGGTGTCGCCCAGGGCGAGCCGGTGAGCGTGGGCAACGAGCGGGGCTCGATCGTTGTCCCGGTCACGGTCGCCGAGATGCCCGACCGGGTCGTGTGGCTGCCCACGAACGCGCGGGGCTGCACGGTGCGCGCGAGCCTCGGCGCGGTGGCCGGCGACGTCGTCACGCTGACGAGCGTGGGCGTGCCGCCGGTCGTGGGCATCGAAGGAGGTGACGACCTATGAGTCTTGCCGCCCCGGACGTCCCGGGCTTCGGCGGCGAACCGGTCTGGCTCGTCATCATCAAAGTCGTGATGGTGTTCGCCTTCCTGGTCGTCATGGTCTTGTTCGCCATCGTCTTCGAGCGCAAGGTCGTCGGCCGGATGCAGAACCGCATCGGCCCCAACCGCACCGGGCCGTGGGGCACATTGCAGTCGCTCGCGGACGGCATGAAGCTGGCCTTCAAAGAAGAGGTCATCCCGTTGCTGGCGGACAAGCCGGTGTACTTCCTTGCGCCCGTTCTCTCCGCGGTGCCCGCATTCCTGGCGTTCTCGGTGATCCCGTTCGGCCCAGTGGTGTCGATGTTCGGGCACCACACCCCGCTGCAGTTGACCGATCTGCCCGTCGCGGTGCTCGTCGTGTTCGCGTGCTCGTCGCTCGGCGTGTACGGCATCGTGCTATCGGGCTGGGCCTCGGGTTCGAGCTTTCCGCTGCTCGGTGGGTTGCGGGCGGCGGCCCAGATGATCTCGTACGAAGTGGCATTGGGCCTCTCGTTCGTCGCTGTGTTCCTCTTCGCCGGGACGATGTCGACGTCGGAGATCGTCGGGGCCCAGAAACAGATCTGGTACTGCCTTCCGCTGATCGTGTCGTTCGCGATCTACGTGATCGCGGCGGTGGGGGAGACGAACCGGGCCCCGTTCGACTTGCCGGAGGGCGAGTCCGAACTGGTCGGTGGCTTCCACACCGAGTACTCGTCATTCAAGTTCGCGATGTTCTATCTCGCCGAGTACATCAACATGGTCACTGTGTCGGCGCTGGCGACCACGCTGTTCCTCGGCGGCTGGCGAGCGCCGGTGCCGATCTCGCTGTGGCACGGGGCGAACGCCGGCTGGTGGCCGGTGCTCTGGTTCGTGATCAAGCTCGTGCTGTGCATCTTCGTGTTCGTGTGGCTGCGGGGCACCCTGCCCCGGCTGCGCTATGACCAGTTCATGGCGCTGGGCTGGAAGATCCTCATCCCGGCCAACCTGGCGTGGATCGTCGCGATCAGCAGCGAGCAAGTGCTTCGGGATCGGGGCTGGCCGACCTGGAAGGCCGTGGGCATCGTGATCGTGCCGGCGCTGCTGATCATCTTGGCGGTCCTGACCATGCTCGAGGGCTCGGCGACCAGGCGCCGGGCGGCCCGGGCCACCGAGGAGGACGCCGTGAATCGTCTCGGCCCGGCCTTCCCCATCCCACCGATGGACCTGCAGGTGCCGCAGGCGCCGAAGCTGATTCGGGCCTCGGCGCCCGCGGCAGTTCTCGACCCGAAGGAGCGTGACGACGATGGCTGACCGGCCGGTGCCGCGCCCGGCGGCGCCCGCCCCGCGTCCGGCCCGCTCAACCTCGGCTGAGCCGGAACCCGAGCCGACTGGCAGCGCGGTCGGCTTCGCCAAGGGATTCGGGCTGACCTTCTCGACGATGTTCAAGAAGGTGTACACGCAGCAGTACCCGTTCGACTTTTACCCGACGGCGCCGCAGTACCACGGCCGGCACGTGCTCAACCGTCACCCCGACGGATTGGAGAAGTGCGTCGGTTGCGAGCTGTGCGCCTGGGCCTGTCCGGCGGACGCGATCTACGTCGAGGGCGCCGACAACACCGAGACCGAGCGGTACTCGCCCGGTGAGCGGTACGGCAAGGTGTATCAGATCAACTACCTGCGCTGCATCTTTTGCGGTCTGTGCATCGAGGCCTGCCCGACCCGGGCGCTGACGATGTCCAACGAGTACGAGCTGGCGCTCGACAACCGGCAGGACCTTATCTACACCAAGGAGCAGCTGGTGGCGCCGCTGCTTCCGGGGATGGAGGCGCCGCCGCACCCGATGCGACTGGGCGACGACGAGAAGGACTACTACCTCGCCAAGACGCAGGAGCCGTTGATGAAGGGACCACCGCAGAGCGCCGCCAACGCTGCCGGCAAGCCGATCGTCGGGCGGGCTATTGAGGTAGGCCGGCATCATGGTTGAGGCGCTGAGCGCGGCCGCCCCGCTCATGAACGGGCAGGTCCCGCTCGGCGAGGCGGTGGCCTTCTGGATTCTCGGACCCATCGCGCTGGCCGGCGGCATCGGCATGGTGACGTTCCGCAACGCCGTGCACTGCGCCCTGTCGCTGGCCGCGACGATGGTCTCCCTAGGCGCCATGTACATAATCCAGCAAGGGCCGTTCATCGGGCTGGTGCAGGTGATCGTCTACACCGGCGCCATCATGATCCTGTTCCTGTTCGTGCTGATGCTTGTCGGACGTGACTCGTCCGACTCGCTGGTGGAAACCCTGCGCGGGCAACGGTGGGCGGCCGCCCTCGCCGGAATCGGATTCGCACTGCTCGTGGGGATCGCGGTCGGCCGGGCGTTCAAGGGCATCAGGCCCGCCAACCTCACCGCGGCGAACGACGGCGGGCGCAACGTCAACTCGCTGGCCGAGCTGCTCTTCACCAAGTATCTGTTCGCCTTCGAGCTCACCTCGGCGCTGCTCATCGTGGCGGCTGTCGGCGCGATGGTGCTGGCGCACATCGAACGCGATGGCCCCAAGCCGACGCAGAAGCTCCTGGCCCAGGCGCGCATCCGGTCCGGGCGTCCGCAACCGCTGCCCGGGCCGGGGGTGCTCGCGTCGCACGACGCGGTCGGCACGCCGGCGTTGCTGCCCGACGGCTCGGTTTCACCGGAGTCCGTCATGGTGATAACGCCTGGATTCTTCGAGACGCTCGGTGAACGCGAGAAGCCGCCCGGCGAGCTGCCCGAGCTGCCCGGGCCGGAGGACGGCTGATGATGTTTTCGTTCGTCGCCAAGCTTATGAAGGACCTCGGTTCATGACCCCGACCTACTACCTGGTGCTGTCCGCCGCCCTGTTCACGATCGGGGCCGTGGGTGTGTTGGTGCGCCGCAACGCCATCGTCGTGTTCATGTGCATCGAGTTGATGCTCAACGCGGTGAACCTCACCCTCATCACGTTCTCGCGCATAAACGGTTCGCTGGACGGTCAGGTCATCGCGTTCTTCGTGATGATCGTCGCCGCCGCCGAGGTCGTCGTCGGCCTCGCCATCATCATGTCCATCTTCCGAACCAGGCGGTCGGCGTCCGTGGATGACGCCAACCTCCTCAAGTATTAGGAAGGTTGTCCGCCTCATGACGCGGAATCAGCGACGCGATGAGCGCTCGCGCGAAGAGCGCTCGTGCCAAGAGCAGGTCATTCAATGAGCGCTCACGCTGGGCGCGATAAGTCATGAACACTGCTCACGGGGTCCAGTCGGCCGCGTGGCTGCTGGTCGTGATTCCGGCGGTGTCGGCCGCCGTGCTGCTGCTCGTCGGCAAGCGAGGCGACAAGTGGGGGCCGTGGCTCGGCGCTTTCGTGCCGGTTGTCCTCTTCGTTTATGGACTGATCCTGTTCTTCTCGGTGAAGGGCGAGTCGAACCGGGAAGTCAACCTGCATCTGTACACCTGGATTCCGGTCAATCGACTTCAGGTGGACGTCGGCTTCTTGCTGGACCCGCTGTCGATGGTGTTCGTCCTGCTCATCACCGGCGTCGGTGGCTTGATCCACATCTATGCGCTCGGCTATATGGCCGGCGACCCCGGCCGGCGTAAGTTCTTCGGCTGGTTCAACCTGTTCATCGCGGCGATGTTGCTGCTGGTGCTGGGCAACAACTACCTGGTGCTGTACGTCGGCTGGGAGGGCGTGGGCCTCGCGTCCTACCTGCTTATCGGCTACTACCAGAACCGTAATTCGGCGGCGACGGCCGCAAAGAAGGCATTCATCATGAACCGGGTCGGCGACGTCGGCCTGCTGATCGGGATCATGGTGATGTTCGCCTACTTCGGCACGACGTCGTTCGCCGGCGTGTTCGCCAGCATGGACAACGCGACGAAGGGCGTCGCGGCGGCGCTCGGGTTCATGCTGCTGCTGGGCGCCTGCGGCAAGTCCGGCCAGTTCCCGCTGCAGGCGTGGTTGCCGGACGCGATGGAGGGCCCGACCCCCGTGTCGGCGCTCATCCACGCGGCCACGATGGTAACCGCTGGTGTGTATCTGATCGCCCGGTCCGCGCCGATCTATGACCACACGCAGGCGGCGCGCACGGCGGTGGTCGTCGTCGGCGCGATCACCCTGCTGTTCGGGTGTATCTGCGGATGTGCCCAGGACGACCTCAAGCGCGTGCTCGCCTGGTCGACCGTGAGCCAGATCGGATACATGTTCATGGCGGTAGGCCTCGGCTCGGGCGTGTACGCGATCGGCATCATGCACCTGCTGGGGCACGGCTTCTTCAAGGCCGCGCTGTTCCTCTCGGCCGGCTCGGTCATGCACGCGATGAACGATCGGATCAACATGCGGCGGCTGGGCGGGCTGGCGCGCGTCATGCCGATCACCTACTGGGTGTTCGTGGCCGGATACCTCGCGATTATCGGCTTCCCACTGGCCACCGGCTTCTGGACCAAGGACAAGATCATCGAGGCGGGGCTGGACAGGGGTGGGACGTCCGGGTGGCTGCTCGGCATCACCGCTCTGGTCGGCGCTGGTATCACGGCGTTCTACATGACGAGGGCGCTCGTCATGACCTTCCACGGCGAGCGGCGCTGGGAGGAGGACGCCCATCCGCACGAATCCCCGCCCATCATGACCGTGCCGATGATCATCCTCGGCGCGCTCTCGCTGGTCGGTGGCTATCTGCTGATCTTCGGCGGTGGCCTGCAACACTGGCTGACCCCATCCGTCGGCCCCAGCGTCGAGGTGGGCGCGCATACCGTGTCGCCGGTGGTGCTCACGATCTTGACGTTGGTGGTCGTGGCCCTGGGCGTGGGCGGCGCGGTGGTCGCCTTCGGAACGCGTCCCGTGCCAGCAACCCGGCCGGTTGGCGTCTCGCCGGTTACCACCGCGGCGCGTCACAACCTCTACGAGGACGAGACGAGCGAGGCGCTGTTCGAGCGACCGGGGCTGTGGTTGACAAGGGCGCTGGTGTTCTTCGACAACAAGGTCGTTGACGGCGTGGTCAACGGGCTGGCCGCCGCATTCGGCGGTGGCTCGGCCCGATTGCGCAGGCTGCAGACCGGGTTCGTGCGCAGCTACGCGCTGTCGATGCTGGTCGGCGCCTTCGCGGTGCTGGCCGTTCTACTCGCGGTGAGGTTCAGCTGATGCACAGCGCGGTACTGGTCGTCCTGGTACTCCTGCCGCTCGTCGGCTCGCTCATAGTGTTCTCGCTGCCCGAGGACAACGCGAAACTGGCCAAGCAGGTCGCGTTCGTGTTCGCGCTGGCCGTCACCATCTACACAATCGTCGTTGCCGCCAATTTCGACACCAAGGGCTCGCGGTTCCAGTTCGTCGGCAGTTGGACGTGGATCAAGGAACTCGGCGTGCACATCGCCTTCGGCGTGGACGGCATCGCGCTCGTGTTGGTGCTCATGTCGGTGATCCTGGTGCCGGCCGTAATGCTCGCGTCCTGGAATGCCTTCGACACCCGACGCGACGCTGAAGAGACGACGCCGCCTCGAAGGAGCGTCAAGGCGTACTTCGCGCTCGTGCTGCTGCTCGAATTCTTCATGATCGGCGTGTTCACCGCGCTCGACGTGTTCCTGTTCTACGTGTTCTTCGAGGCGATGCTCGTGCCGATGTACTTCATCATCGGCAGCTTCGGGGGGCCGCGCCGCCAGTACGCCGCGATGAAGTTCTTCCTCTACTCGCTGTTCGGCGGGTTGCTGATGCTGGCCGCGGTCATCGGTCTGTACTTCACCGCGGGCAAAGGCACCTTCTCGTTCACCGAACTGATCGGCACGATTCCCAACAACGCCACGCAGAAGTGGCTGTTCCTCGGCTTCTTCATCGCGTTCGCGATCAAGGCACCGCTGGTGCCGTTCCACACCTGGCTGCCGGACGCCGGCGCCGAGGCCCCGGCCGGCGGTGCGGCGCTGCTCGTCGGCGTGCTCGACAAGGTCGGCACGTTCGGGTTCCTGCGTTACTGCCTGCCGCTCTTCCCGGACGCATCTCGCTACTTCGCGCCCACGGTCCTGATCCTGTCGGTCATCGGCATCCTGTACGCAGCCTTCCTGGCGATCGGCCAGCGCGACATGAAACGGCTCGTCGCGTACACCTCGGTCGCGCACTTCGGATTCATCGGCCTGGGCATCTTTGCTTTCACCTCGCAGGGCGGAACTGGAGCCGTGCTGTACATGGTCAACCACGGCTTCTCGACCGGCATGCTGTTCCTCGTCGTCGGCCTGCTGATCGCGCGCGGCAAGAGCCGCAACGTCGCCGACTACGGCGGCACGGCGAGCGTCACTCCCTGGCTGGCCGGTGTGTTCCTGATAGCTGGGCTATCCGCCCTCGCGCTGCCCGGCATGAGTACGTTCGTGAGCGAATTCCTCGTGCTGGTCGGTACGTTCACCCGGCACAAGGGCCTGGCGATTCTCGCCGCCACCGGCATCATCCTGGCCGCGATCTACGTGCTGTGGCTCTACCAGCGCACCATGCAGGGCACGGTCAGCGCGAAGGTCGGCCGGTTCCGTGACCTGAGTGTCCGCGAGGCCTTCGCAGTCGGACCGCTCATCGCGATCATCCTGTTCCTCGGCGTCTACCCCAAGCCGATCATCGACGTGATCAACCCGGCGGTGAACGCCACCCTTCAGAACGTCCATCAAACCGATCCGCCGCCGGCGGCCGGTACGGCCGCCACCGGAGGTGCGCGATGATGCTCGCGGCCCCAACGGCGCCGCCCATCCAAGCGCCATCCATCGCGTACCACGCGTTGTGGCCGATCCTGATCGTCCTCATCGCCGCGTGTGTCGGCGTGCTGATCGAGGCATTCGTTCCGCGGGCGGAGCGGTTCTCGATCCAGGTCGGGTTGACCACGGCGAGCCTGCTCGGCGCCTTCATCGCGGTGTGCGCTCTGCACGGCACGTCGCTCACGACAGTCGGGGGAGCCGTCGCCGTCGACGGCACCGGGCTGTTCATCCAGGGCTCGATCCTGATCCTGGCGATAATGTCGGTGATGCTCATGTCGGAGCGCGCCATAGAGGTCAGCCCGATCGTGGCCCAGGCGGCCGTTGTCGTCGGATCGCCCCGCGACCGCGAACTGCAGCGCAGCAACCGCATCCAGACGGAGATCTTCCCGCTAGCGTTGTTCGCGGTCGGCGGCATGTTGATCTTCCCGGTCTCCAACAACCTGCTGCTCATGTTCGTCGCGCTCGAGGTGCTGTCGCTGCCGCTGTACCTAATGGCCGGCATGGCCCGACGACGGCGGCTGCTGTCGCAGGAGGCCTCCGTCAAGTACTTCCTGCTCGGTGCGTTCGCCTCGGCGTTTTTCCTTTACGGGCTGGCGCTGCTGTACGGCTACGCCAACTCCGTCGATCTGTCCGCGATCCTCGCCTCGGCGCAGAACTCGACCAAGTCGGACGTGCTGCTCTACATGGGTCTTGCGCTGCTCATCGTCGGCCTGCTGTTCAAGGCCGGCATCGCGCCGTTCCACAGCTGGACGCCGGACGTATACCAGGGATCGCCCACCGCGGTCACCGCGTTTATGGCATCGTGCACGAAGATCGCCGCGTTCGGCGCCATCCTGCCAGTGCTGTACGTCGGATTCGCGACGACGAACTGGGACTGGCGGCCCCTCATGTGGGCGGTGGCGATCGCGTCCATGGTCGTCGGTGCCGTGTTCGGCCTGACCCAGACCGACGTCAAGCGCATCCTCGCCTACTCGTCGATCGCGCACGCGGGCTTCATCCTGGTCGGAGTCATCGCCCTGTCGAAGAGCGGCATCTCCAGCACGCTCTTCTATCTGGTCACCTACGGCTTCTCGACGCTGGCCGCGTTCGGCCTGCTGACTCTCGTCCGCGATGCCGACGGTGAAGCGACGCGCCTGTCACAATGGTCGGGGCTGGCGCGGAAGAGCCCAGTCGTGGCTGGTTTGATGACGCTCTTCCTGCTGTCGATGGCCGGAATTCCGCTTACCAGCGGGTTCGTCGGCAAGTTCACCGTGTTCAGCGCCGCGTATCACGACGCCGCGCCGCTAGTCGTCATCGCCCTGATCGCCTCAGCGGTTGCCGCGTTCTTCTATCTGCGCATCGTCGTGCTGATGTTCTGGGCCGACCCGCCGGAGAATGCACCTACGATCGCCATCCCGTCGCCGACGACGACCTTTGCGCTGACCGTCGCCACGCTGGTGACGATCGTGCTCGGTCTGTTTCCGCAGCCCGTTCTCGATCTGGCGTCGCACGCTGCGACACTGCACGGGTGACATCGCTGATCGGGGTCGACTTCGCCGACGCCCAGCTCGAGGCGTCGGTGCGGTCAGGGCTCGATTCCGTCGAGGACTTGCTGCGATCCAGCGTGCGCTCCGACGACGCGTTCATAGCGGAGGCGGCCCGCTACCTGGTCGATGCGGGCGGCAAGCGGTTCCGCCCGTTGATGACGGTGCTGGCGTCTCACTTCGGCGACCCATCCGCGTCCGGCGTCGTGCCGGCCGCTGTGGTCGTCGAGCTCACCCACCTGGCCACGCTGTACCACGACGACGTCATGGACGAGGCACGCGTGCGCCGCGGCGCTCCGTCCGCCAATGCCCGGTGGGACAACACGATCGCGATTCTCACCGGTGACTTCCTGTTCGCCCGGGCGTCCGATCTGCTCGCCGACCTCGGTCCAGCCGCCGTGCGCTTGCAGGCCCGGACGTTCGAGCGACTGGTGAGCGGCCAGATCCGGGAGACCGTCGGCCCCGCCGAGGGTGAAGACCCGATCGGGCATTACTTGGACGTGCTCGCCGAGAAGACCGGGTCATTGATCGCGACGGCCGCTGAGTTCGGAGCCCGGTTCGCCGGCGTCGACGACTCCACGGTGC
>JBKPQM010000021.1:0-22521 GCA_046734095.1 Actinomycetota bacterium | reverse complement strand
GCGCGGTCCTGGTCGCCCCCAGATGCCGACCGGCCCGCCCCCTGGCCGAGCCGCACCGAGCCGCCGCGCGCCCAGCCCCGGGCTCCGTCGGCGCCGCCGAGCCAGCCGCCTCGCCCGCCGGGCCCGGACGAGCCGCCGACCGAGATCACGACGCCGCGTGCTCCGCAGCCGACGACCGAGCTGCCCCGCCCCGGCATCGGGCCGAACGATCGGTTGCCGCTTCCCGAGGAGCGCCCGCCGGACACGTGATCCGGTAGCCCCATCAGGCCTGACCGGGTCGCCGGACAGGGCTGCGTCAACCCGACCCGCCGGGAGTCCTACCCTCCTGTAGAGGGCGGTTGAGCAGTAGTGCATGCTGTGGTGCCTACCGCCCCGCACCGCCGCGATCCTTCGCGCTCGTATTGGCATTTCGCCGTACGAGCGGACCGGTCGTCGGGTCCAGATCTTGAGAGAGGTAGTCGCACGGTGGACCAGACCGTCAGCGGACAATCCCCAGTCGGATTCGAGAAGATGCGGGCAATGCTTGCGCGCGCCTCGGATCTGCATGCCGACGAGCAGCGTCAAGTCCTCGATCTTCTCGACGAGATCAGGACGCGCCTCGCCCCGATCGAGGGGTTCGTCGGGGAAAGCACGTCGCGTGTAGTGGCTACTAACGACAACGTCGCGACTATCCAGCGGCGGCTGACCGAACTACCTGACCGAACCGAGGTCAGCGTGGTCGCCGAGCGGCTGGACGAGACCCTGGCGCGTATCGACGCCCAAGACGCCGTGCTCACCCGGGTTATCGAGGCCGCGACCGCACTCAGCGAGCGTGTCGGCGCCCCGCTGGATGCGCTCGAGGCACGACTGGAGGGTGTGGCCGGCCGGTTCGAAGGTGTGTCCGGACGGTTGGACGGACTCGATGATCGCCTCCAGCACCTGCACGCCCGCCTCGACGAGACCGATGCCACCGTCGCCCGGGTGCAGGGCGCCGTCGAGCTGTTGCCCGGCCAGCTCGATCCCGCGTCGGTGCACCGGCGTTTCGACGAGCTCTCGGCCGGTCTGCACCAGCGCATCGACGACGAGGTCGGCCGCGTGCACGGCCGCTTCGACGAGGTCCTGGCCCGACCCGCCGTCGACCCGACGCAGCGCCTGGAGGCCATGGCGGCCCGGATCGAGCAGATCGCCGAGCGCCTCGAGGCAGCCAACGTCCGGGTGAAGGCGGTCGAGGACACCATCCACGCCGGTGTCGGATCCCTCTCCGGCGCGGTGGAAAACGGCGTCGACAAGATCGACCGCACGCTGGACTCGCGACCCGATCGCAACGAACTCGCCCGGGTGCTGCGCGACTCCCAGCACGATTCCGAGCGCCGGATCACCCAGCAGCTCGACGGCGCCCTGGCCGACTTCGCCGAGGTGATGCTCGGCGGCCAGTCTTTCAACCCGAAGGGGGCGGGCGCACGCCCGGGTGGTCGCAAGGCGGGCAACAAAAGTAGCGACGACGAGGACTGATTCGGTACCCGAGTTCGTCCTCGTCGATCGAACGGTAGTCGTCAGCGACGAACCCGTGGCATATTCACCTGCTGCGCGGTCCGAGCCGTCCAGCCAGCCCGCGCCGAAGCCGAGGCAACGACAAGCTGCCACGGGGGCTCGTCAGAAGACCGGACGAAGGACGTCCGCGAAGACGGTCGGCACGAAGGACGTCAAGCAAGCCGACGGACCGACCCGGAAGGCAACCCGCGCGCCGCAGACGTCGGACGACCAGGGCGCGCCGAAGCCCGACCCCGCTGTGCCTCGGTCGAGGAACGTGCAGCGCAAGCCGACTACCCCGGCGCGGAGAACGGGCAGCGCGCGCAGGAGGACATCATCTGAGTAGCAGCGCGGTCAGGGACGTTGAACCCGGCGGCTCGGCGGTCCGCTGGGCGGCCCGTCGAGGACGCTGAACGAGATGCCGGCCTTGGTGAGCCGCTCGATTAGTGCGTCGCCCATGGCCGTGGCCGTCGTGACCTGACCGAACGTCTCGGAAAGTTGGTCGAACGCCAGGCACAGCGTCGACTCGGCGAGCATCTTCGCGGTCTCGTCGTAGCCGGGGTCACCGCCGGCGACCTCGGTGATCACGCGTTGGTCGCCGGCCTCGCCGACGAAGCGGATGGTGAACCAGCTGCGCGCCCGCCTGGCGGGCGAAGGCCCGGCCCCCGACGAGATGCGTCGCAGGAGTCGGCGCCGCAGCGGCGGGATCTGGGCGAGCGCGGCCACCGCGGCGACGGCGGCGATGCCGCCCACCGCAGCCCGCAGCCTCCTGAGGGCGGCGTAATACGTGAAGGCGAAGTCCGGTCCGTAGCGATCGAGGGCTCGGGCCGACCGTGCTACGACCTGTCCGTCGATCGTGGGCAGCGGCACCGCCCAGGCGTGCGCGTCCGGGTCGCGATGCAGCCTCCCGCTGACGGCCCGAGCGCGGCGATGCGCAGGTCGGGGCTCGATCCGGCGTCGCTCCCGGTGTACGGCGGCGCTCTGGCGCCTACGCGAGAGGCCGATGATCGCCGACTGGTAGGTCCCGCCGGACACCGTGCCCGCGGCGCGGACGAATCCGCGCACTCGCAGGGGCACGCCCTCGGGCAAATGCCGGACGGTGAAGTACGCGCCGAGATCGGCGGGAATCGAATCGAACCCGCAGCTGTGCACCAGCCGGGCGCCGGTCTCGACGGCGCGCGTGTGATAGCGGAGATAGCACCGGTCGACGAACTCGGCCTCGCCGGCAAGGTCGAGGTAATCGGTTCCGGCCTCGGCGCACGCCGCCACCAGCGCCTCCCCGTACCAGTTGTACGGTCCGACCGTCGTGGCGATAACCCGGGTGCTCGCGGCCAGCTCGCGTAGCGATGCGGGATCGGTGACGTCCGCGTGCAGTAGCGGCAGGTCCGACCACGGTCCGCCCAGCTGCTGGCGCACCGCCTCGAGCTTTGGCCGATCGCGACCGGCGAGCGCCCAGCTCGTGCTGGGCGGCACCGCCCGGGCCAGGTAGTCGGCGGTCAGCCGGCCGGTGAATCCGGTCGCCCCGAACAGCACGATGTCGTACGGACGCAACGGCAGAACCTCGCTTCCGGGGCGGAAACACTGATCGCCTGCACGATGTCACACTCGACTGGGTGAGCAACCGTCTTGCCACCGCGACCAGTCCTTACCTGCGTCAGCACGCGGACAACCCGGTCGATTGGTGGCCGTGGACCGACGAGGCGCTGGCCGAGGCCGGGCGACGCGACGTGCCGATCCTCCTGTCGGTCGGCTACGCGGCCTGTCATTGGTGCCACGTCATGGCGCACGACTCCTTCGAAGACCGAGCGGTTGCTGCCCTGATGAACGAGCACTTCGTCAACATCAAGGTCGACCGCGAGGAGCGTCCGGACATCGACGCCGTCTACATGGAGGCCACCACCGCCCTCACCGGTCAGGGCGGGTGGCCGATGACGTGCCTGCTCACCCCGAGCGGCGATCCGTTCTTTGCCGGGACGTTCTTCCCGCGGGCGCAGTTCACCCGGCTGCTGACCTCCGTCGCGCAGGCATGGGCGTCCGATCGCGCCGAGGTGATCGCATCCGGCTCACGCATCACTGCCGCTCTGGCCGAGGCGACGGCGGCCGACCAGGGCGGCCGGATCCCCGATGCGGAGCTGCTCGACGCGGCCGCCGCCCGGTTGGGTGGCCAGTTCGACACCGACTACGGCGGTTTCGGACACGCGCCAAAGTTTCCGCCGTCGATGGTGCTCGAGTTTCTATTGCGGCACTTCGAGCGCACCCGTGCCCCGTCGTCCCTCGCGATCGTCGAGCGCACCTGCGAGGCGATGGCGCGGGGCGGTATGTACGACCAGCTCGCCGGCGGCTTCGCGCGCTACTCCGTCGATGAGGCGTGGGTGGTGCCGCACTTCGAGAAGATGCTGTACGACAACGCTCTGCTGCTGCGCGTGTACGTGCACTGGTGGCGACTGACCGGATCGCCGCTGGCCGAGCGCATCGCCCACGAGACGGCCGACTTCTTGCTGCGCGACCTGCGGACCCGCGACGGCGGGTTCGCCTCGGCGCTGGACGCGGACACCGAGGGCGTTGAGGGCCTTACCTACGTGTGGACGCCGGCGCAGCTGCGCGAGGTCCTCGGGTCCGACGCCGATGCCGCGGCCCACCTCTTCGAGGTGACCGAGAACGGGACGTTCGAGCACGGCGCGTCGACTCTGCAGTTGCGGCATGATCCGCCCGACCGTGCGCAGTGGTCGGACCTGCGCGCCCGGCTGCTCGCGGCGCGGTACACGCGTCCGCAGCCGGCCCGTGACGACAAGGTGATCACCGCCTGGAACGGCCTGGCCATCGCCGGACTGGCTGAGGCGGGCATCCTGCTCGACGAACCCCCGTACGTCGCCGCGGCGATCGAGTGCGCCGAGTTGCTCGAGCGGACCCATCTCGTGGCGGGACGGCTGCGCCGCACCTCACGTGACGGCGTGGCGGGCGATGCCGCCGGAGTCGCGGAGGACTACGGCGACCTCGCCGAGGGGCTGCTCGCGTTGCACCAAGCGACCGGCGATCGGCGCTGGCTGGACGCGGCGGGTCGACTTCTCGACGTGGCGCTGGCTCATTTCGCCGACGGCGACGGCGGTTTCTTCGACACGGCGGACGACGCCGAGCGGCTGATCCGCCGGCCCAAGGATCCCTCCGACAACGCGACGCCGTCGGGGCAAAGCGCCTTGGCGCACGCCCTGCTGACCTACTCGGCGCTCACCGGATCGCTGGGCCACCGCGACGCCGCGCAGGTTGCGCTGAGCGTCGTGTCATGGCTGGGCGTGCAGCAGCCGCGCTTCCTCGGCTGGGCGCTCGCCGCGGCCGAAGCGCTGGTGAGCGGGCCGCTGGAGGTCGCGATTGTGGGCGAACAAGGCGGCGGCCCGCTGACCCGGCGCGCCTGGCGGGATCGCCCGCCGGGAGCGGTCGTCGTGTCCGGAGCGCCGGACACGGCCGGTATTCCGCTCCTGGAAGCGCGTCCGCTGGTGGCCGGGCGAGCGGCCGCCTACGTGTGCCGGGGCATGGTCTGCGATGCCCCGGTGACGGACGTCGCGCAGCTTGCCGCAGCCTTGTCGTAGGGCGCGCTGATGTAGTCCACTCGTTGCCAGCGGGCTCAGGTGCGCAGAGCGACTACATCAGCGGCGCCCTGGGCGGCTTACACCTCTTGGGTGTCTTCGACGTCGCCGAGATCTGGCCCCTGCGCCCGCAGCTTGTCGACTTCCGACATGGCCGCCCGCAGGTTGGCCAGCCACTCGTCGGTGTGCTCGCCCACCAGCTTGACGCACCAGGCCAGCGCCTCGGAGCGCGAGCGAGCGACGCCCGCGTCGACCAGCGTGTCGAGCACCCGGCGCTCGCTTTGGCGCAGCCGGGTCATGACCGGTACCGACAGGTGGGTGAACAGCACCCGGGTGTCGCCGATCGTCGCGCCCCAGGCGACCTTGCGCCCGTACCGGCCCTCGGCTTCGTCAGCGATCTGCATGCGCTGCTCGCGGGTTTCCTCCCGGAACCGGCTGATGCGCCCGAGCGCCGCGTCGGTCTCGTCACCCTCCGGCGGCGGTAGTTCACCGATCACGGTGATTTCCTCGCGGTCGACCGTGACGGTCGGGGGTGCGGTGAACCACCCCTCGGGCAGCCGTCCGCGCAGCCACGCGTCTGCTCCCTCGGCCGGAGGGAGGTCGGCCTGCTGCCAGCCGCCGGGACGCCCGAAGCCGCGCCCACGCCCGCCGCGCCGGTGGCCGAAGCCGCCGTGATGGTGATGGCGTTCGCGGCCTTCGCCGAATTCGCCGCGCCAGCCGTGCTCGTGATGAGCGCGCTGACCCCGTACATGGTGTTCGTGATGAATATTCTCGTCCATTTTCTTCACCTCCCTCATTACATGCTTACATCATTACACAGCTGTCAAGGCCGCTTCCGACTTTGCCCTCCGGGGACACGCTGCGCGGGCCGGCGAATGTGTCGCCGAGGGGCGAAGTGCCGGTGTTGGCTGACTTTGCGCTCTGCCGGCATGCTGGGATGGCGCCGCAACGTGCCGCCGAGGGGCGAAGTGCCGGTGTTGGCCGACTTTGTTCTCTGCCGGCATGCTGGGAGGGCCGGCGGGCGTGTCGTCCAGGGGCGAAGTCGTGCCCGGCTGTGTCGCCGAAGGGCAAGGTGGCCCCGCGATGTGCTCCGCGGGCGGAGTGGCCCGGCGGCGTTCGGCCGAAAGCGCACGTGCCCTGCAGTCCGACTTTGCCCTCCGGCAGCACGCTGGGCGAGCCGGCGAATGTGTCGCCGAGGGGCGAAGTGCCGGTGCGGGCCGACTTTGCTCTCTGCCGGCATGCTGGGAGGGCCGGAGGGCGTGTCGTCCAGGGGCGAAGGGGCGCCCGGACGTGTCGCGGAGGGGCAAGGTGGGGCGGCAAGGTGCGGCGGCGAAGGGCCGCCGACGGGCGACGCGGAGCGGCGACGTGCAGCCGAGGGGCAAAGTGGCAGTTCTGCGTGGTCGGCGTTGGTTCGCCGAGGCCTTACCCTTGACTGCCGTGGGTTTGCGTTCGGCCGTCTACTCGATCTACGAACGACGCCTGAAGGCGCAGCTGGCCGGTCAGCCGGTTCCCCGCCACGTCGCCGTCATGCTGGACGGCAACCGCCGTTGGGCCCGTGCCGCCGGATTCGAGGACGTTAACGAGGGCCATCTTGCCGGCGCGGCGCACATCGCGCATCTGCTCGCCTGGTGCGCCGAGACGGGCGTCGAACACGTCACGTTGTGGCTCCTCTCCACCGACAACCTCACCCGTCCACCGGACGAGCTTGGCCCACTGCTGCACATCATCGAGAGCGTCGTCGACGAGCTGGCGGCCGATGGCAACACTTGGCGGATCAACGTCGTCGGTGCGCTGGACCTATTGCCGCAGCACACCGCTACCACGCTCAAGGCCGCCGAGGAACGCACCGTCGACCGGCCGGGGCTGGCGGTGAACGTCGCGGTCGGCTACGGCGGACGGCGCGAGATCGCCGACGCCGTGCGGTCACTCCTGCACGAGCATGCGGCCGCCGGCACGTCGATCGAGGAGCTGGCCGAGATCATCGACGTCGACCACATCGCCGACCATCTCTACACGAGAGGCCAGCCCGACCCTGACCTCGTCATCCGGACATCCGGCGAGCAGCGGCTATCAGGGTTCCTGCTCTGGCAGTCTGTGCACTCAGAGTTCTACTTCTGTGACGCGTTGTGGCCAGAGTTCCGCAAGGTGGACTTTCTTCGCGCACTGCGCGACTACGGCTCCCGAGAACGCCGCTACGGACACTGACTCGCCGCCCGCCGTAGGTACCCCTCGGGCTGCGCCGACGGGTGCGACGGTCGCGCGCGCCGGGCGCCGGTGATCAAGGGGGACTAGTGGCTGCGCGTGCCACCACTTCTCCGTCTTGATCACGCGGAAGGCGCGCCTGATCACCCGGGGAGGCGCGCCTGATCACCCGGGGAGGCGCGCCTGATCACCCGGGGAGGCGCGCCTGATCACGCGGAAGGCGCGCCTGGTCACGGGGGACGCGCGCTTGGGTCGCGCGGGAAGGCGGCGCTCGCATGGGTGGGACTTGGACCCGCGCTGGGGGTGGCGCTGAGCACGCGGGGGGGCGCGCTTGGTCAAAGCGGGGCCGTAGCGCGGCGGTCCGCCCGCGAGCGGTGATCGCGCAGTGTTAGCCGACTTGTTTCGTGGCTGTAACCGCGTGGCTGCCGATGTGCCGAAGATTGGCGACGTAGCGTCCGCAATGGCGACAATAGGTTTGTCCACGAGATCTACAACCAGCCGCCTGGGGGAGGTCCCGCACGGTGGTAACGAACAGCGAGCGGGGACGATCGTGTCCCCTGTCGAGCGTCGACCTCGACTGCGCTGCTGCCGCCATCGATCAGCCGGGCTCCCGGCCGTCCGCCCGCATCGTTGCGGGTCGGCCCAGGTCCGCCACGTGGCAACAACCCGTCTACCGTTCAGGAGGGTCCGATGAACCCTGCCCCACAGCCGCAGGAATCGCGGCCAGCGAACACAGTTCGCACGTTCGTGATCGACACGTCCGTCCTGCTCTCCGACCCGGGGGCGTTGGGACGCTTCGCCGAACACGAGGTGGTGCTGCCGTTGGTCGTGATCAGCGAGCTGGAGGGCAAGCGACACCACCCCGAACTGGGGTGGTTCGCGCGGCAGACGCTGCGGGCGCTGGACGACCTGCGTATCAGGCACGGCCGACTCGACTCGCCCGTACCGATCGGCGATGAGGGCGGCTCGCTCCACGTCGAGCTGAACCACGCGGACCTGGCGACGCTGCCGGCGGGCTTCCGGGTCGAAACCAACGACTCGCGAATCCTTGCGGTGGCACTCAGCCTGGCCGGTGAGGGGCGCGACGTCACGCTTGTGACCAAGGACATGCCGCTGCGAGTCAAGGCTGCCGCAGTGGGCGTCAAGGCCGACGAGTACAACACGAACGGTCCGATCGACTCGGGCTGGACGGGCATGGCCGAACTGGATGTGGGTGCGACGACTATCGACGCGCTCTACAGCGGCGAACGGCTCTCGCTCTCCGAGAATGAACCGCTTTCGCGCGCCGCCGACCTGCCGTGCCATACCGGGCTGGTGTTGCATTCCGAACGGGGCTCGGCTCTGGCCCGGATCACGCCGGACAAGACGATCCGGCTGGTACGCGGCGATCGCGAGGCGTTCGGCATCCACGGCCGCTCGGCCGAGCAGCGCATCGCGTTGGATCTGCTCCTCGACCCCGACATCGGCATCGTGTCGCTGGGTGGACGGGCCGGTACCGGCAAGTCGGCGCTGGCCCTGTGCGCCGGGCTCGAGGCAGTGCTCGAACGACAGGCCCACAAGCGGGTCATCGTGTTCCGGCCGCTGTACGCGGTCGGCGGCCAGGACTTGGGCTACCTGCCGGGCAGCGAGGGCGAGAAGATGGCGCCCTGGGCACAGGCGGTGTTCGACACGCTGGGCGCCCTCGTCAGTCGCGATGTCATCGACGAGGTGATCGACCGCGAAATGCTCGAAGTCCTTCCGCTGACGCACATTCGGGGGCGGTCGCTGCACGACTCGTTCGTGATCGTGGACGAGGCGCAGTCGTTGGAGCGCAACGTTCTGCTCACCGTCCTGTCGCGCATCGGCACCGGCTCGCGAGTGGTGCTCACACACGACGTCGCCCAGCGCGACAACCTGCGGGTGGGCCGCCACGACGGCGTTGCGGCGGTGATCGAGGCGCTGCGTGGCCATCCGCTGTTCGCGCACGTGACGCTCACTCGTTCCGAGCGATCGCCGATCGCCGCGCTCGTCACCGAGATGCTGGAAGGCCTGCCCCTCTGACCGTATGGCCCGGCGATGAGCGTTTGCGCGAGGAGCGCTGGCCGGCGTGACAGCACCGCGAGCGCTCATCGCTAGCATCGGCGGCATGGTCGCGCGCATCCGGCACAGTGGCGACGAGGACGCTTACCCTGACGCGCAATCCGGCGTCGAACCCAACGGCGCCGAACGTGCCCGGGCGTAATCGTGGCCGATCTCATTGCGCGTGATCTGCAAGCCGTCTGGCATCCGTTCACCCAGCACTCGTTGTGGCCCTCCGATGAGCCGCTCGTCATCGACCGCGCGTCGGGCGTGTACCTGTACGACAACGAGGACCGGCGCTACCTCGACGGCGTCTCGTCGCTCTGGGTCACCGTGCACGGCCACGGCGAGGCGGCGATCAACGATGCGATCACAGCCCAGCTGTCCCGGCTGGATCATTCGACGTTTCTTGGCCTAACGCACGAGCCGGGCGTCCTCGCGGCTGAGGAGCTGCTGCGGGTGGCACCGCCGGGCTTGTCGCGGGTCTTCTTCGCCGGCGACGGGTCGTCCGCGGCCGAGGCGGCGATCAAGATCGCCTACCAGGCAGCCCGGCAGCGGCGCGAGGATCGCCCGCTGTACGTGCACGTGGCGGAGGGCTATCACGGTGACACTCTTGGTGCCGTCTCACTGGGCGGTGTGGAGCTCTTCCACTCCACCTACCGTCCGTTGCTGATCGAGACGCGGATGCTCTCGTCGCCGGGAGTGCTCGCGCCCGGACAGTCGCGAGCGGCCCGCGCGGCCGAAGTGCTCGACGAGCTGGTCGCGATGCTGGAGCGCGACGGCTCGCGAGTGTGCGCCGTCGTTGTCGAGCCGATGATGCAGGCCGCGGGCGGCATGCTGACGCACGACGCGTCGTTCCTGCGCGGGGTGCGGCGGCAGTGTGACGCGTCCGGCGCGGCCATGTTGGTGGATGAGGTGGCCACCGGAATCGGTGCCACCGGGCGATGGTTCGCCGTCGAGCACGCGGGTGTCGCACCCGACCTGATGGTGGTCGGCAAGCGGCTCACTGGCGGCGTCCTGCCGCTGTCAGCGGTGCTTTCGCGTGAGTCGATCTACGAGGCCTTCTTGGGCGGGGCCACCCGGACGTTCTTCCATGGCCACACCTACACGGCCAATCCGTTGGCGTGTGCCGCGGCGGTGGCCAACCTGCGGCTCATGCACGACCGCGACACCGTGACCTGGGCGGCTTCGGTCGGCGACCAGCTCGGCGAGTTGCTCGCCCCTTTGTCGGGCTACGACGGCGTGGTCGAGGTTCGCCGCGTCGGGACGATGACCGGCATCGAGGTGCGCTCGGTCGGGGAGCGAACCGGGTTCGAGGTGTGCCGAGCCGCTCGCCGGCGAGGCGTGCTGATCCGGCCGCTGGGCGACGTCGTGGTACTGATGCCGCCGTTGGGCATCACCTCCTCCGAACTGGCCGAGCTGGCCGGCGTTGTGGACGCGAGCGTGCGCGAGGTCGTGCAGTGAGTCGGGTGCAGGACATGCTGTCGGCCCGCAGGGCGGCCGGGCTGCATCGGGTGTTGCGTCCCCGCTCGGCCGATGAGGATCTGCTCGATCTGGCCGGCAACGACTACCTGGGGTTGGCCCGCGATCCCCGGGTCACCGCGGCCGCGGCATCGTCGGCCCAGGAGTGGGGTGCGGGCAGCACGGGCTCGCGCCTGGTCACCGGCACGACAGTGTTGCACTCGGCGCTGGAGTCGGCACTTGCGTCGTTCTGTGGTGCCCCGGCGGCACTGGTCTTCTCGTCGGGCTACCTGGCGAATGTCGGCGTGCTGACAACGTTGGGCGGACCGCCTGTCACGATCGTGTCAGACGTCGGCAACCACGCCTCGATCATCGACGGCTGTCGGTTGTCGCGATCGCCCATCGTGGTCGTGCCGCATCGCGACGTCGACAAGATTGATGCGGCACTGTCCACAGTGGACACGCCGCATGCGATGGTCGTTACCGACGGTGTGTTCTCGGTGGACGGCGACCTCGCACCGCTCCGCACGCTATACGAGGTGACGGCGCAGCATCGTGCGCTGCTCGTCGTGGATGAGGCGCATGCTCTCGGCGTAATCGGCCCCGGCGGCGAAGGCTCGGTGGCCGCCGCCGGCCTGGCCGGGGCACCCGATGTCATTCGTACAGTCACGCTGTCGAAATCGCTCGGCGCTCAGGGCGGCGCCGTGCTGGCTGAGACCGACGTGGTCGACCTGCTCGTCAACAGCGCGCGGACGTTCATCTTCGACACCGGGTGTGCGCCGGCGTCGGCGGGGGCGGGTCTAGCCGCGTTGGAGGTGCTGCGAGCCGAGCCGCAGCGGGCGTCCGCGGTGCGCGCTCATGCGAGGGTGCTGGCCGGCATCGTCCGATCGCTCGGGGTCGAGACGGTTTCGCCTGATGCCGCGGTGGTGCCGGCATTCCTAGGCGACCCGGGACGGGCGGTCGCGGCGGCCGCCGCCTGCCTTGACGCCGGCGTCCATGTGGGTTGCTTCCGCCCGCCGTCTGTGCCACCGGGTCGCTCGTGTCTGCGGATCACCGCTCGCGCCGACCTGACTCCGGCCGACATGCACCGTGCGGCCGCGGCACTACGAGCGGCGTTGTGAGCATCCTGGTCGTGACCGGCACCGGCACCGGCGTCGGCAAGACGATCACGACGGCGGCGATCGCGGCGATGGCGTCCGGATCCGTCGCGGTCGTCAAGCTCGCCCAGACCGGCGTGGCCGACGGCGAAGCGGGCGACCTGGCCGAGGTCGCGCGGCTGTCGGGCGTGACGTCGCTGCACGAGTTCGCGCGCTATCCCGAGCCGCTCTCGCCACATCACGCTGCGCGGCGCAGCGGACGGCCCGAGTTCGATCTCGGCGACGCGGTGCTGCGCCTGGCCGACCTCGAGGTCACGAAAGACCTCGTGCTCGTTGAGGGATCCGGCGGGCTGCTCGTGCCCTTCGACTCGGACGGGGCGACGCTACTCGACCTCGCCGGCAAGATCGACGTGGCGTTCGTCGTCGTGACGGCCGCTTCGCTCGGCACGCTGAACCACACAGCTCTCACCATGCGCGCCCTGGATGGCGAGGAAGCCGACGTAGCCGGCATTGTCATCGGTAGCTGGCCGGACGCGCCCGGGATCGCCGAGCGGTGCAACATCGCCGACCTGGCCGGCATGGCGCCCAGCGGTGAACTGGCCGGCGTGCTACCGGAGCACATGGCGCTGGGCGAGGACTTCGAGACAGCGGCACGATCCGCAGTGGGCCCGATGCTCGGTGGGACGTTCGACTGGGTCGCTTTCCGAACCACGTTCGGCGATGAGCGCACGATGATCAGGAGGCTTGGTGAGTGACATCCTCGAGGTAGCGCGGGCGCAGGTGCTCGTGGATGGCGTCGGCCTTTCCGAGGAACAGGCACTGGCCGTGTTGCGGCTGCCGGACGAGCGGGTGGACGAGCTGCTCGACCTCGCCCACGAGGTGCGGATGCGCTGGTGCGGCGATGCCGTCGAGGTCGAGGGCATCGTCTCACTCAAGACGGGCGGCTGCCCCGAAGACTGCCACTTCTGCTCGCAGTCCGGCGTCTTCGACTCCCCGGTCCGCTCAGCCTGGCTGGATATCCCGTCGCTGGTCCAGGCGGCGCGTGAGACGGCGGCTGCCGGCGCGAGCGAATTCTGCATCGTGGCCGCGGTGCGCGGGCCGGACGAGCGCCTGATGCGGCAGGTGCGCGACGGCGTGGCGGCGATCAGCGCCGAGGTCGACATCAACATCGCCTGTTCGCTGGGCATGCTTAGCCAGGCTCAGGTGGACGAGCTCGCCGACCTTGGCGTCCACCGCTACAACCACAATCTCGAGACTGCCCGTTCGTACTTCGCGTCGGTGGTCACCACGCACACGTTCGAGGAACGCTGGGACACCTGCCTGATGGTGCGTACGGCCGGCATGGAGCTGTGCTGTGGCGGCATTGTCGGTATGGGCGAGACCGTAGAACAGCGCGCCGAGTTTGCCGCTCAGCTGGCTGCCCTGGCGCCGGACGAGGTGCCGCTGAACTTCCTGAACCCTCGCCCGGGCACGCCGTTCGGCTCGTTCGCCCCGATGTCGTCGGTGGACGCGCTGCGCACAGTGGGGGCATTCCGATTGGTCCTGCCCCGCACCATCCTGCGTTTCGCCGGCGGCCGCGAAATCACGCTGGGCGATCTGGCCGCGCGCGGGATCACCGGCGGCATCAACGCGGTGATCGTCGGCAACTACCTGACCACGCTTGGCCGTCCGGCCGGCGAGGACCTGGCCATGCTGGCCGACCTCAAGATGCCGATCAAGGCGCTGGCCCGCGAGCTGTGACCTACTGCGACCGGTGCGGCGAGCCGCTGCGCGGCGCTCACCCGGACTGCGCCCGCGCTCGCGAACTCGAGCCGCCCCGTTACTGCCGACAGTGCCGCCGCCGCATGGTGGTGCAGGTGACGCCCTCCGGCTGGTCCGCTCGGTGCGTCGAGCATGGCGAGCAGCGCGGTTAGCTGAGCTGCCGATATGTTCGCAGCTTCGCGGCGCCTAGTAGCGGGCGTTGCGGATCATGGCACGTGCCTTCTCGAGCCGCTCGTCGATGTACTGCGAGACGTCGTATTCGCCTTGAGCGATCGAGGCGACGTCGATCCCGCCGTTCTTGTCGGACGTCGCGTAGATCTCCCGGATCTTCGCCGCGGCGGCCTGCTGGCCCTCGCGGGCTGCCGCGACAATGCTCGCGGCCAGATCCTGCGACGGCAGCCGCATGGCCCGCCGGTCCAATTCGACGCTCTGCAGAACCCCGGAGGGACCGACGCAGACCTTGACGTACCCGTTCGCTGCCTCGCCCCAACCCTGGACGGCCGAGGCGTACGGCTCGGCGAGCACGCTGTGCGCCACCTTCATCAGCACGTCCGGATCGCCCTTGATGGTCATTGCCCGCGCTCTTCCTCGAACCGCTAGATTGTGCCAGTGGCTGACGGACAGGAAGAACCTAGCCGAAGCTACGCAGTCAGTGCGAACTACCAGGAGTCTTGGGCCCGGAAGGCGACGATTTGCCTCGTGATCTCCGGTGTCTTGATCATTCTCGGCGTGATCGCTCTGGCCACGAACGCAGCTGGGTCCGGCGTGCTTGCCCTCCTCGTCGCTGTCGCGGTGGGTGGAGCGGGGCTGCTCGTCCGGCGTGGCATCACCAGTACTCGTCGGCATAAGTACGCTCTTCGCGTCGATCCCGACCGGCTCGTCGTGATCTGGCGTGATCAGGTGACCGAACTACCGTGGGCCGACCTCGACCACGGTCTCGTGGTCACCAATGGCCCGCTGGTCCGCCGGCTGGAAGTGACGCTCCGTTCGGGGGTTCGTGCTGTGCTTCCGGGAAACGGCCGGCCCCGTAGGAGCAAACAGCGCCCGGGCGACCTAGATGTGTTCATCCTGTCGATACTCGGCGAGCGGCAGGCTGCGTGCCTCGCCGACATATCGGAGCACCTACCGGTGCGGGACGTGTCAGCGCGTGGGTAGGCCGTCGATGCTGGCCACGTTCCGTACGTCCCAGTACTCGTCGTAATACGATCTAGGTCGCTTGAGCTGATGGAGATCGAGGACGGCGCGGTCCTCGACGAAATCCATCCGCGGCACCGAATAGCCACACGAGTCGGCGACGCGGTCGAGGTCGACGACGATAATCGAACGCTGGGCATGCGTACGTTCCTTGCCGAACTGCCCGCGCAGCGCGGCGAATTCGGGCTGCTCCGGCAGTACGACCCGTCCCTTACCGTGTAGCCGGACGATCTTGGGCGGTCCTTGGAACGCGCAGAACATGATTACGATCCGGCCGTTCTCCCGCAGGTGGGCGACGGTCTCGATGCCGCTACCGAAGTAGTCGAGATAGGCCACGCGCTGCGGTCCGAGCACGACGAAGGTGCCGGCCATGCCCTTGGGCGAGACGTTGACATGGCCGTCCCCGCTGAGTGGCGCGGTACCGACGAAGAACACCGGCTGTTTTGCGATCCAGGTGCGCAGCTTGTCGTCGATTGCCTCGTAGACCGTCGCCATGCGCTCAACCTACTTGCCGCGTCGCCCCTAATTTCGTCTGACGTCGCTCGATTTCGTGCGGACGTTCGTCGCTGACCCACACTCTCGCCTGCCCCCTCGCGCACCCACCACGCTTCCCACACGCCACCTCACCAGCACGCTGAGCGGCGCAGCAGGGGACGCGGCGCGATGATCTGTGCGGGGCCGCTATCCCGCCGGCCGGGTCATGGACAGCACGTCGAGCACCTGCTCGAGCTGTTCCTCGGTGATGGCGGAGGGGACGTGCCCGCGCTCGATCACCACCTCGCGGATCGTTTTGCGCTCGGCGAGTGCCTGCTTGGCGATCTTGGCGGCCTCGTCGTAGCCGACGTAGTGGTTCAGCGGCGTGACGATCGACGGGGACGATTCGGCGTACTCGCGGCAGCGCTCGACGTTGGCCGTGATCCCGGCGACGCAGCGGTCAGCGAACACCCGGCTGACGTTGGCCAGCAGTCGGATCGACTCGAGGACGTTGCGGGCAATGACCGGCAGCATCACGTTCAGCTCGAAGTTGCCGGCGGCGCCGCCCCAGGCCACCGCGGCGTCGTTGCCGACGACCTGGGCCACGACCTGGCACACCGCCTCGCACAGGACCGGATTGACCTTGCCCGGCATGATCGACGATCCGGGTTGCAGGTCAGGCAGGAACAGCTCAGTGAGCCCGGCCCGCGGGCCCGATCCCATCCAGCGGATGTCGTTCGCGATCTTGTTCAATCCGACGGCGATGACCCGCAGCGCCCCGGACAGCTCAACCAGTGCATCTCGTGCCCCCTGCGCCTCGAAGTGATCGCGGGCCTCCGTGAGTGGAAGCTGGAGGTTGTCGGCCAGCCGGGCAATGACCCGGCCGGCCAGCCCGGGCGGAGCGTTGATGCCGGTGCCGACGGCGGTACCGCCGAGCGGCAATTCGCCGACGCGCGGCAGCGTGTCGCGCAGCCGGTCGACGCCGTAGCGCACCTGCGCGGCGTAGCCGCCGAATTCTTGCCCGAGCGTGACCGGTGTCGCGTCCATCAAGTGGGTGCGACCGGACTTGACCACCGACGCGAACTCGGTCGCCTTCGTGGCGAGCGTGTCAGCGAGATGATCCAGGCTGGGAATCAGGTCGACCACGAGTGCCCGGGCCGCGGCGATGTGGATCGCCGCCGGGAACTGGTCGTTCGACGAGAACGGGTCGTTCACGTCGTCGTTCGGATGCACCGGCGCACCCAGCCGCTCGGCCGCAAGTGTTGCGAGTACCTCGTTGGCGTTCATGTTCGACGAGGTGCCGGAACCCGTCTGGAACACGTCGATCGGGAACTCGGCGTCCCAATCACCGTTTGCGACCTCGAGCGCCGCGGCGTGAATTGCCTTGGCCTTGTCGGTGTCGAGCTGGCCCGCTTCGGCCCGCAGCAGTGCGGATGTGCCCTTGATCGAGGCCAGCGCGCCGATCAGCTCACGCTCGATCGGCCGTCCCGAAATGGGGAAGTTCTCCACGGCCCGCTGCGTCTGGGCTCGCCACTTGGCAGATCTCGGGACGCGGACCTCGCCCATCGAATCCTTCTCGACGCGGTAGTCCTGGTCGCTCGTCATGGCCTGATCGTAAGGCGCCTCGACACTCCTCCTACGTGGCAGGTGACCGGGCCAACAATTGAGCTAAACGCTGGGCGCAGCGAGCTGCCCGTAGCCGAGCTCGGCCGCCGTCTGGCGGGCGCCGTCGTCGATCGGTACCGCTACGACCGCAGTGCCGTACGCGCAGATCTCAGTCCAGGTGTCACCCATCTCCGACGTGTCGAAGCGCATGCCGACCACCGCGTTGCCGCCCCGCGCCCGGGCGGCCTCGAGCATGCGACCCATCACCTCGTTGCGGCTGTTGACGAGATTCTCGGTCATGCCCTTGAGCTCGCCGCCCATTAGTGACTTGAACCCGGCACCGAGCTGCGAGAACGCGTTTCGTGATCGAACCGTCAGCCCGAAGACCTCGCCACACACGCGTTGAATTTCCCAGCCCGGGATCTCGTTCGTTGTTACGACAAGCATGGTTCTCCCTTATCAATTACGGTCGAAGTCGATCGACGCGTAGGCGCGAAGCTTGCCCAGCTGATGCAACGAGTTGATCACTCGGATGGTGCCGGACTTGGAGCGCATGACGATCGACTCGGTCTGCACGGAGTCGGCGTAGTAGCGAACACCCCGCAACAGCTCACCGTCAGTAATGCCGGTAGCGCAGAAGAAGATGTCATCGCCGCCGACGAGGTCGCGCGTCGTCAGCACGCGGTCGAGGTCGTGGCCGGCGTCGAGTGCCCCCTGCTTCTCAGCTTCATCGCGCGGCCAAAGCCGAGCCTGCAGCACACCGCCCATGCACGACAGTGCAGCGGCGGCGATGATTCCCTCAGGGGTGCCGCCGACACCGAGCAGCAGGTCGACGCCGGTGCCCGGGCGCGCTGCCATGATCGCCCCGGCAACATCGCCGTCGGTGATGAACTTGATGCGGGCGCCGGCTGTGCGCACCTCTTCGACGAGTTGGGCGTGGCGTGGCCGGTCGAGAATGCAGACCGTGACGTCTTCGGGATGGCCGCGCTTCGCCTTGGCAACGCGTCGCACGTTCTCACCGACCGGCGCCGTGATGTCGACGACATCGGCGGCCTCCGATCCGGTAGCGAGCTTCTCCATGTAGAAGACGGCCGAGGGGTCGAACATGCTTCCGCGCTCGGCGACGGCGATGACCGCCAGCGCGTTGGGCATGCCCTTGGCCATCAGCGTCGTGCCGTCGATGGGATCCACGGCGACGTCGCACAACGGACCGGTGCCGTCGCCGACCTCTTCGCCGTTGTACAGCATGGGTGCATTGTCTTTCTCCCCCTCGCCGATGACGACCACTCCGCGCATCGACACCGTCTCGATCAACGTTCGCATGGCGTCGACGGCCGCGCCGTCGCCGCCGTTCTTGTCACCGCGCCCGACCCAGCGCCCGGCGGCCATGGCCGCCGCTTCGGTGACACGGACGATCTCGAGGGCAAGGTTGCGGTCGGGTGCCTGGCGGGGGACGGCCAACTCAGGCGGCACGGCGCCCGCGGCGGTCGGCGCTCCGTCGGTCATGGCGGCCTTCCTCTCGTCGCGGGAACACCGCCATCCTCGCAGAGATGGGTTCCGGAGGGGTTTCCTCGGGACGTCCGTCCGCCGCCGGAGGCACGGATGCGGCAGATGTCGGTTGACCCGCACAGTAGCCTCAACGACGTGACTCCGCTGCGGGGCATCCTGCCCCCTCCGCGCTCCTGACAGGGGCGCGCTGAGGTAGCGTCCGCGTCGACGAGTGTCGGCGCGGTGACAGACATCGCCGGGTCGCGCCCCGGACGTTCCCGTCGGATCGATCTCGGAGCGCATTCACATGTCTGTTCTTTCTTCATCGTTGCGCGCCCGGACGGGGGTGCTCGCGATCAGCGGGGGAGCCGTCCTGTGGGGGACGACGGGGGTGGTGGCCAGCGCCGTCCATGCGCGAGCTGGACTCTCCTTCGTGTCGATCGCCTTCTACCGGACGTTCATCGCCGCAACGGTTCTGGCCGCCCTGCGCGGGCCGGCGCTGGCTAGACTCGCGGTCACGGCGGGAGGGCGTCGGCTCGGTGTGCTCGCCGCGGCCGGCGCATTCCTCGGGGTGAGCCAGGCGTTGTACTTCGTTTCCGTGGCCGACGTCGGCGTCAGTCTGGCGACGTTGATCTGCATCGGCACGGCGCCGATCGCGGTGACCTGCGCCTCGGCGGTGGCCCGGCGGAGCCGACCTTCGGCCGGCTCACTTGCCACGCTTGCCGGTGCGATCGCCGGGCTCGTGCTGATCACGATGTCGACGAATTCGGCCTCGGGAGCGCACCCGATGGCGGGGGTAATCGCCGCGCTCGGATCAGGACTCGCGTACGCGACCTCGACGGTGCTCGGCCGGCAGCTAGCGTCCGGGGCCGGGGCGCTGACGCTGACCGGTGCGACGAGCATTGTCAGCACGCTGACACTTCTTCCCGCGGCGCTGGTCGCCGGAGCCGGTGTGCCGGCGGACGACGTCTCGATCGCGGCCCTGCTGTACCTCGGAGTGGTCACTACCGCCGTGGCGTACGGGCTGTTCTTTGGCGGCCTGCGCACCACGTCGCCGGAGGTCGCGGCTGCGCTGACCCTGCTCGAACCGTTGGCAGCGGCGCTTCTCGCCGTCGGGCTGCTGGGCGAGACGTTGACCGGCGCGGGCTGGCTCGGTGCGGTGCTGATGCTGGCGGCGGTCGGCGTGTTGCTCGCCCGCCGGCCCGAGACTCCGGTCGAGGCGGCCGCGCCGATAGGAGGCGACGATTAAGAGTTGCGAGCGGCGGCCTACGCCGGCACGCCGGCCCGGCTCATGAGGACGGCCGAGGCGGGGCCGTCGTGCCCCGCACCGCGAGATGGGGGGTCAGCACGGTTTCGCGTTCGGCGACCGGCTCGGCCTCCAACCGGGCGACGGCCCGTCGCACCGCGAGCGTCGCCAGATGCCCAGCATCCTGGCTCACCGTGGTCAGGCGCAGGTAGGGCAGCCGCGCGACCTGGCTGTCGTCGTACCCGACCACAGACACGTCCTCCGGCACGGCGATGCCGGCCCGCACGAACACGTCGAGCAACCCGACGGCGCAACGGTCGTTGTAGGTCAGTACCGCGGTCGGCGGCGCGTCGGCCAGCGATCGGGCCGCGGCGGCTCCGTCCTCCTCGGATTGGCCGCCGGGGACGACGCGCGGCCCCCGGCCGAGGCGGCGCATGGCCGTCCGATAGGCATTGCGCCGCGCTGCCGCGCCCGGACCACGGCCGCCATCGACATGTGCGATGGCGCGATGCCCAAGGCCGACGAGGTGATCGACCGCGAGCCGGATGCCGGCCGCGTCGGACGCGCGGATCACGTCTACAGCCCGGCTGCGCGTCGGCTGGCCGAGCACAACTACCGGCAGGCGCTCACCGAGCGCCGACAGCCAGGGCTCACGTACGAGCCGGCCGACCAGGATGGCCGCCTCGCAGCGGTAGTCGAGCAATGTGTCGATCGCGAGCCGCGGACCGCGCTGGGCGGTCACCGCGCTAAGCACGACTTCGTAGCCAAGTTGCTCAGCCGTGCTGTAGATACCCTCTGCGAGATCGGCGTGGAACGGGTGGTTGAGCGTCAGGGTCACGCCGAGCAGGCGCGAACGCCGTCCCGCCAGCAGGCGGGCGCGCGAATCCGGGCGATACCCGAGTTCCTCGGCGACGTGCAGCACGTGTTCACGAGTGGTCGTACTTGCGCCAGGGACGCCACGGATCACGATCGAGACGAGTGCCCGCGATACGCCAGCCCGTGCGGCGACGTCCTCCAACGTCGGATGGGTCCCCAACCAAACCTCGCAGCGCCGTTGACATCCCTCCTGGCCGCGATGATACTTCCAAGTGCTAGAGCGCTCTAGTAGCTCGGGGGAGCAAGTATGCCAGCCAGTCCGCTCGTCGAGCGAGTCGCCGCTGCACCGATTTCGTGGGGGGTGTGCGAAGCACCCGACTGGGGTTACGAGCTACCGCCTGTACGGGTGCTGGCGGAGATGCGGTCGCTGGGCCTGCGCGCGACCGAGCTTGGACCGACTGGGTACCTCGGGGCGGAGCCCACACAGGTGCGGGATCTCCTGAGGCGGCACGGGCTGCGTCTAGTCGGCGGATTCCTTCCCGTGGTGATGCACATCGGCCCGGCCGATCTCAGCACGGCCGAACATGCGATCCGAACACTGGCGGCCGCAGGATCGGAAGTGGTTGTACTCGCGGCCCGCTCGCTCGACGGCGGCTACGACCGGCCGGTGCCGTTGAACGACGACGGGTGGCGAGTCCTGCTGGGCAACCTGAAGCGGCTGCAGGATCTGGCCGGCGAACACGGCCTGCGCGCCACGCTGCATCCGCACCTCGGCACCGCCGTCGAGGATCGGGCCACGGTCTACCGGCTACTGGACTCGAGCGACATCCCGCTGTGCCTGGATACGGGCCACCTGCTCATCGGCGGCACCGACCCGCTCGAACTGGTGCGGGCGGCGGCCGACCGCGTGGCGCACGTGCATGTGAAGGACGTTCAAGCGTCGGTGGGCGCGATCGTGCACGACGCCAGCTACATCGATGCGGTGCGCCGGGGTCTGTACACGCCACTGGGCGATGGCGACCTCGATATCGTCGGCATCGTCTCGGCGTTGGAGGCGGCCGGCTATCGAGGCTGGTATGTCCTCGAGCAGGATTACGCGCTGGCCGACGAGCCCGCGGCCGGTGCGGGCCCGATCGATGATGTGCGCCGCAGCCTCGAGTTCCTCTCGTCGTTGCCAGTCGCCGCCGGTTCCACTATGAGCGGTGCACCGAAGGTCTGACTTCTAGCAGGGGGTAGCGCGATGACTCGGCAACCGATCGGGGTCGCAGTGGTCGGCTTCGGCTGGATGGGCCGCGTCCATACGCACGCATATGGACGCGTGCTGCACCATTACCCGCAGCTGCCGATCCGGCCCGAACTGGTCGCCGTCGCCGATCCTGAAGCCGACCGGCTGGAGGCGGCCCGCGACCAGTACGGCTTCGCGCGCAGCAGGCCGTCCTGGCGTGACCTGATCGACGACGACACCGTCCAGGCGGTCAGCATCACCGCGCCGAACTTCCTGCATCGCGAGATCGGCGTGGCAATGGCGCGCGCCGGCAAGCACGTCTGGATAGAGAAGCCGGTCGGGCTGAGCGTCGCCGACGCCCGAGCCGTTGCCGACGCTGTGAGCGCGTCCGGCGTCCAAGCCATGGTCGGCTTCAACTATCGCAACGTCCCGGCGGTTGCCTACGCCCGGATGCTCATCGAGCAGGGGCAGATCGGCCGGCCGACGCACGCCCGGTTCCGGCTCCTGAGCGACTATGCGGCCCATCCGCAGGTGGCGCTGTCCTGGCGGTTCGAACGGCGCCGCGGCGGCTCGGGCGTACTCGCGGACCTGGTCTCGCACGGCGTCGACCTGGCCCGGCACCTGCTCGGCGAGGTCGAGTCGCTCGTCGCTGACACGGCGGTGTTCATCGCCGAGCGTCCCCAGCCGGGCGGCACGGGGAGCCACTACGACCTGGGCGTCGGCGACCTGGGCGACGTCGAGAACGAGGATTACGCAGGTTGTCTGCTGCGGTTCGCGAACGGCACTCGTGCGACTCTCGAGGCC